>NZ_JBFEKM010000022.1:0-34815 GCF_041552635.1 Sulfitobacter sp.
AGGTGGGAATAGCGGATCTGCGTTTGACATACCGCGTCAGGTAAACATGCTCAATCGGAAATCATGGTAGCGTCAATTATGACTAAAAAAATTCCGAGTTCCAAAACCTGTCTTCAGATAGAGATAAGGCCTAGATGACCAACTGCACTCGCGATTTTTGGGGGCGGGGTGTCTATTTCCACTTATGCGAAGGGGGTGGGGGGTGCTGATCGGTGTTGGCGTTGACCCCACCCCACATTTCTAGTGGCTTGGAAGCGATCTAGTCACGCAAGTTGACAGCGCTTTCAATCAGCGTGTCGAATATCAGATCGTGAGCAGGCGAGGCATTGCCAAGCACATACCCGCCAAGGTCTTCCTTAAACCATTCGATCTGAGCAACTAGCCCCGCTGGAGACAACGCCGGTGTGGTCGCAAGTCGAACGCTTCGGTCGTGGAGGGCCTCCGCCACGGCTTGGTCTTCGGGCGAGTCTTCGAGTGTTGTCTCAGCAGTGTTCCGAGCCTCCCGCCAGTCAGCCAGCCACTGAACGTGTTGATCGTCTCCGCCTGCGCTGGGCATCAGGTATCTGATGGCTTGTTCAGTTTTCTCTTCATCTGTGTGCGTATCGTTCATTTTTCTAACTTCCTTTTTGAATCGCCCGACAACCAGGCTGAAAAGAAGAAACATCATCTCGTTGAAACCGTATGGTACAATAAATGGCACAACAACTACAGGCCAAACGCATATTATCGTTTTTATTCAATATATTGCGAAAATCAAGTGGCAGCCCGTAGGGGAGTCGAACCCCTC
This sequence comes from Sulfitobacter sp., assembly GCF_041552635.1. Classification (GTDB taxonomy): domain Bacteria; phylum Pseudomonadota; class Alphaproteobacteria; order Rhodobacterales; family Rhodobacteraceae; genus Sulfitobacter. The sequence continues at coordinate 788 of NZ_JBFEKM010000022.1, forward strand.
TTTTCAGGTTGAAAACCTGACGTCCTAACCGATAGACGAACGGGCCACTTAGCTTGTGAGCGGTTCAATAGGTAATCCCGCCAAAGGGCGCAAGTGGAAATTGCGCCAAAAGTGAAAAAGTTTTAGGTGGGCGCAGCATCTTCAAGCCGAAGTTGTACCGACTGCCGCCCGCGCCAGCTGTTAATGTCCAGCCGACCGGCCAAATGAAAGCGTGCACCGCCATGATTTTCAAGGGCAGGGCCCATCGGGCCATCAAATGCCCCAAATGCGATGGCATCAAGTTTCGTACCGCTGCCATCTCCAAAGCTGATCTTGAGATGGCTTTCGCCCACGCGTTTTGCATAGCGAATCTGCATATCAGCAAAAGCATAGCGCGGGGCAGGGGCACCGGCACCAAAGGGGCCCGCCTGTTCGATCTGTTCGGCCAGCTCAACGGTGGCTGCGGCGGGCATCAGCATTCCATCCAGACGCAGATCAGCGGCCCCGCCAAGATGCGCGCCCTGCTTGGCCAACAGGTCGGACAGGCGTGCCATCGCGACCTCCAGCTTGTCCTCGGCCACCGTCAGGCCGGCAGCCATCTTGTGCCCGCCGCCTTTGATCAGCAGACCTTCGGCCGCCAAGCGCTGGATCGGTGCGCCCAGATCAATGCCTGATACGGACCGGCCCGACCCTTTGCCGATGCCATCTTCAAACCCAATCACGATGGACGGGCGATTCGACGCCTCTTTCAGCCGCGAGGCGACGATGCCTACAACACCGGGATGCCACCCGGCCCCTGCCGCCCAGACCAATGGCGCATCAAAACCGCGCGCCTCGGCCTGATCCAGCGCTGCGGCGCGCACAGAGGCTTCTACGTCGCGGCGCTCGGTGTTCAGCATGTCGAGCCGCTCTGCAAGGGCGGCAGCCTCGTGCGGGTCGCCGCATGCCAGCAATCGCGCGCCCAGATCGGCCTGACCAATCCGCCCGCCAGCATTGATACGTGGCCCCAGTAAAAAACCAAGGTGATAGGATGACGGCGCGGTGTCCATCCGTGCGACATCGGCCAAAGCGGCCAACCCCAGCCGATCACGCCGCGCCATCACCCGCAGGCCCTGACGCACAAAGGCGCGGTTGACGCCAATCAACGGCGCAACATCCGCGACTGTGGCCAGCGCCACCAGATCCAGCAGTGCCATCAGATCGGGTCCCTTGGCACCGGCCTCGCGTAATTGCCGACCGGCCTCGACCAGCATCAAGAAAACCACGGCTGCCGCGCAAAGATGCGCCAGCGCGCCATTCTCGTCCTGCCGGTTCGGGTTTACGACAGCATGGGCATCGGGCAAAGTCTCGGCACCCAAGTGGTGGTCCAGTACAATCACATCGGCACCCACTGCGGCGGCAATGGGGCCATGGGACAGCGTCCCGCAATCGACGCAGACAATCAGATCATGTTTGGCTGCCAAGGCTGCCATTGCCTCGTCATTGGGGCCATAGCCTTCGTCGATCCTGTCAGGCACATATAGCGTCGCATCACAGCCCATGTCGCGCAACCACACCAACAGCAACGCAGCAGAGCTGCCCCCGTCCACGTCGTAATCCGCAAAAATGGCAATGCGCTGGCGTGCTTTGACGGCCGCCAAAAAACGAGTCGCGGCTTTCTCCATATCCCGCAGTGATCTGGGGTCGGGCAGCAAATCCCGCAAGGACGGTGCTAGAAACATCTCGGCCTCGGCAGGTCCAACCCCGCGCCGTGCCAGAACCTGACACAGAGCCGGCGGAAGGCTGGTCTGCTGGCCCAAGACTTCGCTTGCGCGCGTGACCTCAATGTCGGGGCCGACCCAACGCCGCCCCGTCAAAGACGCATCAACACCTAAAAAGTCCATGCGTCCCTCAATTCCAAATGGTCCTAAATCCTCGCCGAAGGCATCCGGACCGGGACCGCGAATAGCGCCTTGCGGTCCCGGTCACACCCCTTGATCCCGAAGGCCTTAAAGATCCTCAATGCGCAACGCGACCGGATCGCTTGCCAACACGCCTGTGCCCGCCATCGCCGCCAAGGCTTCGTCCAGCGCCTTGCGGCTGGTCTTGTGGGTCACAATCAACACAGGCGCATGATCCGACCGGTGTTCGGTCTGGCGCATCCGGTTGATGCTGATCCCGGCCTCGCCCAGAACGGTTGCGATCTTGGCCAATGCACCGGGTTTATCCAGCAATCCCATGCGCAGATAAAACGCTGCGGGGGCTTGCGACATCGCCGAGGTAGCTGTTTTCAGCGTGCTGGCCTTTTGCCCGAACACCGGCCCATGCCAGCCGCGCGCGATATCGCAGATGTCCGACAATACCGCACTGGCCGTCGGCCCTTCGCCCGCACCGGGGCCGCGCAGGACGATCTGCCCCACGGCGTCGCCTTCCAGCACGATCATGTTTGTCCCACCCGCCAATTGCCCAAGAGGAGAGCTGTCCGGCACTAGACAAGGCTGCATGCGCTGCTCTAGCCCACGACCGGTCATTTGTGCCACGCCTAACAGCTTGATCTTGTACCCCATATCGGCAGCGGCCCGAATGTCCTCAAGGCTGACGCGCTGGATGCCTTCGATCTCGATCCCATTGAAATCAACCTGTGTTCCGAACGCGATGGACGACAAAATCGCCAGCTTATGCGCCGCATCGATACCGCCCACATCCAGATTTGGATCCGCTTCAAGATAGCCAAGCGCACCGGCCTCTTCGAACAAGGAGTTGTAGCCGTTGCCGGTTTCTTCCATGCGGGTCAGGATGTAGTTGCAGGTGCCATTCATGACGCCCACCACGCGGGTGACCTCATTGCCAGCCAGCCCTTCGGTCAGCGTCTTGATAACGGGAATACCGCCTGCAACAGCAGCCTCGTAACGGATCAGGCAGCCAGCGGCTTCGGCCTGTTCAGCCAATGATTGCCCGTGCATCGCCAGCATGGCTTTGTTGGCGGTGACAACGTCTTTGCCCGATGCCAATGCGGCTTCGGTGGCGTCCTTTGCGGGGCCTTCGTCGCCCCCCATCAATTCGACAAACACATCAATATCGTCACGTTTGGCCAGCGCCACGGGATCATCTTCCCACGCGTAATCCGACAGATTGACGCCGCGATCCTTGTCGCGGCTGCGCGCCGAAACGGCTGAAATCGTAATGGCCCGGCCCGTGCGCGCCTCGATCAAGGCGGCTTGCTTGCGCAAGATGCGCACAACGCCCCCCCCGACGGTGCCCAATCCGGCAATCCCAAGACGAAGCGGCTGTGACATGGTTTAATCCTTTGTGATACGGCGCGGGCGCGCATAAATTCATTGCGACGCGATGTAGCGGATGCGCTGCCTGCGTGCAACGCGGCATAGCGACAAAACCCTAGCGCACCCCTTGGGCAAGGCGTTGTTTTTCGGTGCCTGACAGGACCGTGCCGCGTAAACGGGCAGCGCGCGCCTGCAAATTTCGCGCGCGTGTCGTCAAACCCGCTTCGGCCTGCTGCACATCCACCTGACCGGCACGGGCTGTGTCCAACAACGGATCAACAGGCACAAGGGCAGGGTATTCAGCGGCCAAACGTTCGGGGGTGGCACGGCTGTCGAGCGCAGGAAATTGCGTGCAGGCTGCGGGCAGCAACAAGGCAAGGGCGCAAAGGCCAAAGATCGGGCGCATCATCATGGGCTTAGTCATGCACCAGCGGTGGTTTTCGCGCAAGCGGGGTTTGCTTTTGAACATCTGTTCAATTAGCCTTGCTGTCATGGCGCGTACAACCGGATCACATTCTGATATTACAGGCCCCAAGGTCCGCGAAGCGGCGTTGCGGCTGTTCGCGCAGCATGGCTATGCTGCGGTTTCCATGCGGGCCATCGCGACCGAAGTCGGCGTTCAGGCCGGTGCGCTTTATAATTACACGCCAGACAAACAGACCCTGCTGTTCAATCTGCTACGCGCGCACATGGAGGATCTTTTGGCAGCCTCCCAAGACCTTTGCGCCGATGATCCGCTGGAAAGGCTCCGCGATTTCGTGGACTTTCACATCCGGTACCATGCCGACCGCCCCGACGAGGTGTTCATTTCGTATATGGAACTGCGCAACCTCACGCCTGAAAACTTCGCCGCCGTCGAAGCATTGCGCCGTCGATACGAAGACCGGCTTGAGGGGATCTTGCAAAGCGGCGCGCAATCGGGTGCCTTTTCGATTGCCGACACCAAAATTGCGACGCTCGCGGTGATTGCAATGCTTACCGGTGTAAACACGTGGTTTCGCAGCGGCGGACGGCTGTCGCTGGATGAGGTCATTGCGCAGTATTGGGATATGGTGCGCAAATCCGTGGTTGTCGGGTAAGGCCGCGCGGGCCTTACCCTGATTTGTTTAATGGGCCGCTTTGATGAATGTCCCGTTGTTCAGATCGCGCATCGCCTGGCGCAGTTCGGCTTGGGTGTTCATCACAATTGGTCCGTGCCATGCGACGGGTTCATCAATCGGTGCGCCCGAAATCAGCAAGAACCGGACACCTTCCGGACCTGCCTGAAGCGTGACCTCGTCGCCCGTGCCAAAGCGGATCAATGTGCGGTCACCGCTTAGGTCGCGAATGTTCAACTCCTCCCCGGCGACTTCTTTTTCAAGCAAAACACCTGACGGTTTTGACGCATCCGCAAAGGCCGCAGCCCCTTGGAAAACATAGGCAAAAGCGCGGCGGTAGGTGTCGATCTTAAAGGTTTTCTTGACGCCTGCAGGGACGGTGATGTCCAAATATTGCGGATCAGCAGCGATGCCATCGACCGGGCCGGTCTTGCCCCAAAATTCGCCGGTAATCACCTTGACCACGGTGCCATCGTCATCTGTGATGACCGGAATATCCTTGGCGGTCACATCTTGATAGCGCGGGGCTGTCATCTTTTGCGCGGCGGGCAAATTGCCCCAAAGCTGAAAGCCGTGCATCTGGCCGCGCGCATTCCCATGCGGCATTTCCTGATGCAAGATGCCCGATCCTGCGGTCATCCATTGCACATCGCCCGCGCCAAGCGTGCCGACATTGCCCAGAGAATCCCCATGATCCACCGTACCTTCCAGCACATAGGTAATGGTTTCGATCCCGCGGTGCGGATGCCATGGAAAACCTTTTTCAAAATCTTGCGGGCGCTCGTTGCGGAAATCGTCAAACAACAAGAACGGGTCCAGCTCGGACGGGTCCTGAAAGCCGAAGGCGCGGTGCAGTTTCACGCCCGCACCCTCCAAAGTGGGGATGGCGGCGCGGGTCTCAAGCGTGGGTCTAAGGGACATGATCGCTCTCCTTTTTATGCGTTGAGTTAAAAATAAGGAGGGGCGACCACCTGTGCAAGGATGTGAAAATTCACCAAGACTGTGCGCATCTGCACCTTTGTGCACCCTTTTCCTGCAACGTCGTAAACAGACGCGACCTGCTAGGGACGCGCGGCTTCACTTGTTCAAAATACTAAGGGAGAGACAGTATGAAAGTTGGTTTTATCGGGTTGGGGAATGTGGGGGGCAAGCTGTCTGGTAGTTTGCTGCGCAATGGCATCGACCTTTATGTGCATGATCTGAATGCGGAATTTGTGGCAGCCAAGGTTGCAGGGGGGGCCAAGGATGGCACATCGCCCGCTGATCTGATGCAATCCTGCGACGTGGTCATCACCTGTCTGCCCAGCCCGGCGGCATCTGCGGCGGTCATGGATGAAATGTTGCCCCATGTCGGCCCCGGCAAGATCTGGATGGAGATGTCGACTACGGACGCCGCCGAGATCAAGCGCCTGGGGGCCGCAGTGATCGCGGCAGGCGGCGCTGCGGTCGATTGTCCGGTTTCGGGCGGCTGCCACCGCGCGGATACCGGCAACATCAGCATTTTCGCGGCATGCGACAGGCCGACGTTCGATCGCATCCTGCCGCTGTTGACGCTGATGGGGCGGCGCGTTTTGCACACTGGCGATATCGGTTCAGCGTCGGTTCTTAAGGTGATGACGAATTATCTTGCGACTGTGAACCTGATCTCGGTTTGCGAGGCGATGACCGTGATGAAAGCCGCTGGAATGGATTTGGCCACGACCTATCAAGCGATTTCAATGTCTTCCGGCACATCATTTGTGCACGAGACCGAAAGCCAATTGATCCTATCGGGGTCACGGGACGTGAATTTTACCATGGACCTGATCCAAAAGGATATTGGGCTTTTTCAGAGGCTTGCAGATGACTTCTCAGTCCCGCTGGATGTGTCGCCGCTGATTATCGACATTATGACCGACGGGCAGAAACGCTATGGAGAGCGGGCGCAATCCGACCGGATTATCGAGCGGCTGGAGGACGCGACGGGCCTGAAAATCCTTGCTGACGGGTTTCCGCAGGAATTGGTCGATGATGAGCCTGAAGAACGCGGTTACGAGGTCGCAGCGCGTTCGTCTTTGTAAGCTTTTAATATGATGCAGGTGGTGTTTTGCGTCAGGTGTTGATGCCCATGAACTTTTCCACTTCCCCCAAAGGGGATGAGGATTAGCGGTTTAGTCGATTGGAGAAAATGGATATTCCGGGCGACGGCTGGTGCCAAATCGCCCGGGAATCAGGCGTAAAAACGCCCAGCAAGATGATGCTCAATTTCAGCTGTCAAAGCCCACGAAACGCGCCACCGCGTCCACGGGGCGGCGCACCGATTTGACGTCATTTGCGGAAAAGCTTTCATCAGGCCAGCCAAGCGCGACACAGGTCATGATCACTTGATCATCGGGAATTTGCGCATGTTCGCGCACGACGGGCGATTGCATGATCCCTTGACCGTTGATGACGGATCCCAGCCCTTTGCTCCAGGCGGCAAGGACCAGACCGTAAGTCACAGCCCCCAGATCGAAATGCGCGATGGTACCGTTGTCATCCAGCGATTTGTCAAAACAGACGACGATGGACACAGGCGCGTCGAATTGGCGGAACCCGCGCATCACCCAATCTTGGCGGCGCTCTTTGTCTTCGCGCTCAATCCCCATGGCGGCAAAAAGCTGTTTGGCGATATCAACCTGCCGTTCACGGTGCACACCGGCATAGGCCCCGTGATCGCTGATCTCACGGACAGGGGGTACGCCTTGCAGCATGCGGGTGGAGTTCCCCTCGCGGACGTTTTCAAGCGGTTGGCCCGTCAGGACGTGAAAATGCCAAGGCTGCGTGTTCATCGACGACGGGGCGCGGTTGGCCAGTTCAATGATCTCTTCCAGAAGCGCGCGCGGTATGGGGTCTTTGGTAAAGCCCCTGATGCTGCGGCGTCCCAGCATTGCTTGTTCCAGTTCCATGATGTCCCTCCCGACGTTTCCTGCCAGATATTTCCTGACAGACGTCAGCGTCTTGCAAAGGGCGGGCAGGGTCAAGCGCAGCTTTCGCGGGGTGCCGCTGCGTCAGATCAACAGTTGGGCACGTTGACAGCCAAGCCGCCAAGCGACGTTTCCTTATATTTCTCGGACATGTCCACGCCGGTCTGGCGCATGGTTTCGATGCAGGCATCCAATGGCACCAGATGCGTGCCGTCACCGCGCAGGGCCAGTGACGCCGCCGATACGGCCTTGATCGCGCCAAGACCGTTGCGTTCGATGCAGGGCACCTGCACCAAGCCGCGCACCGGATCGCAGGTCATGCCAAGGTGATGTTCCAACGCGATTTCCGCCGCATTTTCAATCTGTTCCGGGGTGCCGCCCATCACGGCGCATAATCCGGCGGCGGACATTGCAGCGGCTGATCCGACCTCGGCCTGACAGCCCGCTTCGGCCCCCGAGATCGAGGCGTTGAATTTCACCAACCCGCCAATCGCCGCTGCCGTCAGCAAGAAATCTTCGATGTGTGCCTCGGACGCGCCGGGGACGTGATCCAGATAATAGCGCAGGGTCGCGGGCATCACGCCAGCCGCACCGTTGGTCGGCGCGGTGACAACCTGACCGCCGGCGGCATTTTCCTCGTTTACCGCCATGGCATAGACGCTCATCCAGTCGTTGATCGTATGCGGCGCTTGCTGGTTCAAACCGCGTTCCGCCAGAAGGGCGTCGTGAATGCCCTTGGCACGGCGTTTCACATTCAGGCCGCCGGGCAGGATGCCGCCGGTCTCAAGCCCGCGATTGATGCAGTCGTTCATCACCTGCCACAGCCGCTTGGACCCGTCGCGCAAATGCGCAGCACCGCCGCGCGATTCCTCGTTTGCGCGTTTCATTCCAGCGATGGTTTTGCCCGACGCCTTGGCCATCTCAAGCATCTCGGCGGCGGATTTAAACGGGTAGGGGACGGGTGCGCCTTCGTCCGTATCCTTGCCTGCGGTCAGTTCGGCCTCGGTCATCACAAAGCCGCCGCCGATGGAATAATATGTCTCGCGCAAGGTCACGTCGCCTTGGGCGTCGGTGGCCATCAGCATCATCCCGTTGGCGTGGCCTGGCAATTTCAGATCATAGTCAAAGATCATATCGGTTTTGGGGTTAAAGTTGAGCGCACCAAAATCGGGCAGGGTTATCTGGTTGGTTTTGTTAATCTCGGCCAAGGTCGCTTCGGCCGTTTCGTGATCATAGTCTTGGGGGGTGAACCCCGCGAGCCCAAGGATCGTGGCGCGGTCCGTGGCATGGCCGACACCGGTAAATGCAAGGCTGCCGTGCAGTGACGCGCGCAAGCCCGCGAATTTGAACGGGGACGCGCGCATCAGGTTCAAGAACCGCGCAGCCGCCACCATGGGGCCCATGGTGTGCGAGGATGACGGACCAATGCCCACTTTGAACATGTCGAAAACAGAGAGAAACATCAGGTGGCACTTCCTTGGGGTGGGGTGGCATATTGCGGGGCGGAAAATGGCGTCGGGCCTAGCCCTTCGGCTTTTTGGGCGGCGGCCACGCTGGGCAGGGTTTCAAGCGACAGGCACATCGCCTTGAGGTGGGGCAATTCATCAAGGTTGAACCAGTTGCGGTCCTTTTGCACAGGATACAGCACACACCAGCGCAGCAAAGCGGCAAGATAAAACTGGATTGCCAGTTCAAAAGGTCCCTGTGCGGCCCGTGCATCAAGCGATTTCAGATGCCGCGTCAGCGCCGCTTGCATGGTTGTGCGCAAGGCTGCCTGATGGGCGGAGTCCGGGCCCGCGTATTTTTCAGGGTAAAACGTCATCCGCAAAGCGGGATGCACCGTGTTTGAGATGAAAAACAACCACTTGAGGAAATCCGCGCGTCTGGGTGTGTGGATTTTTGGACCCAATTCACCGTGCCGGTCGGAAAGCCACAGCAGGATTGCACCGGTTTCAAATATCGCGCCATCTTGGCATTCCAGCACAGGGATCAGGCCATGCGGGTTAAGCGACAGGTAGGCCGGCGATGTTTGCGCGCAGGTGGCCCTGTCCACCAAAACGGTGCGATAAGGCTGGCCCAACGCGTCAAGCGCCAATCGTATGATCAGTGACGCGTTATCTGGTGCATAGTGAAGAATATAGCTGTTCATAGCGCTGTATTAGCCGATTGCGGGCCATCTGAACGATTGAAAACGACATGTTCAAGCGCATTGCAGAAGGCCCGAACCGAAATCGCCTAGTTTGGTCGCAAGGCACCGTCTTCCACGCGAATCCGATGATACAGCATGGCTGCATTCAAGGCGCTGAATAGAAACGCGACCCAGACTAGGCCCAAGATCATCGGGGCCACGAAAACCTCGAACACGACCAATGTGTAGTTGGGGTGCGGGATGAACCGGAACGGTCCTTTGGCCACAAGCGGTTCGTCAATCACGATGATCCGTGTGGTCCAGCGGCGACCCAAAGTACCAAGAATCCAGACTCGAAAAACCTGCAACACGGCATAAAGCGCAAGCCAGCCAAGGTGGATGTCCTGAGAATAGCCAAAGATCAGCAGACACAATACCCAAGCGCTGTGGAGCGCGACCATCACCGGATAATGGGCTGCACCGACTTCGTGGGCCCCGCGCGCCAGCAAGGCGGCAGTGTTGCGTTTTGCGATAACCAGTTCGCCCAAACGTTGCACGACGATAAAGGCAAGGAACAGGAATGTGCCAAGGGTCATGATGCCACCCTCACCGGCAAAAGCGACGCGGTAAAGCCGGGGCCAAGGGCGCAGAGCGCCATTTGTCCCGTCTGGCCTGACTTCAAAACGCGGTCCAACACGAACAACGCCGTGGGGGCTGACATGTTGCCCGCTGCGCGCAAGGTATCGCGCTCGGCATCCAGACTGCCCTCGGGCAGGTGCATCGTGCTCTCGATCGCTTCAAGCACCTTGGCCCCACCGGGGTGGCAGACAAAGCGGTCAATTGCGTCAAGCGGCAGGCACGCGCGGCCAAGCATGCCCAACACAGCTTCGCGAAAGTTTTCCTGAACAAACGTCGGGATGGAGCGGTCAAACACAACGCCCAGCCCGTTTTCATCAACGTCCCAGCCCATGATCCCAAGTGTGTCGGGCCAGATATGTTCCTGACCGTCGCCCAATGTAATTGCCCCTGCATCCTGCTGGGTGCTAGATTTCAGCACTGCCGCCGCCGCCCCGTCGCCAAACAGGACGGTTGCGATGATGTCGGCCTTTTGCAGCCGGTCGGTGCGGAAAGACAGCGAACAGGCCTCGACCGCAACCATCAACACGGTTTGATCGGGCCGCGCTGCCGCCAGCCTGCGCGCCAGTGCCAACCCGGTGACCCCGCCCGCACAGCCAAGGCCAAACAACGGCACGCGCTGCACATCTGTGCGAAAGCCCATTGCTTTGAACGCCTGCGCCTCGAGCGTGGGGGTCGCAATTCCGGTTGATGATACTGTCACGACGACGTCCACCTGATCAGCGCGACAGTTTGCGTCGGCCAGCGCGGCTTGGGCTGCGTCGATAAACAATAAGGGGGCCGTTTGCATGTACGCGGCACCGCGCTCTGCCCAGCCACGGTCTTGTTCGTACCACGCCACGGGCTGCACAAGATGGCGCATGTCCACGCCAGCATTTTCGAATGCCGGGGCAAGCCGTTCAAAATGGGTGTAACGCTTTCCCAGCAGGGCGCGGGCGTAATCCTGCGCCATCGACTGCGGTAACTTGTTCGGCGGCAAAGCCGTACCAATGCCCGCGAGCGTCACACATGTCTCGTGCTGGGCTTGGGGCGAAACTGGATGTGCCATATGCACCATGTCGATACCTTTAAAAAATACTCTTTACGGTCATGAGCTAGTTGGCTGGGCGGGGCTATCCAGTAAAAAGGGGCCGTCTTGGGCCATCCCAGACACCAATACCCGATTTTGAGGGGTCGCACCCTAGGGCGGCTGCGTCTATAAGGGCGTCGATCAATCAGGAGTCGCTGCCATGTCCGGAGAATTATCACCCATTGATAAGGCCAAGTTTGTCGCCGCCAAACGGGCTGCGCAATTTGTCGAAGACGGCATGCGTGTCGGTCTTGGGACTGGCTCGACCGCCGCGTGGCTGGTGCGCTGTCTGGGCGAGATGGTGCGCGACGACGGCTTGCGCATCAAGGGCGTGCCAACGTCCACACGCACAGCACAACTGGCCCGCGAGGTTGGTATCGAAGTCATCAGTCTGGACGAGGCAAAATGGCTGGACCTGACCATTGACGGCGCTGATGAATTTGACGGGGAACTGAACCTGATCAAAGGCGGCGGCGGGGCCTTGTTGCAAGAAAAGATCGTGGCGACGGCATCCGACCAGATGGTCGTAATCGCCGATATCGGGAAAGAGGTCGAAACGCTGGGCGCGTTCCCCTTGCCGATCGAAGTCATCCCATTTGGCTGGCAGACCACGCAGGCGCTGGTCGAGGAAACGCTGATCTCGATGGATGTGCTGGGGCGAACGTCGACTTTGCGAATGAATGGCGACATTCCTTTCATTACCGATGAAGGGAACTACATCATGGATTTGCATCTGAACCGTATTGGCAACGCGCGCCAATTGTCGCTGGTGATGAACCAGATGCCCGGCGTTGTTGAAAACGGGCTGTTCATTGATATCTGTGATGCAGTGGTGATCGGCTTTGGTGACGGTCGCGTCGAAGTACGCGACATCAATGCAGGCACCGTAGACCGTGATCGGCTGGATTTCGTTGAAACAGACAATCTGTTCACGGACCTAAGCGACTAAAACTAGAAAGGCCCCGACTGTATGTCCGACCAAAAGCCCGACGCATCGCGTAATTTTGACTTTGATCTGTTTGTAATTGGCGGTGGTTCTGGCGGGGTGCGTGCCGCGCGTGTCGCAGCCAGCGAACACGGTGCCAAGGTCGGTCTGGCCGAAGAGGACCGCTATGGCGGAACCTGCGTGATCCGCGGCTGTGTGCCCAAAAAGCTGATGGTATTCGCATCGGGCTATTCCGGCATGGCAGCCGAGGCCCAAGCCTATGGTTGGGACATAAAGCCTGGCACATTCGACTGGCTTTCCTTTCGCAAGCGGTTGCACGGTGAACTGGACCGTCTTGAGGCGGTGTATCGCAAGCTGTTGGCAGGGTCGGGCGTCGAAACATTCGACGCGCGCGCCAAGATCAAGGATGCCCACACGGTCGAGCTGTCCACCGGCGAGGTGAAAACCGCCAAGCATATTCTGGTGGCAACGGGTGGCCGTCCTGTGCGCCCTGACCTGCCGAATGCCGATCTGGGGATTGTGTCGGACGATATCTTTCATCTGGAAAAGCTGCCCAAATCCATTCTTATCATCGGCGGCGGCTATATCGCCTGCGAATTCGCCTGCATCTTGCAAGGTCTCGGCGTCGAGGTGACGCTGTATTATCGCGGCGCGCAAATCCTGCGGGGCTTTGACGACGAAGCGCGCGGTCTGGTCGCGGAATCAATGCGGGAAAACGGCATCGACATCCACACGGGCACCAACATCGTCGAAATGGCGCGAGAAGCTGACCGTGACGTCGGTACCGTTCCCAGCAACTCCGACGCAGCCATGGGGGCCACCCCAGAACAGGCAGGCGAATTGAACCGCCATAACGCCGCCGCCCGCGAGGGGACGCAGGGACCGATCTGGGTGAAATCCACCAATGGCGGTGAAAAAGTCTTTGATATGGTTCTGTTTGCAACCGGCCGCACGCCGATGACCCAAGATATGGGCCTTGAAGACGTCGGTGTCAGCCTTGGGCGCGGCGCAGAGATTGAAGTCGATGAATACAGCCAGACCGGCGTGCCATCGATCTATGCCATCGGCGACGTGACCAACCGCGTGAACCTGACACCTGTGGCGATCCGCGAAGGCATGGCTTTTGTGCAGACCGTCTTTGCTGGCAACCCGACACCGGTGGATCACGACCTGATCCCGTCTGCGATCTTTACGCAGCCGGAAATGGGCACGGTCGGCATGTCCGAAGAACTAGCCCGCGACACAGGACCGGTCGAAATCTACGCGACTTCGTTCCGGCCGATGCAAACCGCCTTTGCCGAACAGAACCAGCGTGTGATGATGAAACTGATCGTGTGTCAGGAAACCCGCGTTGTTTTAGGGTGCCACATTGTCGCACCAAATGCAGGCGAATTGATCCAGTTGGTGGGCATCGCCGTCAAGGCGGGCCTGACAAAAGAGCAGTTTGACGCAACATGCGCCGTGCATCCGACCATGTCCGAAGAACTGGTCACGATGCGAACACCAACGCGCACGGCTTGAAATCCGGGCATTCATGCCCAAATCTGAACAGAGAACTAGACTGCAACGGCGGTCGCAATAGGGAAGAATTAATGGCTGGAAATACGGGCGGCCCTTGGGGCGGCGGAGGAAACTCAGGCGGTGACAATTCTGGCGGTGATCAGAACAAGCCGGGTAGCAACCGACCAACAGGTGGGGGGCGTGGGCCCGGTGGTGACAAACCACAGATCCCCGAAATTGATGAATTGGTGAAAAAAGGCCAGGAACAACTGCGCGTTCTGATGGGCGGTAAAGGTGGCAATCGTGGCACTGGCGGTGGATCTGGTGGTGGCGGAAGCCGCGGACCGCTGCTCTCGCGTGGCAGCATCGGCCTTGGTGCCTTGGCAGCCGTGGTGCTGTGGGGCATGGCCAGCTTTTACACGGTCCGTCCCGAACAGCAGTCGATCGAGCTGTTTCTTGGCAAGTTTTCCGGGATTGGCACTGAAGGTCTGAACTTTGCGCCATGGCCGTTTGTAACCGCCGAAGTGTTCGACGTCACCACCAACCGCGCCGAAACCATCGGGGCAGGTCGGAATTCGGACGACAATGACGGCTTGATGCTGACAACGGACGAAAACATCGTCGATATTGATTTTCAGGTGGTCTGGAATGTCAAAAGCGCCGAGGATTTCAAATTCTCGTTGCGCAATCCAGATGCCGCAGTGCGCGCGATCTCTGAATCCGCGATGCGTGAAATCATCGCCCAGTCGGAACTGGCACCGATCCTGAACCGCGACCGCGCCGCGATCGAAGCCGCCGCGCGCGAGCTGATCCAGACAACGCTGGACAACCGCCAGACCGGGATCAACATCATCCGCGTCAACTTTAACAAGGTGGATCCGCCCAGCCAGACGGTCACCATGACCGACGCCGAAGGGCGCACCACGCAGCAGACCGTTATCGACGCCTTCCGTGATGTTCAGGCCGCCGCACAAGAACGCGACCGGGTGGAACGTCAGGCTGATGCCTATGCCAACCGTCGCACCGCCGAAGCACGTGGTGAATCGGCGCAAATCCTGGAAGCCGCAGAAGGGTACCGCGCCCGTGTCGTGAACGACGCCGTGGGTGAGGCAAGCCGCTTTGAGGCTGTGTTGAAAGAATACGACGCCGCACCCGAGGTGACCCGAAAGCGTCTGTACCTAGAGACCATGGAAAAGGTTCTGGGCGACGTCGACAAGATTATTCTTGAGAACAATCAAGATGGCGGTGGTCAGGGTGTCGTGCCCTATGTGTCGCTGAATGAATTGCGCCGCAATGCCGGCAATACCGGAGGATCAAACTGATGAAAAAGCTAGGATTTCTTGTTCCAGTTGTCGTCATCGCAATCGTCGGTGCCCTGTCGTCAATGTTCATCGTAGACGAACGTGAAAAGGTTCTTGTGCTGCGGTTTGGCCAGATCAAACAGGTCCGCGAAGAACCGGGCCTTGGCTTTAAACTGCCGCTTCTGGACGAAGTTGTGCGCTATGAAGACCGTATTCTGACGCTGGAAACCCCGATGATCGAGGTGACACCAGCCGATGACCGCCGTCTTGAGGTAGACGCTTTCGTTCTCTACCGCATCGCCGACATTCGCCAGTTCCGGCAGGCCTTGGGGATCGACGGGGAACGTCAGGCTGAAATTCAGCTGAATGGTATTCTTGACGGTCAGATCCGTGCGGTTCTGGGTTCGCAAGGTGTGACATCGGACACGATCCTGTCGCCCGAGCGGTCGGCGCTCATGGATCAGATTCAGGAACGTACCGATCAGCGTGCTCAGGCTTTGGGGCTGGCGGTTGTTGATGTGCGGTTGCGCCAGACCAATCTGCCCGAACAGAACTTTGACGCCACGCTGCAACGTATGATCGCCGAACGGGACCGCGAAGCGACAGACGAACGGGCCCGTGGCCGAGAGGCGGCACAGCGTGTGACAGCGCTTGCGGATCGTACCTATACCGAGATCCTGTCAGAGGCCCGCCGCGATGCCCGCATCACCGAAGGTGAAGCAGACGCCGAGCGGAACAAGATCTTTGCGCAGGCCTATTCCAAGGACGCAGAATTCTTTGAATTCTACCGGTCTCTTAGCGCCTATGAAGAAGCTCTGAAGGGGAATAACTCGACCATGGTAATGTCGCCGGACAGCGAATTCTTTAACTACTTGCGGTCCGATCAGGGCAGCCGGTCGGCCGAGGGCGAAAATAACTGATCTTGATCCAAATCTTGATTGTACAAAAAGGGCTGGCCAATGCGCCGGCCCTTTTTACGTTTTGCGGTCGCAGCCTTCGTTTAATTCTTTGCGAAATGGTCACGGATACGTCAGGGCGCGTTGACATGCCCGAAATGATACACATCTTACAACTTGCAGCACCGCGCTTGCGGATGCACTCTGGTGCGCGAACACATGGGGCATTCTGCCCCGTCCATGATCAGGAGACGATGAATGCAGCGTAAGGCAGTATCTCTGACGAAAACCAATGCAATGACGCCGCAGATCAAACTGCTTTTGATGGGACTGCTGGCGATCGCCTTTGTGATGCTGCAGGCCGTGATGTCTTATGCCAAGCCGGAAAGCCTGGCACCTTTGGCGGAAAAGATCAGCCCGTCGGTGGTGAATATCACCACTTCGACCACGGTCGAAGGGCGCACCGGACCGCGTGGTATCGTGCCCGAAGGGTCGCCTTTTGAAGACTTTTTCAAAGAATTCCAAGACCGCAACAACAACGGAGAAGCGCCCGCACCGCGTAAATCATCTGCACTTGGGTCGGGCTTTGTCATTTCGGAAGACGGCTATGTGGTGACGAATAACCACGTCATCGAGGGTGCGGACGAGATCACCATCGAATTCTTTTCAGGAGAAGAGCTGAAGGCGACCGTGGTTGGTACAGACGCGAACACAGACATCGCCCTTCTGAAAGTCGAAGCGGCGACACCGCTGCCTTTCGTGAGCTTTGGCGATAGCAACGCTGCGCGTGTCGGTGATTGGGTCATCGCGATGGGCAACCCGCTGGGACAGGGTTTTTCGGTTAGCGCCGGCATCGTGTCCGCCCGTAACCGCGCCTTGTCGGGGACCTATGACGACTACATCCAGACCGATGCCGCGATCAACCGGGGCAATTCCGGTGGGCCGTTGTTCAATATGGACGGCACTGTGATCGGCGTGAATACCGCGATCTTGTCGCCCAACGGCGGATCTATCGGCATCGGCTTTTCGATGGCCTCTAATGTGGTGACGCGGGTCGTTGACCAGTTGAAGGAATTTGGCGAAACCCGCCGTGGTTGGCTGGGCGTACGCATTCAGGACGTAACCCAAGACGTGGCTGACGCCATGGGCTTGGCATCTGCAACCGGCGCGCTGGTCACCGATGTCCCCGAAGGCCCCGCGAAAGAAGCAGGCCTGTTGACCGGCGATATCATCATGAGCTTTGCCGGTGTCGAGGTCGAAGACACACGCGGGTTGGTGCGTCAGGTTGGCAACAGCGCCGTTGGCGCTGCCGTGCGTGTGACCATTCTGCGCGATGGAAAATCCCAGACGTTGAAAGTGACCTTGGGCCGTCGTGAAGACGCCGAAGCGCCTGAGACATCTGACGAAGACCCCGCCGATGAAGGCACCCCCGAAGGGCCCGTGACGCAGTCGATGCTGGGGCTGTCCTTGACGCCCTTGACCGATGACCTGCGCACTGAACTTGGGGCGGATGCTGCGACCACAGGTCTTGCCGTGACCGAAGTGGACGAACTGTCAGAGGCCTTTGAAAAAGGTCTGCGCGTCGGGGATATCATCACCGAAGCGGGGCAACAAAGCGTCATGACCTTTGCCGATCTTGAGGACAGCGTGACATCGGCGCGGGACGCCGGGCGCAAATCGCTTTTGCTGCTTGTACGGCGGGCGGGTGATCCGCGCTTTGTGGCGCTTGGTCTCGAATAATAAGACGGCCCTGCCAAGATTAAACCTAAAGTCACCCCCGCCTGTGTATCCTGCAGGCGGGGGTTTTTCGTTCCGTACCAAGCATGGCTTGGCGGTTGTTTCACATATCGAAAGACGCTAGGTTTTACGCAGAAAAGGAACTGTGAATGCCTGATACAAGTCTCCCGCCTCATGACGGCCAGCGTCTGCAAGCCCTGCGGCACCAATTTCTGGCTGAGGCCGACATCACGAATGTCCAGAACAAATCGCTGATTCACAGCCGGCGGGAACAGATTTGCGATGCCGCCCTCGATCTGTTCCTCGAGAAAGGCTTTGCCGCGACAACCATCCGTGACATCTGCGCAAAATCCGGCGTTAATCAGGCAAGCATTTACGATTATATCGCCAACAAGAATGATATCCTGCGCCGACTGCTGAACCAGCTGTGGTTTCGCGAAGATGTCCCGACGCTGCCCGTGATCCTGTTGGATCAATCCCTATCGCTTGAGGCGGCCTTGGAAGAATACCTGCGCGAAAGCTGGGCCAAAAAGCGTCAGGGCACGTTGCTGGCCTATCGCAGCGTGCCACATATGCAATCGGTTGATCGCAAGGCGCTGCACATGCGCGAATTTGCGGTGATGAAAGACCTTGCCGATCAACTGAGCCTGCGTCTTGACCTTGATGCAGATGACACGCGGTTGGATATTATGGCGAACCTGATGGTGTTCTTGTCGGCCTTCGGACCGATGCGCGACTGGCTTAGCCGCGATATCCCCGAAGACGTGCTGGTGCGGACCGTGGCAGTGGGGGCGGCGGCCATGGTGCGGTCATTGGTGGACAGTCCCAAAGCCTAGGTTTTGCGCGCCCGGATCACGGTGTGATGGCTGATGATCTCGTATCCCAGCTCTGCTGCGACGCGGCCCATCAGGTCGGCGATTTCAGTGCCGGGGATTTCGATCAGTTCGCCGCTTTCCACATCGACCAGATGGTCATGATCGGTGTGCGGCATCATTTCATAGCGGGCAGGGGCGTCGTCCAGCATCAGTTTACGCACCAGTCCGGCATTTTCCAGCACCGACATCGTACGATAGACCGTCGCGACCGACACGGTATCGTCCAATGCGCGGGTCTTTTCATACAGGTCTTCGACATTGGGATGATCGTCCGCTTCGGACAGAACCGTTAGGATCGACGCGCGTTGTGGCGTGACCCGCAGACCTGCGTCGCGCAATATCTGCTTGTAGTCGAGATCATCGTTCAAAGCGTTCACCATTCTGTTGTCGACTTCTCTTTAAGCGTCTTTGCCCTTGCCTGCAAGTTTTTGCGATCTATTCTCATTTGCATGTTTGACTTTTGCGACTTATTCGCATTAAGAAATCATAGCCGAGTTTTGGGCAGTAGAGGAAATGCGATGAAACGATCCTTTTTTGGTACATTAACCGCAGCAGTTCTGCTGGTGGCCCCTGCTTGGGCTGCTGATTTCAAGGTTGTGACGACCTTTACCGTATTGGCGGATATGGCCAGACAAGTGGCCGGCGACGCCGCAACGGTCGTGTCGATCACCAAACCGGGGGCCGAAATTCATGGCTATTCCCCGACGCCGCGCGACATCGTCGCTGCGGTCGATGCGGATCTGATCTTGTGGAACGGCATGAACCTTGAGTTGTGGTTCGAACAATTTCTGTCCAATCTGGGCGACATACCGTCTGTGACCCTGAGCGACGGGGTTGATCCGATTTCCATCGCCGAGGGCGGTTACGAGGGCATGCCGAACCCGCATGCGTGGATGGGGTTGGCCAATGCGCTGGTCTATGTGGACAATATTGCGTCGGCGTTTGTGTTGTATGATCCTGAAAATGCTGCGACCTATCTAGCCAATGCAGATGCCTATAAAAAGCAGATCCGCGACACCATCACCCCACTGCGCGAACGCATCGCTACAATCCCCGAGGACAAGCGCTGGCTGGTGACCTGTGAAGGTGCGTTCAGCTATCTGGCGCGGGATTTTGGCATGAAAGAACTGTACCTCTGGCCGATGAATGCCGACCAGACCGGCACGCCGCAGCAGGTCCGCAAGGTCATCGACCAGGTCCGCGCCAACGATATTCCGGTGGTGTTTTGTGAAAGCACGGTCAACACGTCACCTGCAAAACAGATCGCACGTGAAACCGGCGCGGTCTTTGGCGGGGTGCTCTACGTTGACAGCCTTAGCACTGCTGACGGGCCGGTGCCCAGCTATCTGGACCTGTTGCGCGTTACGGCGCAGACTGTGGCGGACGGGCTGTCCGAGAACCTTAAATGACTGGATACGTGCATGAAAAACGCTGAAGCAATGCAACAAGCCGAACATTTTGCAGCCCAAGACAGCGGGATAGCGGCCCAGAACGTCACCGTCACCTATCGCAACGGGCACACGGCATTATACGACGCCAGTTTCGAAATCCCGCGCGGCACGATCACGGCTTTGGTCGGGGTCAATGGTGCCGGCAAGTCGACCTTGTTCAAGGCGATCATGGGCTTTGTTCCCGCCGCGCAGGGCGAGATCACGCTGCTGGGCAAGACCGTTCGTGAGGCGCTGCGCGAAAATCTGGTGGCCTATGTGCCGCAGTCCGAGGAAGTCGATTGGGCCTTTCCCGTGTTGGTGCAAGACGTTGTGATGATGGGCCGCTATGGCCACATGGGGTTTCTGCGCCGCCCCAAGGCATCTGATCACGCCGCGGTGGACGAGGCGTTGCGCCGCGTGAACATGACCGAATTCCGCCACCGCCAAATCGGAGAACTGTCCGGCGGCCAGCGCAAACGCGTGTTTCTGGCCCGCGCCTTGGCGCAAGATGGCCGCGTGATTTTGCTGGACGAACCCTTTACCGGCGTTGACGTCAAAACCGAGGAACAGATCATCGGCCTGCTGCGCGAATTGCGCGACGAAGGCCGTGTGATGCTGGTGTCGACCCACAATCTGGGATCGGTCCCCGAATTTTGCGACCGCACTGTTTTGGTCAAAGGCACCGTTCTGGCCTATGGCCCGACGGAAACCGTCTTTACCCATGAAAACCTCGAAAACGCCTTTGGCGGTGTGCTGCGCCACTTTACCCTTGGCGGTAGCGATCTGCATGACGATGACGATGGCCGCGAAGTGCGCATCATCACCGATGACGAACGCCCCTTTGTACATTACGGCGAACGCCTTGTGTCGGACGAGGCCGAGAAATGATCGACATTCTGCTCGAACCTTTTGGCTATGGTTACATGTTCAACGCCATGTGGGTGTCGGCTATGGTCGGTGCCGTCTGCGCGTTTTTGTCGTGTTATTTGATGCTGAAAGGCTGGTCGCTGATCGGGGACGCGCTAAGCCACTCGGTCGTGCCGGGGGTGGCGGGGGCCTATATGCTGGGTCTGCCCTTTGCGCTTGGGGCGTTTCTGGCGGGGGGGCTGGCGGCAGGGGCGATGTTGTTTCTGTCGGGACGGTCAGGGTTAAAGATCGACGTCATCATCGGGATCATCTTTACGTCGTTCTTCGGGCTGGGCCTGTTCATGGTGTCGCTGTCGCCGATGTCGGTCAGCATCCAGACGATCATCATGGGCAATATTCTGGCCATCGCCCCGCAGGACATCATACAGCTGACGATCATTGGCGTGGTCTGCATGACGGTTTTGCTGCTCAAGTGGAAGGACTTGATGGTTACGTTCTTTGATGAAAACCACGCGCGTTCTATCGGGCTAAAGCCTGACCTGCTGAAAGCGATCTTTTTCGTGTTGCTGTCCGCCGCCGTTGTGGCCGCGATGATGACAGTTGGCGCTTTCCTTGTGATCGCCATGGTCGTGACACCGGGGGCCACGGCCTATCTGCTGTGCGACCGCTTTCCGCGCCTGATCGTCGTGTCGGTGCTGATTGGCACGCTGACGGGGTTCTTGGGCGCCTATGCCAGCTATTTTCTGGACGGTGCCACGGGCGGCGTGATCGTCACGTTGCAAACCACCATCTTTTTATTGGCTTTTGTCTTTGCCCCCAAGCACGGCGTGCTGGCGGCAAGGCGCAAGGCCGCAGACGCCTTGCTGGCCTTGCGCGAGGGACACACGCCATGATCGACACGCTGCTGTTTCCGTTCCAGTTTCCCTTCATGCAGAACGCCTTTTGGATCGTTCTGCTGGTCGCACCGCCCACGGCGCTTTTGTCGTGTTTTCTGGTGCTGAAAGGCTGGGCGCTGATGGGCGACGCCGTCAGCCACGCGGTGCTGCCCGGCGTGGTGTTGGCCTGGATCACCGGTATTCCGTTAATTATCGGCGCTTTCGCCGCCGGTATGTCCTGCGCGCTGCTGACAGGGTATCTAAGTTATAACAGCCGGATCAAGCAGGACACGGTGATGGGGGTCGTGTTCTCGGGGATGTTCGGGATGGGGATCATCATGTACACCTCGATCACCACGAACCAGCATCTGGATCATATCTTGTTCGGGAACATGCTGGGGGTCGGCCCGCAGGACCTATGGACGGCAGGTATTATTTCCGTTTTCGTCACCGGGTTTCTGGTGCTGAAATGGAAAGATCTGCTGCTGCATGCGTTTGACCCTGCCCAAGCACAGGCCAGTGGGCTGCGCACGGGGCTGCTTCATTATGGGTTGCTGGCGGTGCTGTCGCTGACCATCGTGGCGACGCTAACGGCGACGGGGCTGATCCTTGCTGTGGCGCTGCTTGTCACACCGGGGGCGATTGCATTTCTGGTGGTGCGCAGCTTTGGCCCGATGCTGATCGTGTCGGTCTTGGTCTGCACCTTGTCGATGTTGGCAGGCACTTACCTTAGCTTTTTCCTTGATAGCGCACCGGCCCCCACGATCGTGCTGATCCTGACGGCGGTATTCGTGCTGGCCTTCTCTAACCGGCTTTACATGACCCGTAAGGCGGCGCGCCGCGCTGTGGTCTAGGCCACGGGTCGCTTGCGGCCACGGCCACGTGGCTTTATTCAAGATGGGAATGATTGGCCAAATTCCGGCACCGTTGAATTTAAGGAAATAGAATGACCGCTCTCTCGATGCGCAGCTATCTGATGCAAAACGCCTATGACCCCGATCTGATTTTCCTGCTCGAAGACATCGCGACAGCGTCACGCGCGATTGCCGGTCTGGTGCGCAGCGGTGCATTCGAAGGGAACCTTGGGTCGGCCGGCCAAACCAACGTGCAGGGCGAAACGCAAAAGACGCTCGATATTATGGCCAATGACGTGTTCGAGCGCGAATGCGCCAACAGCCCGCGTCTGGCGGCGCTGGTGTCCGAAGAGGTCGAAGAGGTCACGTGGTTGAAAGAACCCAAGATCGGGGATTACCTGCTGTATTTCGATCCGCTGGACGGGTCGTCCAATCTGGACGTGAACCTGTCGGTGGGGTCGATCTTTTCGGTGATGCAGGTACAGGCCGACGGCGATCGCAATGTGCTGCACGCCGGGCGTAACCAGATCTGCGCGGGCTATGCGGTTTATGGGCCGTCAACGATGCTTGTCATCACCCAAGGCGACGAGGTCGCCGGTTTCAGCTGCCAGCCTGATACTGGTGAATTCTGCCTGACGCACCCCAAAATGACCGTACCCGCCGAGACATCGGAATACGCGATCAACACCTCGCGGGCGCGGTATTGGCACGCGCCGGTCAAACGCTATGTTGATGAATGTGTCGCGGGCAAGGAAGGCCCACGTGGGCGGTCGTTCAACATGCGCTGGACCGCGTCGATGGTGGCTGACATCCACCGCATCCTGATCCGCGGCGGCGTATTTATGTACCCCGCAGACAGCAACAACCAAAAGGCCGGCGGCAAGCTGCGCCTGATGTACGAGGCCAACCCGATGGCGATGATCATCGAAAGTGCAGGCGGCGGTGCATCGACGGGCACGGGCCCGATACTTGAGGTCGCCCCGCAAGCGCCGCACCAGCGCGTGCCGGTCATTCTGGGTTCGCGCGATGAGGTCGCGATTTTGGCGCAATATCATGCAGAAGCTTCTGACGCCTAAGACATCGGCCCAGTGATCCAGACGCGCAGGCCTGACCCGCCTGCGCGTTTTTGCGTTCAGATGCTCCCGTTAGGCCGGGGCGGGGGTCTTCTTTGCCGACCGGCCTGCGCGTTGATCAGACAACCGTTCTTTGCGCAGATAGGTATGGTACAGCACCGGCACACCGATCAACGTCAGGACCGACGCAAAGCCCAGACCGCCCATGATCGTCACAGCCATCGCGGCAAAGAACCCGTCAGACAGCAGCGGCAACATCCCTAAGATCGTTGTCACAGCAGCCAGCACAACAGGGCGCAAACGGCTGACGCTGGCCGTGATGATGGCCTGATCCTGCGGTAAACCTTCGTCTTTTTGGGCGTCGATTTCTTCGACCAGAACAATGCCGTTCTTGATCAACATGCCCGACAGCGACAGCAGCCCCAGCATCGCGGTAAAGCTGAAAGCGATGCCCGAGAACAGCAACCCAAGGGCCACGCCGTTAATTGCCATGGGCACGATCGTCCAGATCACCGCCGTCTGGCGCAGCTTGCCGAACAGCAAAATGGTGATCAACAGCATGGTACCAAAAGCCATCGGCATCTGCCGCCCCAGCGATGCCTGTGCTTCGCCAGCGCTTTCGAATTCACCGCCCCATTCAAGGCTATAGCCCGCAGGCAGATCAATCGCCTCGATCAGGGGGCGGATCAGGGGGAACACAGACGGCGGGGTGACGCCGTCGATCACATTTGCTTGCACGGTGATGGTCTGAACCCGGTTGCGCCGTTCAATCACCGCATCTTCGGAAATCACGGCAAAACCGTCGATCACTTGGCTCAGCGGCAGATAGCCTCCGATGGCGTTGGAATAGACGATCTGGTCCAGCAGGTGGCCGCCCCGCGCGGTCTCTGCGCGCGGGGTGCGCACGATGATGTCGATCAGGCGATCGCGTTCACGGTAGGTGCCAGCCGAAATCCCATTGGTGGCCAGCGCAATGGCATTGGCCACGTCACTGCGCCCGATCCCGGCCGCCTGGGCGCGGTCTGTGGCATATATCGGGCGGGTGACGATCTCGGGTTCACGCCAATCCTGATGTTCGCTGTGCAGCAAGGGCGTCGTATCGCGCAAGATTGCTTTGGCCTTGACGGCAAGCGCGCGCAACACGGTTGTGTCTGGGCCGGAAAACCGCACGGCGATGTCCGAGGTGACAGGCGGGCCATAGATGATGCGTTTGCTTTGAAGTTCCGCCCATGGCAGTGCTTTGACGGTGAACTGATCCAGATCGGCGCGCAGGGCCGGGATTGCCTCGGGAGACGTGGCGCGGATCACAAGCTGGCCAAAGGAACTGTCCGTGATGGGGGGATTATAGGTTAGGATAAAGCGCGTCAGGCCCTGACCGATGGTCGTGGTGACCGCGGCCACATCGTCGCGGGCCAAAAGCCAGCCTTCGACAGCTTTCAGATCCGACGATACCTTTTGAATGGCGGTGCCTTGGGCGGCTTTGTATTCCAAATAGAACAGGGGCGTCGTGGCAGGGGGAAAGAACTGCTGTTTGACCTGCCCGAAGGCCATCACACATGCCACTGTCGTTCCGATCAGCCCCGCAATCACCAGCCAACGCAGTTTCAGCGCCCCGCGTACCAGACTGCCGTAGGCGCGGAACACCGGCCCGTTATAGCCGCTGTCATCATCCGCAAGCCCGCCGGTTTTGAACATGTAATGGCCCAGCAACGGCGTCACGGTCACCGAAACAATCCATGATAACAGCAGTGAAATGCTGATCACGGCGAAGAGCGAAAACATGAATTCGCCCGTGGCATCCGGTGACAATCCGATACCTGCAAAGGCCATGATCCCGATGATTGTGGCCCCCAGCAACGGGATTTGCGTCTTTTGCGCCGCCGAATCAGCAGCGTCGACCGATGTACGCCCTTTGCGCATTTCCTGCTGCATCCCTTCGGCGATGACGATGGCATTATCCACCAGCATCCCCATCGCGATGATCAAGGCCCCCAGACTGATCCGTTCGACTTTGACCTCGAACAGATACATGAAAAAGAACGTCGCGGTGACCGTCAGCAACAGCGACACACCCACCACGATCGCCGCCCTTGGCCCCATGAACAAGGCGAGCACGGCAATCACCACCCCGACGGACAGCGCGAGCGACACCATGAAACTGCTGTTGGCCTCGTCCACGACGCGGTGTTGTTCATAGATCGGCGTGATCGTGACCCCGAGGGGAAGAAACGCGTCAAGCTCCTTTAACGCCGCCTCGACCCGTTTGCCGACAGTGACGATATTTTCCGACAGCTGGCCTGATACGCCAAGGGTAAATACCTCTTGGCCATTGTGGCGCAGGATGTGGTCGGGCGCATCGACGCGGGCGCGGCTGACATCTGCGAAATCCAGCAGGTTCAGCACTTCGCCCTTAAACCCGAAGGTCAAACCGCTGATCTCGCGTACGCTATCTTCTGCCGAGGGGCCTTCGATGCGCAGGTTTGCGCTGCCGTTGGTGACAAACCCTGTGGGGTTGATCGCGGTAGCAGTATTGATCGCGCTGATGATCACCGTCGGGTCGATCCCCAGCGATGATACGATCTGCGATGACGGCTCAACAAAAATTGCCTCTTCGGGCAGGCCGCTGATGTCGACATTGGCGACCCCGTCCACCGTCAACAAATCACGGCGCATAAAGGTGGCGATGTCCCATATTTCGGCATCGGAATACCCCGGTGCCGAAACCGCGTAAAGAATGCCGAACACATCGCCAAAATCATCGTTGACGATCGACGGTCTGGCCCCGCCTGGCAAAGCGCTGCGCGCATCCGTCACGCGGTCGCGCAGATCGTCCCATATTTGCGGCAATGCGTCACCGTCAAAGCGGTCTTCGACTTCGACCTCGATCACCGACATGCCTTGGGTATTCCGCGAAGTGACGGTTTTGACCTCATCCATCTGCTGGATTTCGGCCTCGAGCACCTCGGAAACCTCGGTCGCGACTTCGGCGGCGGTGGCACCGGGATAGGCGGTGATCACAAGGGATGATTTCACCGTAAAGGTGGGGTCTTCCAGCTTGCCCACAGACTGATAGCCAAACAATCCGCCAAACAGCGCAAAAAGCATGAAGATCCAAGTGTAGAGGGGATATTCAATCGAAAAGCGTGCGATTTTCATGATGTTATTCCGTGCTTAGGCCAAGAAAGGGCCGCACGACATCGCCCTCGTGCAAAAGCTGGATACCTGCCGCGACGATTAATGTTTCGGGGTCAAGCCCGCTGACGATGATCTGTGTGCCATTGGCGGAAGATATATCGACGGGCAGCCACGACACCGTGCCGGTCTCACCGTCATCAGCGCCGTTGCCCGCAGGTGTATAGACCATGACCTGCGCCGCATCGCCGGTCATTTCCACGGCAGAGGGGGGCAGAACCATTTGGGTGTCACCGGGCCCGCCGAACCGCGCAACCACGGTCATCGACGCCCCGGGAATAATGGCGGCGGGCACTTCAGCTTGGGGCAGGGCAAAGGTGACGCGGTAGCTTTGGCCGATGCTTTGGGTTTCTGCGTTGAATTCGCGCAATTGCAAGGGGACTTCGCCCGCAAACAGTGGGGATCTGCCGAAAAAGGCGATGGCGTCAGCGCTGCCGCGGCTTTGGAACAGGCGTTCGGGCACATTGATTTCGACGCGGACTTCGGACATGTCATGCAGCCGCACAATCGGCTGGCCGGGCGTCACATTCGAGAAATTCGGCGTCAACCGAGAGGCAACCAGCGCCTTGAACGGTGCGACCAGCACCGCGTCAGCCAAGGCGTCGCGCGCCTCGCGGAGGGACACGGCGGCCAGATCACGTGCAGTCAGCGCGTTTTCCGCCTGCGTTTCCGACCCTGCATTGGACTGGGCAAGGGTTTGCGCCCGCGACAAGGCGCGTTCGGCCTGCGCCAGTTCCAGTTCCGCCCGTTCAACGGCGCGTTCAAAACCAGCCTTCTCAAGCGCTGCGATTTGCACGCCGCTTTCGACAAACTGACCTTCTTGCGCGTCAAACATCGTCAGCCGTCCGCCAACCTCAAAGGACAGATCAACGGTTTCCAGCGCCGCAACCTGTCCAAAGAAAGTCCGCTCCAGCTGTGCCGTGTCGCCGCCTGCCTTGATCAGCTTGACCGCGCGCAGGGGGGCAGGGTCCCCCGAAGGGGTCAGATCAGCTGTTTGTTGTGCCGCCAGCGGGGTGGCGACGGACAGGAAGATCGCAAAGGCGGCAAAGCGTTTCATATCGGGAATCCATTTAGAGTACTGTTCGGTACTTACCGGGCTTCGGAGGGAAGGCAAGTCAAAAGAGTACTGTGCGGTACTTCTCTTTTGGATGCGCGGGCGCTAAGTGTAAAATATGACCACAAACACCTCTCGGATACGCATTTTGACCGCAGCGCGCGGATTGTTTTTCAAACATGGTTTTGAAAAAGTCTCGACCGATATGCTGGTCAAAGAGGCGGCTGTGTCCAAGGCGACGCTGTACCGCAATTTTGCGAATATGAACGATGTCCTGAAATCGGTCGCCGAAGCCGAGGTGATGCGATTCACTGCCGACACCCCGCCGCAAATCAGATCGCTTTGTGATCTGCGAACAGCACTGAGCGAGTTTGGTACCAGGCTGCTCAGCTTCCTGAACCTGCCGGATACCGTGCAATTTGTACGGTTGATCCATGAAGAAGCGCGCGACAACCCCGAGGTTGGGCGGCTTTTCTACCATGCGGCCCATGCGAAAACACTGGAAAACATCAGCCAGATTTTCCGGCGCGCGCAGGAACAGCAGCTTGTATCTAGTGGCGCGGATGCCCCTGATATTGCAGAAGACTTCCTAGCTTTGCTCGAAGGGCTCGGGATCATCCGCGTGCAGCTTGGCGTGTGTTGCTTTCCGTGCGACGACATCGAAAAACGGGTCATCCGTGCTGTAGCGACTATTCTTGCCGCACACGCCTGTGGCGGTGCCGCGCATCAAACCTAGAGGCGCGGGTGTTTGCTGCCTGATGCCGCGGATGCACGTGTGGGGACGTGCAAGGGCAAGCACTGCTAAAGCAGCATTTTGCGCAGCTCTGACTGGATCGCCGTCAGCTTGTCCAGATACAACGCGGCAAGTTGCCCGGCGTCGGCGTGATGTGACGACAGCCCGATATTGAGCGCGGCCACAACCCGCCCGCGCGCGTCATATATTGGCACCGCGATTGAAATCAGGCCCAGTTCGACCTCTTGGTCGATCACCGCGTAACCTTGGTCGCGGACCCGTGCCAGTTCGGTCAAAAGCGCTGCCGCATCGGTGATCGTGTTGGGCGTGCGCGCGGCAAGGCCCGTGCTGTCAGTAAGGCCCGCGCTGTCAGCAAGAACCATGCTGTTAATCTGATCATGGGGCAGTGCAGACAACATCACCCGCCCCATTGACGTGCAATAGGCCGGCAGGCGCGATCCGGGCGTCAGGGAAATTGACATGACTTTGCGCTGTGCGGCGCGCGCAATATAGATAATTTCGTCACCATCAAGGATCGACACGGATGTGCTTTGGCCCAATTCGTCTGACAGCCGATCCAACAAGGGTTGCACGATCTGCGGCAAGGGCATTGTGGCAAGGCAGGCCGTCCCCAAGCGCATGATGCGGGGCGTCAGCGTAAAGAATTTTCCGTCGTAATCGGCAAACCCCAGATGCGCGAGGGTCAGCAAACAGCGGCGTGCCGTGGCGCGGTCCAACCCGCTGGCTGCGGCGACTTGGGCGATGGATTGGCGCGGGCTGTCTGCGGTGAATGTCTCGATCGTGGCCAGACCTTTGGCAAGGCTGCTCATGATGTCTTTGCTTTCCATCTGCGACCCTCTTTTGTGCGCTATGTCAACAAATAGCATATATCGCACAAATCTGTTTGCTGTCGAGGGCAGGCACCCTTACCCCTTTGCAAAACAGGAGAACGAGATGGACAAGACGATCCCAAGTGCGGCTGCTGCGGTTGCACAAATCCCCGACGGGGCGGTGGTCATGATCGGTGGGTTCGGCGGCGCAGGTGCCCCGATCGAACTGATCCACGCGCTGATTGACCACGGTGCCAAGGGCCTGACCGTGATCAACAATAACGCAGGAAACGGCCGCATCGGCATTGCCGCGATGATCGACGCGGGGCTTGTGGCCAAAATGATCTGCTCGTTCCCGCGGTCGTCTGATCCGCGTGCATTCAATGAAAAATACCTTGCCGGAGAGATCGAGCTTGAACTGGTGCCGCAGGGGACTTTGGCCGAACGCATTCGCGCTGCCGGTGCGGGCATCCCGGGGTTTTACACGCCGACGGGGGTGGGTACGGAACTGGCCATCGGCAAACCGACCTGCGATTTTGACGGGCGCACCTATCTGCAGGAACGCTGGCTCAAGGCGGATTTTGCGTTGATCAAGGCCGAGCAAGCCGACCGTCACGGCAACCTGACCTATAACAAAACCGCCCGCAATTTCAGCCCGCTGATGTGTGCCGCCGCCGCGGTGACCATCGTGCAAGCCAGCCAGATCGTCGAGGCCGGGGCGATTGACCCCGAACATGTCATCACACCCGGTCTGTTTGTGGACCAGATCATCGAAATTCCCGACCCGCAGCAAGAAGAGCTGCTGATCCGTGCGGAGGCTGTGTACCCATGACCGATTATAAACTCTCGAACGCGCAAATCGCATGGCGCGCGGCGCAAGATATTCAGGACGGGGCCTATGTTAACCTTGGCATCGGATTTCCCGAGAAAGTCGCGCAATATCAGCCCGAAGGTCGTCAGGCGATCTTTCACACCGAAAACGGTATCCTGGGCTTTGGCCCGTCCCCGGCTGCCGGGGAGGAAGACTGGGATCTGATCAATGCGGGCAAACGCGCGGTCACGCTGAACCCCGGCGCGTCGTTCTTTCACCACGCTGATAGCTTTGGCATGGTGCGGGGCGGGCATCTGGACGTGGCTATTCTGGGGGCCTATCAGGTCGCGCAGAACGGAGATCTGGCCAATTGGCGTGTCGGTGCCAAGGGCGTGCCAGCGGTGGGCGGTGCCATGGATCTGGTCCATGGGGCCAAACGTGTCGCCGTGATTACGGACCACGTCACCAAGGACGGTGCCCCGAAACTGGTCGAAAAATGCGCCTTTCCGCTGACGGGTCTGGCCTGTGTGACCCGCGTCTATACCAGCCTTGCTGTGGTCGATATCGAACAAGGACGTTTCGTCCTGCGCGAAAAACTGCCGCAGATTTCGCTGGAAGATTTGCAGAATTTGACCGAAGCTACGCTTCATATCACGGATCCGGTTGCCGACCTGATCACCCCGGAATTGTAAGGAAAAACCCATGGCAGACGCTTTTATTTGTGACTATATCCGCACCCCGATCGGGCGCTTTGGCGGCACGCTTGCCACCGTGCGCGCAGATGATCTGGGTGCGATCCCGATGCGGGCCTTGATGGCGCGCAATCCGAATGTCGATTGGGAAGCCGTGGACGACGTGATCTATGGTTGCGCCAATCAGGCGGGCGAAGACAACCGCAACGTGGCGCGCATGTCGGCGCTGCTGGCGGGCCTGCCCGAAGCGGTGACAGGCACCACCATCAACCGGCTTTGCGGGTCCGGCATGGACGCGATCATCGCTGCCGCGCGGGCGATCAAGGCGGGCGAATCCGATCTGATGATCGCAGGCGGAGTGGAAAGCATGAGCCGCGCGCCGTTCGTTATGCCCAAGGCCACCAGTGCCTATTCGCGTAACGCGGAAATCTATGACACCACCATCGGCTGGCGTTTTGTGAACCCGCTGATGAAAGCGCAATACGGCGTGGAATCGATGCCCGAAACCGGCGAAAACGTTGCGGAAGATTTCAACATCAGCCGTGCTGATCAGGACGCCTTTGCCCTGCGCAGCCAGACAAAGGCGGGCGAGGCGCAGTCCAGCGGACGCTTGGCCAAAGAGATCACTGCGGTCACCATCCCGCAGCGGCGTGGGGACGATACGGTGTTTGACGCGGATGAGCATCTGCGCGCGACGTCACTGGAACAACTCGCGAAATTGCCAACGCCCTTCCGCAAAGACGGGACCGTCACAGCGGGCAACGCATCGGGTGTGAATGATGGTGCCGCAGCGCTGATCATTGCGTCGGCTGAGGCGGCGGCGAAATACGGTCTGACGCCGATTGCGCGCATCTTGGGCGGTGCAACGGCTGGCGTGGCCCCGCGCATCATGGGGTTCGGTCCGGCACCTGCGTCGCAAAAACTTATGGCGCGTCTGGGACTAAGCCAAACCGATTTCGACGTGATCGAATTGAACGAAGCCTTTGCCAGCCAGGGTCTTGCCACGTTGCGCGCCCTTGGGATTGCCGATGATGACCCCCGCGTGAACCCCAATGGTGGTGCGATTGCGTTGGGCCATCCTTTGGGTATGTCGGGTGCGCGGATCAGCGGGTCGGCAGCACTTGAGCTGTCGTTGAACGGTGGCAAGCGGTCCTTGTCGACCATGTGCATCGGCGTCGGACAGGGCATCGCACTCGCCCTTGAACGAGTGTAATCCAGCCGCCCTGCCATGGGAATATGGCGGGGCGCAAGCAGCTGGGCAGGTCGATTTCTTAGAAAGCTGACCGGCCTTCAAAGGCCAATAGGCTTGGCCATCCCCGCAAGACGGCGGGACAGGCCAAGCTGACATATACGCCTAGACGGGGGCGACGATCTTTTGGTCATCCTCGGGGGCGTCCAGCAGCAGGTGGTTGTCCTCAAGGACAAGGATGTTTTCCCGGGCGATGACATCGGCCTTGGTCTTGTAACCGATCACGTCTTCGACCGGTGTGTCCAGATTGCGGGCCATCAACATCGTTTCCTCGGACGAAAAGTTCGTCAGACCGCGGGCAATTTCAGTGCCTTCTTCATCATAGACATGCAGAACATCGCCCTTGGTGAAATCGCCTTGGATCGAAATGATGTCGCTGCGGCTGATCCCGCAACTGCCTTCGGCCACTGCGACGGCCACTGCTTTGGGAACCACAAGCGTGCCCGACACCTTCAGCCGGTTGCTGAGCCAGACCTTGAGAGGCGACAGGGTTTCACCCGTGACAAGGCAGCGCGTAAAGCGGCGTTCATTGTTCAGCACCGACGACACGGGGCGTTCGATGATGCCATCGGCGATGATGGTTTCAACACCAGCGTTCTGCGCCATATTTGCAGCCTGCATTTTGGTCAACATACCGCCACTGCCCAATGCGCTGATGCCTGTGGTCGATTCAAGATGTTCGCTCACATCTTCGATTTCCGAGATAAACTGCGCACCGGGTTCTGCCGGATCACGGTCATACAGGCCCTCGACACTGGTTAGAATGATCAGCAGATCGGCGTTGATCATCTGTGCAACCTTGGCCGAAAGGCGGTCATTATCACCCACGCGCAAGTCATGCGTCGCGATTGAATCGTTCTCGTTGATGATCGGCAAAATGTCGCTTTCGAACAAGCGCAGCATCGTGTTTTTGATGTTCAAAAACCGCCGACGTTCTTCCATATCCCCGACAGTCACCAGCATCTGCGCAACGTCCAGATCGTATTCGGACGCAACCTGCCGGTAGGCGTTCATAAGCAACGGTTGGCCACAGGCTGCTGCGGCTTGCTTGTCCAGAATGCCCGCATCTTCGGGGCGTTTTCCGATCATGTTCAGACCCAAAGCAACGGACCCCGAAGAGGTCAGAATAATGTCATGACCTTCTTTCTGAAGCTGCGCCAAATCGCTTAGCAAGCCGTTCATAAAAGCATAGCGCAGGGTAAGTTTATCGCTATTTGCAAGCAGACTAGATCCGATTTTGACAACTATCTTCTTCTTCTTTGACATCATGTGTCTCCTATATCTCTTTGATTTAAATGGACTATGCTTCGTTGGTTTGCGTTTGGTGACGCTGACCTATAGCACTGTCCGTTCAATCGATTCGGGTTGCTATAACATGAAACCGTCATGTGAATGCAAATAGGTCGCTGCACCGCAGCGTCCAGATGCCTTGGGGCGGACCCGATGAAAAAGACTGCTCAGCCGGACAATCCGGACGGGCAACGCCTTGTGGACTGCGCGCCGATCCTGCGCATTGTCAGCCACGGCGGAAGGGACCGAAAATGAACTTGAATATGACCGGATACGACAAGGCGTGCGCCGCAGGTCCGCGTCATCTAGACAACTGTGAAAACCACCCGCGCAAATCCCGCGCACCCCTTGCCGCAGGATGTCGGGCACCTATGTGTCATAGTTCAAAAGCGACATTCTTGGTCCCAGATGTTGGGCCAGCCGCAGGCCAAGGTGGCGGCCGCGCGATCACGCCGCAGATGCCCCGCGCGATCACGCCACAGATGCCCCGCGCGATCACGCCGCAGATGCCCCGCGCAAGATAGCGACCAGTTAGACCAAGCAGGCGGCCCGCGACAGGGCCAGCGCAGCAATCACTGGCGCAAGACCTGCAAAGCAATGAAGGAATAATGACTATGAACGACATGAGCACAGAGCCTGAGCAGATGAACATCGCAACCCTTGTCGGTGACCTTGGCCAGCGCGCCAAAGCGGCAGCGCGTGACCTTGC
>NZ_JBFEKM010000023.1:0-31783 GCF_041552635.1 Sulfitobacter sp.
CGGCGTGGATCGGCGTGCGCAGGGTCAGCCTTTCCGTTTCAATCGCCAATTTTCGTTTGAGCCCAAGCATCAGGCAGCGCGGCGTTCTTGCAGTTCTGCCAAGGTGGGTGCCGTTTCGACCGGACCATATAGCGCCAAAGCAGCGGGTGCCGTGGCGGCCATTGTCTGCGCGAAATCACGCACGTCACCGGTGGTCACGGCGTCGATCTGGGCGATGGTTTCTTCCAGTGGCGGGATGCGGTCCCAAATCTGGATCAGACGCGCCAGCCGTTCGGCGCGATTTGACGGACTTTCCAAGCCCATCAGAAGGCCGGCCTTCATTTGGGCACGCGCACGCGCGACTTCGGCGGGCGACATATCGGATGCGGCGCGCTTCATCTCGTCGATGGTGATACCAGCCAATTCGGGCAACTGTTCGCCGCTCGTGCCCGCATAGATCGTCATCATGCCGGTGTCGGCATAGGCACCCGCCTGCGCAAAGATCGTATAGCAGAGCCCCCGATTTTCGCGGACCTCTTGGAACAGGCGGCTCGACATGCCACCGCCAAGCGCGGATGCATAGATTTGCGCGACATAAATGTCATCCGCACGGTAGCCCGGCGATTCAAAGCCAAGCGCGAAATGCGCCTGCTCCAACGTTTTCACCTGACGCAGTTCACCGCCAGAGAATTTTCCAGCATCAACATCAAACAGTGGTTTTTGCGGCATATCGCCAAACAACTGTTCGGCCAGACGCACGATTTCATCGTGATCCACAGCACCTGCCGCCGCCAGAATCATCTGGTCGGGGCCATAGTGCTGATCAATAAAGCTGGACAAATCTTCACGAGAGAAATTGGAAACGCGCTCGGTCGGGCCAAGGATGGTGCGGCCAAGCGGCTGGTTGGGATACGCCTCTTCTTGAAGCCAGTCGAAAATCACATCATCCGGTGTATCCAGCGCTTGGCCGATTTCCTGAAGAATGACACCACGTTCGACCTCGATCTCGTTTTTGTCGAGGATCGGATTGCGCAGGATGTCGGCGATGACATCGAGGCCAAGCGCCACATCGTTTTCCAACACGCGCACATAATAGGCTGTCACCTCGCGCGAGGTGTAGGCGTTGATATAACCCCCCACGTCTTCGATCGCTTCGGCGATCTGCAAGGATGTACGCTTAGCCGTGCCCTTGAAGGCCATATGTTCAAGAAAATGCGCGATTCCGTTCTGCTGCGGCGTCTCATGGCGCGCGCCTGCGGTGACCCAGACGCCAATCGACGCCGAGGCCAGACCGGGCATATGTTCTGTTACAATGCGGAATCCGTTGGACAGGCGGTGTTGTTGCAGGCTCACTGGGCGATGCCCCCTTTGATAATGTCTTTAAGCGCCTCAAGATCATTGGGCACCCGTGTCAGCCGTTCGTCGCGTTCGAACAGATCGGCCATGTGGTCTGGCAGCGGTGGGCGTACGCCTGTGGCCGCTTCAACTGCGTCGGGGAATTTGGCGGGGTGCGCCGTTGCCAGGGTGATCATTGGCGTCGCAGGATCACGCATATCTTGCGCCACGCGCACCCCGATTGCGGAATGCGGGCACAGTAATTCTCCCGTGGCGGCATAGAATTCCTTGATCGTCGCCGAGGTTTCATCCTCTGACACCCGTCCGGATTTATAGGTATTTTTCAGATCACGCAGGGCGTTGTCACCCACATCGAAACCACCATTCGCCAGATCAGCCATCAACCCATTGATCGCATCGCT
Organism: Sulfitobacter sp.; assembly: GCF_041552635.1. Lineage (GTDB taxonomy): Bacteria > Pseudomonadota > Alphaproteobacteria > Rhodobacterales > Rhodobacteraceae > Sulfitobacter. The sequence continues at coordinate 1,737 of NZ_JBFEKM010000023.1, forward strand.
GTCCTGACCATAGGCGAAATACAATGCCCGCTCGAAATTCGAGCTGACCTGAATATCCATCGAAGGGCTGATAGAGGCGTGAACCTCGCCCTTGTGATATGCTCCTGTTGTCAGGCACCGGTGCAAGATATCGTTCTGGTTGGTTGCTACCACCAGATCCGCAATCGGAAGGCCCATTTCGCGCGCGATATAGCCTGCGAAAATATCACCAAAGTTGCCGGTCGGCACGGTAAAGCTGACTTTGCGATCCAGCGCCCCCATGGCAAGCCCGGCGGTGAAATAATAAACCACCTGTGCCAGCACACGCCCCCAGTTGATACTGTTCACACCAGCAAGTCTGACCCCATCGCGAAAGGCGTGGTCGTTGAACATATCTTTCAGGCGGGCCTGGCAATCGTCAAAATCACCGTCCAGCGCCAAAGCGTGAACGTTCATTTCGACCGGCGTCGTCATCTGGCGGCGCTGCACATCGGACACGCGACCGTGGGGGTAGAGAATGAACACATCGACATTATCAAGGCCGCGAAATGCTTCGATCGCCGCCGATCCCGTATCACCCGACGTCGCCCCGACGATTGTCACGCGCTCACCCTTGCGCGACAGTACCGCTTGGAACATATGGCCAATCAACTGCATGGCAAAATCTTTGAACGCCAGCGTTGGCCCGTGAAACAGCTCAAGCAGGAAGTGCCCTTGATCCAGCTGAACCAGCGGCGCGCGGACAGTATGGTTGAAACCGGCATAGGCTTTTGCGATCAGCGATTTGAACTCCGCATCGCTAAAGGTGTCCCCGACAAAAGGCTTCATCACCTTAAATGCGACGTCCTCATAGGACATCGTCGCCATCTCGGTCAGGTCCTCGCGGCTGAGCGTGGGGATGGTTTCGGGAACATAAAGGCCGCCGTCACGGGCAAGCCCGGTCAGCAGCGCGTCTTCGAAACTTAGGACAGGGGCGGAACCACGGGTGGAAACGTAACGCATAAGGAAGGTCAGCTTTCGACTTTGGGTGCGCGGCGGCGCAGGAAGAACAGGCTCATACCAAGCCAGATCGCGGCAAGAGAGAACCAGGTGATGGCGTATTGCAAGTGATCATTGGGGATACGCGCGGTATCTATGGGTAATGGGCTGATGTCTGCTGCCGGTGGCGTGCTGCTGCGGGCAACCAGCAGGATGGGCAGGGTTTTCAAGGCATCTGCCATCGCAGGGACGTCGCGGGCAAACCAGATATTCGCAGCCAGATCAGGCGCGGGCGTGAAATCGTCGGTTTCTTGAGGCCATTGAAGATTGCCGGTGATCGTCACCGGTCCGATTTCGCGCGCGTTGGCTTTGGCAGTCGTCAGCACAAAGCCCCGGTCGACTAGGATCTTGCGACCATCTTCCAACACGAAAGGCGCAATAATCCGGTATCCAGCCCCAAGATCCTTTTGCGAGACAAGGATGTGGATTTCATCCGCCTCAATCATGCCGGATGCAACGACGGGCAGGTAGGCATCGGTTGGATCGGCGACGGATGATGGCAACGCCACGGGGTCGGCAATGATACGCGCATTGATGTCGCTGATGATCGCCTCTTTCCACGCCAGACGCTGAATCTGCCAGATGCCAAGCGAGATCAGGATAGCTGCACCGCCAAGACCGACGATCAGCAAGAATAGCGTGCGACGCATAAGGCTCTCTTGAGGTTGGTCACCCGTTCGGGTGGCTTGAATGCAGAGGCGCGCAAGGTCCCCCTCGCGCGCCAATAGCTTTTAGTGATCGCAGGGCGGTTTGCAAGCCGCCGGGGCGTTTAGATGCCCCACATGTAGACAGCGAAGAACAAGAAGAGCCAAACCACATCAACGAAGTGCCAGTACCAAGCAGCGGCCTCAAAACCGACGTGCTGCTCTTGGGTAAAGTCGCCACGCATCGCGCGAATTAGGCAGACCGTCAGGAAGATCGTCCCGATCACCACGTGGAACCCGTGAAAACCTGTCGCCATAAAGAAGCTGGAGAAGAACAGGTCGCCACCGAATGTCCAATCAGCGTGGACCAACAATTCATAGTACTCATACGCTTGGAAGGCCGTGAACAAGAGACCAAGAACGATTGAAACTGCCAAACCTGTAATCAGGTCCTTGCGGTTGTTTTCATGCACTAGCGCGTGGTGCGCCCATGTTACGGCACAGCCCGACAGCAACAGAATCAATGTGTTGATCAGCGGCAGGTGAAAGGCGTCAACGGGAATAATATCGGGCTGAACGTAGGTAGAACCCGGAAATTCGTCCATTGGGTACAGGGCTTCTTTGAAGAAGGTCCAGAACCAAGCGACAAAGAACATCACTTCGGACATGATGAACAGGATAAAGCCATAGCGCAGGCCGATGCGTACAACATTGGTATGATCGCCAATTTTGCTTTCAGCGACCACTTCAGACCACCAGCCAAACATGCAGTAGAGGACGGCAACTAATCCGCCCAAAAACACAAACGGCGTAATGTCATGCATCCAGAATACGCCACCGGCAAGCATGACACTGCCAGCCAAGGCGCTTAGCAAAGGCCACGTTGAGGGCGCTAGAATGTGATAGTCGTGGTTTTTTTCGTGGGCCATGATGGCGTCCCTCACCTTTTTCTTAATTCAGGTTTGTCTGGCTGTCCTGTTCGAGGGCTGCGTATCCCTCTGGCAGGTCAATTTCATAAAACGTATAAGACAGTGTGATCGTATGTACAAACTTGCCGTCACGGTCTGCCACAATTTCTGGGTCAACAAAAAAGCTGACCGGCATTTGAACGCGCTCGGCCGGGGCAAGCACCTGTTCAGTAAAGCAAAAGCATTCGATCTTTTCAAAGAATGCGCCTGCCGCATAAGGCGTCACATTATAAGACGCTTGCCCGGCGATGGGATGATCTGTCGGGTTATAAGCCTCGTAGAATGCCAGACCTGTTTCGCCGATACGGATTTCCATTTCGTTGACGACCGGTTTGAATTCCCAGCTCATGCCATCATTCAGGCTGCCGTCAAAACGAACAGTGACCGTCTGATCCAGAATTCCTTCGGAGTTTGCGGAAACCTGGCCCGGCGTGCCGCCAAAGCCGGTAACCCGGCAAAACCAATCGTAAAAGGGCACGGATGCCCATGCCAGCCCCCCCATCAACACGACGACAGAGACCGTTTGCAGTACCGTCTTTGTAGGACCAGAGATCGCCATCAGCTGCTCTCCTGAGTTTGGACGGCACCACCAGGGAGATCATTAAAATCTATATTGGTGATTTTCACATAGGTCAGCAGCATCACCAGGAACACAAAAGCACCAAGCATCAGACCGATACCAAGGTTGCGTCCGCGACGGCGGGTATGAATTTCATGTTCTGCACGGATGGTCATGACCAACCTCCAAATCCATACGGCCGCAAGGTTGCTTCGGCAAGAATCGCACCAAAATGTAGAAACAGATACCAAAGAGACAAGCGGAAGAATTTACGTTCGACCAGGAAATTATCGGCCTCGCTGTCATCTTCATCACGCTTCCAGATCCGCACGGCCCCAATCAGGAACAGCACGTTCAAAATAACAGCGGCGGTCAGATAGATTGGCCCCCCGATGGATGTGAAGCCGGTCGCGACAGCGAGAACCACCAACAAAACCGTATAGACAAGGATATGACGGCGGGTGGACCGACGGCCATGCGTAACGGTCAGCATCGGAACTTTGGCATCATCATAGTCATTGCGCATAAACAGCGCCAAGGCCCAAAAATGTGGTGGCGTCCACATAAAGATCAGGGCGAACATCAACCATGCCTCGACAGAAAAGCTGCCCGTTGCAATAATCCAACCGATGACCGGGGGAAACGCGCCCGCCGCGCCACCGATGACGATGTTCTGCGGTGTAAGACGCTTTAGCCACATGCTGTAGAAAACAGCGTAAAACAGAATCGTAAACAGCAACATGCCGGCGGCCAGCAAGTTGGCGGCCAGCCCAAGCATCATCACCGAGAGCCCGGAAAGGGCAACGCCAATGGCCAGCGCTTCACCCGGCTGGACACGTCCGGACGGGATCGGACGGTTGGCCGTGCGCCGCATGATGGCGTCGATATCAGCATCCCACCACATATTCAGCGCCCCCGAGGCACCTGCCCCAATGGCAACAAACAGAATCGATGCGAACGCCACGACAGGATGCACAGACGTCGGCGCAGCCAGCATGCCAACAAGCGCTGTGAAAACGACCAATTGCATCACGCGTGGCTTCAGCAGGGCAAAGTAATCGCCCAATTGCGCCTCGTATTCGCCAGTAGGTGTTGTGCTTGTGTCAGTCATACAAATCCCGCCTGAATTGTGGATCGGGGCACGGCAATCGTGCCCCGACAAAAGACGTAATGTTCTAGTTGGATGCGACCGTCAAAGGCTGCGGAATGCCCGCATACTCGGCCTTCGCCTTGTTCAGCCAATCGGCGTACACCTCTTCAGATACAACTTTGACTGTGATTGGCATATAGGCATGAGCATTGCCGCACAGCTCGGAACACTGGCCAAAGTAAACGCCTTCTTTTTCGGCCTTGAACCATGTCTCGGCCAGACGACCGGGAACCGCGTCCTGCTTTACGCCGAATGCTGGCATTGCCCAAGAATGGATCACGTCAGATCCGGTCACCTGCACAACAATCGTTTTCCCAACCGGGATCACAACTGCAGTGTCAGTGGCCAGCAAAAACTGCTGCTCTGTATAGCCAGCGGCTTCCAACTGGGCGATCACTTCGGGTGTTTTGCGGTTCTCACCGCCAACAGCTGGTGCGCCGATCATGTAGCTGTCAAAGCCAAAACCTTCATCCACGTAGTTGTAGGTCCAGTACCACTGGTTCCCAGTCGCCTTGATTGTCAGGTCGGCCTGCGGGATTTCCTGCTGACGGAACAAAATCGGCAAGGAATACGCACCGATCAGAACCAGAACCAGAATCGGCACGATTGTCCATGCGATTTCAACCGGGGTGTGGTGGGTGAAGGACGACGCCGTCGGGTTACGTTTTTTGTTATAGCGGAAGGCCACCCAAAGGATCAAAGCAGTCACGAACAGAGTGATCAAGGTGATGATAACCAAGATCAGATAGTCGAGATCGTGAATATCCTGCGCGACGCGCGTCACGGCAGGTTGAAAACCCGTTTTTCCGTCAATGGGTTCACCGATGATCTCTAGACCATCAATTCGAAGGTTTTCCTGTGCCCATGCGGGTACTGCGGAAAAAGCGGCCATGAGACCTGAAAGGGATAGAAGATGTTTCATATGTCGTCCTGATCTTGTGACCATTGATAGCGAATCGCGGCCTAACCCGTCTTGGGTAACGCCGAACCGTTGTAATCTGAAGTCTTACAATCATATTCTAACTTCAAGATAAAGACTTGTGCTTGCGTCAAACGGACGCGAAGCGATTTTTATGACACGATTAAGGACCTTTCGGATGAGCCAGACGCCTTTTAACCCTTTTGGGACAGATCTTGATCGCGATGCGGCGCTAAAGGTCCTGCGCGACGCCGTAGCGGGTGCCGATGACGGGGAACTATTTCTGGAGCGACGCCGTTCCGAGGGGCTGATGTTTGATGACGGACGGCTAAAAACCGCAAGCTATGATGCCTCAGAGGGATTTGGGCTGCGCGCCGTGCGCGGCGAGGTGGCCGGATACGCCCATTCCTCCGAGATCAGCGAATCTGCCCTGCGCCGCGCCTGCGAAACAGCGCGACTGGCTGTGGGTGACGGGGGCGGCACATGGGCGGATGCGCCGATTTCCACAAATCAACGGCTTTATACTGACGAAGACCCCATCGCTGGGGCGGCTTTTCCAGTAAAAGTTGAAACACTTCGTGAGATCGATGATTTCGCCCGCAGCCTGGACAAACGCGTCGTGCAAGTATCGGCGTCAATCGCCGCATCGATTCAGGAAATTGAAATTCTGCGGCCCGAAGGAACGTCTGTGCGGGACGTGCGGCCAATGACCCGTGTCAATGTATCGATCATTGTCGAACAGGACGGGCGGCGTGAAAGCGGCACCGCGGGCGGCGGCGGGCGCGTGGGCCTTGACGGGCTGCTTGAACGGTCCGATTGGCAAGCCAAAGCCCGAGAGGCGTTGCGCATTGCTTGCGTTAACCTAGAAGCCGTCCCTGCCCCCGCTGGCGTGATGGATGTTGTGCTTGGCCCCGGATGGCCCGGTATCTTGCTTCACGAAGCGATTGGCCACGGGCTTGAGGGGGATTTCAACCGCAAAGGGTCAAGCGCGTTTTCCGGGCTGATGGGTCAACAAATTGCGGCCAAAGGGGTCACGGTGCTTGATGATGGAACGATCCCCGACCGGCGCGGGTCGATCAGCGTCGATGACGAAGGCACCCCATCCGCAAAAAACGTCCTGATCGAAGACGGTGTGCTGGTCGGATACATGCAAGATCGCCAGAACGCCCGTCTGATGGGCGTACAATCGACAGGCAACGGGCGGCGCGAATCCTATGCGCATATCCCGATGCCACGGATGACTAACACCTATATGCTGGGCGGTAATATGACGCCCGGAGACATCGTGGCCGACCTGAAAGACGGCATATACGCTGTAGGTTTCGGCGGTGGTCAGGTCGATATCACCAATGGCAAGTTCGTGTTTTCCTGCACCGAAGCCTACCGGGTTCAAAATGGCATCGTCGGAGCCCCGGTCAAGGGCGCGACATTGATCGGTGACGGTGCAACGGCTTTAAAACAGATCCGCGCCATCGGGAATGATCCCGCGCTTGACCCCGGCATGGGCAATTGCGGCAAGGCGGGCCAATGGGTGCCTGTTGGCGTCGGCCAACCGACGTTGATGATCGGTGGGTTGACCGTTGGTGGTGCTGCGGCATAGCGGCTTTTGGTGAACGCATCTCCGCCCGTTTAGCACAAATGGGCGGAATTCGATTCATGCGTTGTTAACCACCACAACATATACCTGATTCTAGCAACGGACGGAGACGCGGGATGACTGACAAGGACTACAATCCTTCTTCCACTCACCCCCCAATCCCACCCACCTCGGAAGATGAAAGCTTTGCGCGCCTTCGTCTGTTGCGCTCGCGTCGGGTCGGTGTGTCAACGTATAAACGACTACTGGCTGAACACGGCACTGCGCAGAATGCGCTGGCCGCGCTACCAAAGGTGGCGCGCGCTGCGGGAGTAGCAAACTACGAGATCTGCCCCGAAGGGGTGGTTTATGCAGAGTTGCGCGCCGCCAAAGCTGCTGGCGCGCAACTTATCATGCATGGGACCGATGCCTATCCCGAAACTTTGTATGATTTGAACGACGCGCCCCCCTTTCTCTGGGCGATCGGCAATCTGGATATCATACACCGGCCCAAGATTTCCCTTGTAGGGGCACGCAATGCATCATCGCTAGGCACGCGGATGGCCAAGGCCTTGGCGCAAGGGCTTGGGGAGGCGGGGTATGTTGTCGTCTCGGGGCTTGCACGCGGGGTCGATGCCGCAGCACATCTGGCTGCACTTGGCACGGGGACAATCGCGGTCCAGGCAGGCGGGGTCGATGTGATGTACCCTGCGGAAAACACACAACTTGCGGCGGATATCGCGGCCTCTGGATTGCGCTTGTCCGAACAGCCAATGGGCCTGCAACCGATGGCGCGCCATTTCCCCAGCCGCAATCGGATCATCGCAGGGTTAAGCCATGCGACCATTGTTGTCGAAGCAGCCGCCAAGTCCGGCAGCCTTATCACTGCGCGCGACGCCTTGGACCAAGGCCGCGAAGTGCTGGCGGTTCCAGGCCATCCCTTTGATGCGCGGGCAGCAGGATGCAATATGTTGCTGCGCGATGGTGCGACATTGGTGCGTAACGCCGCAGATGTGATTGAATTGCTGGGCCGCGCCGATGCTGTCCAACCCGTTCAGGCCGAGTTGGGATTGGCAGAAAGCGCGTCTGCCCCTGCGCCAAAAAAATCGCTGCGTGAAACTGCGGCACTGCACCTGCAAATCTTGTCACGCCTTGGCCCAAGCCCAATTGCAGAAGATCAGTTGATCCGGGATTTACAGGCATCCGCGGCCAAAGTGGCCCCCATCTTGATCGATTTGGAACTGGACGGACAAATTTCGCGTCAACCCGGCGGTTTGGTATCGCGCACTGGATAATTTAGCGAAACGATTATCGCAGCGGAGTGATCGGGGGCCAGCCCCCGCCCCGGATTTCATCCGGTCTCCCCCGGGATTTTCAACCATCCGGAAATCGAAAAAATCAGAAATCCGTGCGTCGTGCCCCCCGGTTCCAAAAACAGGAACAGGGCAAAATTTTCGCTTGGGGTAGATCATATCAGTCAGATCAGCGCATTGACAAAACTACCCCCACGCCACATGTCAAAGCGACGTTGAGCCGATCCATCTGAACTAAGGTACCTAATTTTATGCCCGTTGTTGTCGTCGAATCACCTGCCAAGGCCAAAACGATCAACTCTTATTTGGGCAGTAATTACACTGTTCTCGCCTCTTACGGCCATGTCCGCGATCTGCCACCGAAAGACGGGTCAGTCGACACGGATCACGATTTCGACATGAAGTGGGAAATCGCGGCCGCAAGTAAGAAGCACGTAAAAGCAATTGCGGATGCACTGAAAAACGACAACGAACTGATCCTCGCGACCGACCCCGACCGCGAAGGGGAAGCGATTAGTTGGCACCTGCAAGAGGCCCTGACACAGCGCAAGTCGATCAAGAAAGATACTCCGGTCAGCCGTGTCGTGTTCAACGCGATCACCAAATCTGCTGTTACCGAGGCGATGAAGAACCCACGCCAGGTGGATATGCCCTTGGTCGAAGCGTATCTGGCGCGCCGTGCCTTGGACTATCTGGTAGGGTTTAACCTGTCGCCTGTTTTGTGGCGCAAACTGCCCGGTGCGAAATCCGCGGGGCGCGTGCAGTCGGTTACCTTGCGCCTGATCGTAGAGCGCGAGATGGAGATTGAGGCGTTCCGCAACCGCGAGTATTGGAGCGTCAAGGCGTTGGTTGCGACCCCGCGTGGTCAGGAATTCGAAGCGCGGCTTGTCACACTTGCCGGAAAGAAACTGGACCGGTTTGACCTTGCCAATGAAACACAGGCCGAAATGGCTGTGCAGGCGATCACCAGCCGCGATCTGACCGTCACCAGCATCGAGGCAAAGCCTGCCAGCCGCAATCCTTCCGCGCCCTTCATGACCTCTACCTTGCAGCAAGAGGCCAGCCGCAAGTTCGGCATGGGTGCGCGCCAGACGATGAGCACGGCGCAGCGCTTGTACGAGGCCGGGCACATTACCTATATGCGGACCGACGGCATCGACATGGCCCCCGAGGCAATGACCATGGCCCGCGACGCGATCAAGGAACGGTTTGGTGCGGAATACGTGCCGTCTGCCCCTCGGATCTATAAGAACAAGGCCAAGAACGCGCAGGAAGCGCATGAATGTATCCGCCCCACAGATATGGCCAAGGATGCAGCCGCGCTGAAACTGACCGAAGCAGACCAGCGCAAGTTGTACGATCTGATCTGGAAGCGCACGCTGGCCTGCCAGATGGAAAGCGCCCGTCTGGAACGCACCACAGTCGAGATTGGCAGCAAGGATGAACAGGTCGGTCTGCGCGCCACAGGTCAGGTCGTGCAATTTGACGGATTCTTGCGCGTTTATGAAGAAGGCCGCGATGACGTGGTGGACGAAGATGACAAGCGCCTGCCGCAGATCACCCAAGGCGACAAGATGGACAAGCGCGCCGTCACGCCAGAGCAGCATTTCACCCAACCACCACCGCGCTATACCGAAGCGACGCTTGTGAAGCGGATGGAAGAGCTTGGGATCGGGCGCCCGTCAACTTACGCCAGCGTCGTGACCACGATTCAGGACCGCGAATACGTGCGCAAAGAAGGCAACCGGCTGTTCCCCGAGGATAAAGGCCGCTTGGTTACTGCCTTCCTTGAAAATTATTTCCGCAAATATGTGGGCTATGATTTCACTGCCGATCTGGAAGACCAGTTGGACAAGGTCAGCGCGGCCGACGCCGATTACAAAGACGTCCTGAACCGTTTTTGGAAAGATTTCTCGGCTGCGATCGCGGAAACCGCTGATTTGCGCATTACCGAGGTACTGGAAAAGATCAACGAGGTGTTGGAGCCGCATCTTTTCCCACCGACTGAAGACGGCAAAGACCCGCGCCTGTGCCCCAATTGCGAAATCGGACGCCTGTCCATGCGCACAGCGCGGTCAGGCGGGGCCTTTATCGGTTGTTCGAACTATCCAGAATGCCGGTATACCCGCCCCTTCGGCCCGCCCGACCCCGAGGCAGAAAAATCTGCGATCCCACCGGATGGCAAGTTGCTGGGCGAAGATCAGGGCGACGAAATTCGCGTGTTCAAGGGCCGTTTTGGCCCCTACGTGCAGCGCGGCCCTGTGACCGAAGAGAACAAGAAACCGCCACGCCAGTCGGTTCCCAAGGACTGGCCCGCAGAAGAGCTTGAACTTGAGCGCGCCTTGATGTTGCTGTCCTTGCCGCGCGAAATCGGGCCACATCCCGAAGATGGCATTATGGTCTGGGCCAACATTGGGCGCTATGGCCCCTACATCAAACACGCCCCCAGCACGTCGGATCGTGGCGGCACCAATGCCAACCTTGAAGGGCTGGACGAGGTCTTTACCGTCGGTATGAACCGCGCTGTTCAGTTGTTGGCTGAAAAAGTCGCCAGCCGTGGCGGACGTGGCAAGGCCGCTAAACCGATCCGCGAGATGGGCGAACATCCTGATCTGGGCGGCGACGTTCACATCATGGAAGGCAAATATGGCCCCTACGTGAAGTGGGAAAAGGTCAATGCGACGATCCCCAAAGAGATCGAGCCTGCCGACCTGACGATGGAGCGCGCGGTCGAGTTGATCGAAGAAAAGCTGGCCAAGTCTCCGGCCAAGCGCAAGGCCGCGACCAAGAAAGCGCCGGCAAAGAAAGCTGCTGCCAAGAAACCCGCCGCGAAGAAACCTGCCGCCAAGAAGGCACCGGCGAAAAAGAAGGCTCCGGCGACCAAAGCCGAGTGACAAAGTTGTGAACACAATGCAATTCATGAATATGTGACTTGCTGTATAGGCCCCTAGCTGCCACCGATGCGTGAAACGCCACGGAAAAAGGAGCAGATAGATGGCAGAGCAGAAGATTTCACGGCGCGGATTGATTGCGACAGCAGGGGCTACGCTTTTTATGCCCACGCTCCTGCGGGCGCAGTCAACCGAGGCTGACACGGCGGTTGCGGCTGTGCGCCACAACACCTCGAGCTTTACCCAGCAGCGATGGGAAGACCACTTTGACACATTGGGAAAGGCGGCGATCGTTGCGGATACCACATCGCGCGCGCTGCATTTCTGGAGCGGTGACGGAGAGACATACAACATTTACCCCACATCGGTGCCGCGCAGCGACGAGCTGACCAAGCGGGGATATACCCGGATCGTCCGCAAGCGCATCGGTCCCGACTGGACCCCCACCCCCAGCATGATCGAACGCGATCCTGATCTGAAGTATATGCCTCCCGGTCCGGATAACCCGCTGGGCACGCACGCCATGTATCTGGATTGGCCCGCCTATCTGATCCACGGCACCCATGACACGCGCAAGATTGGACGGCAAAGTTCGGACGGGTGTATCGGACTGTACAACCACATGATCGAGGCGCTTTTCGGGATCGCACCTGTCGGGACGCAAGTGCGGATCATCTAACGCCTTCAACGCCCCCAAAGGCGCAGAATTAAGCAGTCTACCTTTGGCCGGTTGGTTTCGTCCGTGTTTTCAGGCGCATCCTAACGGGTGCGCCTGAACCGCGTTTGACACATCCTTAACGTCGCGTCATAGAAGCGTTGATGCATGAGAAGTAGCGGGCCCAACGCCCCTATCGAAAGGAGTCCGAATGAAAAAGATTTATGGTAGTGCTGCCGAGGCGCTGGAAGGCGTCCTGCATGACGGGATGTTGATCGCTGCGGGTGGCTTTGGCCTGTGTGGGATCCCTGAACTGCTGCTGAACGCCATTCGCGATGCCGGCACCAAGGACCTGACCTTTGCGTCGAACAACGCAGGCGTCGATGATTTCGGCATTGGCATCTTGTTGCAGACCAAACAGGTCAAAAAAATGATCAGCTCGTATGTGGGTGAAAACAAAGAATTCATGCGGCAGTATCTGGGCGGCGAACTTGAGCTTGAATTCAACCCACAAGGCACCCTGGCCGAGCGCATGCGCGCCGGTGGCGCGGGCATTCCCGGCTTCTACACCAAGACCGGCGTAGGCACCGTGATCGCCGAGGGCAAAGAGCACAAAGATTTCGACGGTGAAACCTATATTCTGGAACGCGGGATCGTTGCTGATCTGGCGATTGTCAAAGCATGGAAAGCCGACGACACGGGTAACCTTGTGTTCCGCAAAACGGCCCGCAACTTTAACCCGCCCGCCGCGATGTGTGGCAAAATCTGCATTGCCGAGGTCGAAGAGATCGTACCGCGCGGCAGCCTTGGCGGTGACGCCATCCACCTGCCCGGCATCTATGTGCACCGCATCATTCAGGGCGATCACGAAAAACGCATCGAACAGCGCACAGTGAGGACAGCATAATGGCTTGGGATCGCAATCAAATGGCGGCACGCGCCGCACTGGAACTGCAAGACGGCTGGTATGTGAACCTTGGCATCGGGATTCCGACACTGGTGTCGAATTATATCCCCGACGGCATGGATGTGACGCTGCAATCGGAAAACGGCATGCTGGGCATGGGCGCATTCCCGATCGACGGCGACGAAGACGCGGACCTGATCAACGCGGGCAAGCAGACCATCACGGAACTGGACCGCACGTCCTATTTCGACAGCTCAACGTCCTTTGGCATGATCCGGGGCGGCAAGATTGCCATGGCGATTCTTGGTGCGATGGAAGTTGCTGAAAACGGTGACCTTGCAAACTGGATGATCCCCGGCAAGCTGGTCAAAGGCATGGGCGGTGCGATGGATCTGGTCGCAGGCGTTGGCCGTGTGGTGGTCGTGATGGATCACGCAAGCAAGCACGGCGAGAGCAAAGTGTTGAAAGAATGCACCTTGCCGTTGACCGGCAAATCCGTGGTCGACCGCATCATCACCAACCTTGGCGTACTGGATGTCGTCGAGGGCGGGTTGAAGATCGTTGAATGTGCCGATGGCGTAACCGAAGAAGAGCTGCGCGCAGCGACCCTAGCCACCATCATCTGATCGTTTCATTAGATCAAAGTGAAAGGGCACCGCCGTTGGGTTTGGTGCCCTTTTTCATGCCTTGTAACATTTGAGGTGTCACCAGATCCCCAAAATCAAAGCACCGACATACCAGACAGAAAAGAGCAAAAGCACCGCCGCCGTCGCAATCAAAAGCCAGCGCGATCCCCTTGATGGACGAAGGGCACTGACCAGACAGATGCAGGCGATCACTGGTGCTGCGATCGGAAGGATGAGGGCGATGATCATAGCGGGGTATCCTTGGTTGGGCATGGACTGTCCCGGGATTGGTCAGTCCCTTAGTTCATCGCGGCAAAGACGCAGCCATCTGTAATCAGCTCTGGCGGAGTCTGGCACAGACCCTTGGCGACCTGAAAGGCGGCCAACACCTTGGGCACGTAATCGCGCGTCTCTGCAAAGGGGGGCACGCCATCGTGTTTGCGTACTGATCCTTCGCCCGCGTTATATCCGGCAAGAACCAGAATAGGGTCGCGGTCGAATTCGCCCATCAACCAATCAAGGTATTTGACACCGCCCAAGATGTTTTCGGTCGGCTTCATACTGTCGGTAACGCCGAAACGCGCGGCCGTGTCGGGCATCAACTGCATCAACCCTTCTGCCCCTGCCCCGCTGACAGCATCTGCGCGACCGGCTGACTCAACCGTAATCACAGCCAGCACCAAAGCGGGCGACACCGACGTACCAATGGTAGAGCGCAGAATGTCGATGCCATTGGCCTTTGCGATTTCCTGCATCTGCTGCATCCGCGGTGCCGGCACCTTGGTGCTGGCGGTCGCAAGCGTGATCATCGCATCCTCAAGTCTGCCAGGGCCTGAGGATGCCGCGTCGGGCGATATCCGCGCCCAGAACCAATCAAACTGCCCCGGCGCTACGGGTGCAATCGCCCCCGACGGGGTCGCAACCGCCTGTGGTACTGCGGCGATCTGCGGTTCGATAAAGACATTGATCCGGTTTGTACTGCCAGGTTTCGGAGGTTTGACCCGCTTGGCCTCGAACTTCGGAAACGGTTTGGGCGAATCCGCCCACAGCATTGGCGCGGCCAATACCCCCACGATGAGTGAAACGCTAATTAGTCGAAACATTTCTGCCTGCTTTTTTATGCTTATGTGCTCGATCGCACGAATATCTCATGAAAAGCGCCTTCGAACTAGCAAATCATGGCAGAAATAATGGCAATTTCGCCATAATTGGCCATCTACAGGACGAAATTTTCAAATGTGAGGAAAAAGTTAACATATTTTATCAATTATAATCAGCGTGTTATAAGGAATTTCGCACAAATAGGCCCCAAAATATTAAAAGCCACATTTGTCGCCAAATTCATGCCCCATTCAGACAGCTATATAGCGTCATACCAAGTCGAACAGGCGCTGATTGAGAGAAACAGAGCCACACGGACGACAGGGTTGAAACTGAAAACTTACATGATCCTTGGAGGGACATACCATGATGAAATTTATCAAAAACTTCCGCAAAGACGACTCCGGCGCAGTAACTGTTGACTGGGTTGTTCTGACCGCTGCCGTTGTTGGCCTGGGCGTTGCAGCTTATTCCTCGATCGAAACTGGTTCCAAAGACCTGACAAGCAACACAGCTTCCGCTTTGAAAGGCTTCCAGCCTGCCACACCAAGCGTCGGTGGCTAATACGTCGTCAAGCTAACGAACAAGTGGCCGCATTCTGAACGTCAGGATGCGGCCATTTCTACATAAGTTCCCCATCCGGTCGTTGAGGTTGTCACTTTATGCTTTTTCAATTGAAGACATTTCGCACGGCTGAGAGCGGGGCTGTCACAGTCGACTGGGTCGTGCTTTGCGCCGCTATCGTTGTGTTGGGTATTACGGTTATTACAAGCATCACGACAGGCGCTGTCGATCTTGCCGATAGCTTGATGAAGGTCGAACCCGGCGGGCTCTGATCCAGCATTCCAGATTCAAGACGCCGCATCCAGCGCATACAGAATTTCACGTCGAAACCCATGCCGCCCTCTTCAAGTCGGCGCAAGAAGATCGCAAGCGTTCCATAGTCTGAACACATTTGCCCAGTACCCCTTGAAGTGCTTCTAAGGCCGGATCACCCCGGCAGAAATTCAAATGAGGAAATTAAAATGCGAATGGTATTTGGACTAGTCCTGTTAGTAGGGATCGCCCTGGCTGGCGGTGCGGTCTATCTGGCAAAAGATCGCATCAGTGCCTATCAGGCGGCAAACGCTCAGGCACAGCAGGCTTTGGCCCAGATTGTGCCCACCGTGACCGTCTATGTGGCCGAAAAACCTTTGAAATATGGTCAGCAGCTCAAGCTTGAAGACATACGCGAAGTCGCTTGGCCCCAGAATGCAATTCCGGAAGGTGCGTTCACCGACAAGGCCATGTTGTTCCCCGAAGGTACGGATGAACTGCGCGTCGTGTTGCGCGCCATGGAAAAAGACGAAGCCATCATGGCCACAAAAGTTACAGCCCCCGGCGAAGATACCGGCCTGACATCGCGGCTGGCCCGCGGCACCCGTGCATTTACCATCAAGGTCGACGTCTCGAGCGGCGTTTCAGGCTTTTTGCGCCCCGGTGACCGCGTAGACGTCTATTGGACTGGTCGCATTACGGTCGGCGACAGCAACATGCGCAACGCAGGGGATGTCACCAAACTGATCGAAGCCGGGGTTCAACTGATTGCAATCGACCAAAGTGCCGGTGGCGACATGAACGAAGCCAACATCGCCCAAACCGTGACAGTCGCCGTAAAACCAAATCAGGTCGCGGCATTGGCCCAAGCGCAATCCACCGGCAAACTATCCCTTTCTTTGGTCGGTGCGGATGACGATACCATCGCCGGTGCCATCGAAGTAGACCAACGCAGCCTGCTTGGCATTGCGAACGAAACGGTCAAAGCCGAGGTCGAGAAGGAAAAAGTCTGCACAATCCGGACCCGCCGTGGTGCCGAGGTGGTTGAAATTCCGATCCCTTGTACAAACTAACGTCATCGAACAAGACCGCCAAACGCCGCGCAGACCAGCGCGGCGTTTGGCGTAAATGGCACATGTTGCCGTTAATCCACAGCCACGCCTCCCTGCATGTCATTGATTCTTGCAAAAAAATCAAAATAAACGCACAGTGGTTCAAACGATGGGCACTAAGACCCTTTCCAGAGGCGTGATCACAAAGGCAGGTCACATGAAAATCGACAGATTTATCACAGCGGCCCTTTTCGGGCTGACCCTATGTGCAACGCCGCTTTTGCTGGCCGCACCAACCGCCGTTCAGGCGGATACGTTGCGTGTGGTCAACAGAGGGACCAATCGCGCCTTGGAAGTGCCGATGAACCGCGCTGTCGTGGTCGAAAGCGACATTCCTTTTGCAGAACTCAGCATCGCCAACCCCGGCATTGCCGACATCTCGTCCCTCTCTGACCGAACAATCTATGTCTTGGGCAAATCCCCTGGCCTGACGACCCTGACATTGCTGGACGCTGCCGGGCAATTGATTGCGAATGTCGACGTTCGCGTTGCATCGGATATTTCAGAATTCAAAGAACGCCTGCGCCAGATCCTTCCGGGTGAAAAGATCGAAGTGCGCACTGCCAATGACGGGATCGTCCTGTCCGGCATCGTGTCATCGACCCAAGGGTTGCAGCGCGCGCTGGATCTGGCCGAACGCTATGCGCCCGAACGTGTGTCCAACCTGATGAGCGTGGGCGGCATTCAACAAGTCATGTTGAAAGTCCGTTTTGCTGAAATGCAGCGCTCTGTCTCCAAATCGCTCAGCGCGTCTTTGGCGTTGAACGGTCTGTTGGGGTCGGACCTTGCCATCAATGGCGGCACGAACACGACAAACGGATCAACAGGCATTGCCAACTCTTTGGGTGGTTTGACACCATCATCAAACAGCAATGCAGGTGCCGTCCTGTTCGGCTTTAACGCCGGATCAACACAGGTTGGCCTGTTGCTTGAAGCACTCGAACAAAAAGGCGCGGTGCGTTTTCTTGCCGAACCCAACCTTGTTGCGCTTTCCGGCCAAGAGGCGACGTTCCTTGCGGGCGGCGAATACCCTGTGCCTGTATCGCAAGTCGGCGACCGGATTTCCGTGCAATATAAACCCTTTGGCGTCGAGATGAGCTTTATCCCCCGTGTGGTGGACAAAGATCTGATCAACCTCGAACTAAAGGCCGCCGTTTCTGCGATTGACCCCAGCAACAGCGTGTCTTTGGGTAACGGCTTTGATATCTCTGCTTTCACGCGGCGCGAAACCTCGACCACGGTGGAGATGCGCGATGGTGAAAGTTTTGCAATCGCCGGTCTGCTGACCGATGATTTCACCGACACCTCAAGACAGCTGCCCTGGATTGGCGACGTACCGGTTTTGGGCGCGTTATTCCGCAGCGCGAATTACCAACGCAGCCAGACAGAGCTGGTGATCATCATCACTGCGCATCTGGTGACCCCAACACGCGGCGACGCCTTGGCCTTGCCGACAGACCGGATCAAGCCCCCGACCGAAAACGAACTTTTCCTGAGCGGTCGCACATCTAGCGGCGGAAAGACCCCGACAAAGGGTGCTGCCGGTGAAGTTGCCAAACAGGATTTCAGCGGTTCCTACGGCTATGTACTGGATTGATCAGATGAACACCCGGATCATTTCAAAGCTCGGCACCATCAGCATTATCGCTGCACTAGCCACAGTCGCGGGCTGCGGCCGCAGCAATGATCCTGTGTACACGCAGTTTTATCGCGAGGCAGGATCGCTGTCGGATCTGGGCACGTTTGGCGATGCGACGCTGAACAACCGCTTGGTGATGACCGGCGAGCGGCAGTACACGTTTGACCTTGCCAACCGCTTTGCCGGAGAAGTGCAATCGACGGTCACGTTTGACTTCAACTCGTCGAACCTTGATGGAACGGCGCAGGCGATATTGCGACAGCAGGCGAATTGGATCAGGCAGTTCCCCGAGGTACGGTTTCGCGTTTATGGCCATACCGATGCCGTTGGATCAAACAGGTCGAACAAGGCACTTGGCATGCGGCGGGCACGGGCTGTTGTGGCCTACCTGTCGACCCAAGGCATCAGCACATCGCGGCTCGAAGCTGTTGTTTCCTTTGGCGAAACCCAACCTTTGGTGGTGACGCAAGGACGCGAACGCGCCAACCGGCGCACGGTCACCGAAGTGAATGGATTTGTCGAACGCCACCCGACTGTGCTGGACGGCAAATACGCGCAAATCATCTATCGTGATTATGTCGCAAGCGCCGTACCCCCGACGCAGCTGACAGGCGGCGGCACCGCCACAACATCTGAATAACAACTGTTTTTTGACCTTTTTTGCCTGACGGGGAAATCATCCCGGTCAGGCACTCTGGTCGAAAGCCATGTTTGGGCAACTTGATCGTTGCAAAAGACCAAACAATAGAAACTATTTAGCCCCAATATTGCCCAAGTTAGCTGTGATATTTTCAGCAATAGGACAAATGCGTCTCGCCAAAATGGCGCGGCGCGGGCGACCGCAAAGCGTACTCACATTGGCCACCGCCAACTGTCAGCTCTTGCCAAGCCCCGAGCAATAAAAGGAAAAGGCCATGAGCAGCAGTATGCCACAGATCGAAGCGCCCCAAATCGTCGCCTGTACCGTCAGCCGCGATGTGCAGAACTTCGACCTGCTGATCGAAGATATGGAAGACGCCTTGGGCGAAAGCTGGGGCGACTTGGGGTTTTCCGAAGCGCTTGCTTTTTTCGGCCAGCCCGAAGCCCAGTCTCTTGAGTTGATCGCCCTGGCGCTTGATGCCGAGGATGAAGAAAACCTTGTATTGATGGGCGAAATCATCGTTCAGGCCAAGGCGCGCGACATCAAGGTGATCCTGATCGCCGAAGATGTAAGCCCCGTGTCACTGCATTCATTGCTGCGCCAAGGTGCGGATGAATTCGTGCCCTACCCCTTGCCCGAAGGGGAATTGGCCGCCGCAATCGACCGTGTGCGTGCAGAACCCGACCCCGTTGCCCAGGCTGCCACAAAGGCCCCGACCCTGAAACCCGGTGCGGATAAAGACGGTGCGCTGATTGTGGTACACGGTCTGGCTGGCGGCACGGGCGGCACGACCCTTGCGGTAAACCTTGCCTGGGAATTGGCAACTGCCGACAAAAAGAACCCACCCAAAGTCTGCCTGCTGGATCTTGATCTGCAATTCGGGGCCGTCGCGACCTTCCTTGATCTGCCGCGCCGCGAAGTTGTCTATGACATGCTTTCCGAGACCGAAAACATGGACGAGGAAAGCTTTGGGCAGGCCCTGCTGACCTATGAGGATCGTCTTCAGGTGCTGACCGCCCCGGCGGAAATGCTGCCCCTTGACCTGATTTCCTCGGAGGATGTGAACCGCATCCTGAACATTGCACGCAATCAGTTCGACTATGTGGTGGTCGATATGCCCTCGACCCTCGTTCAGTGGTCCGAAGCGGTACTGAACAATGCGCATGTCTATTTTGCGATGCTTGAACTGGATATGCGCTGCGCGCAAAACGCTTTGCGTTTCAAACGTGCGCTGCAATCAGAAGAACTGCCCGTGGAAAAGCTGCGCTATGTTTTGAACCGTGCGCCCAAGTTCACGGACCTCAGCGCCAAAAGCAGGGTCAAACGCATGGCCGAAAGCCTCGGCATCTCGATTGATGTGCATCTGCCCGATGGCGGCAAGCCGATCACGCAAGCCAATGACCACGGCATGCCTTTGGCGAACTCTGCCCCAAAAAACCCTTTGCGTCGCGAGATAGCCAAGCTTGCCGCGTCCATTCACGACCTCAAGGCCGAAGAAGCCAAAGCGGCGTAGCACCACAGCGCCAGCTAACCTAGAAAGAGTGTTCAGATGTTTTCCAAGTACAAAAAACCGGGTGCCGCCCCTGCCGCCAAGATCGCAGAAGTCGCTAGGTTAACACCGGTCAAACAACAGGCCGATGCCACCACAGCCAAGCCTGTTTCCATGCGCCGCGCGTCCCAGCCCGCCACGGTTGCGCCTTTGGACAAAGACCTTAAGCGCAAGCAACGCATGAGTGACATCAAGCTTGAACTGCACCGGTCCCTTTTGGACAACCTGAACCTTGCTGCCCTTGAACACGCGACCGAACAGGATTTGCGTCAGGAAATAAACGAAATCTCGGCCGAAATTCTGGCCGAGAAATCTATTGTTCTCAACCGCGAAGACCGGGTTCAGCTGAACTCTGAACTTTATGACGAGGTCACGGGGCTTGGGCCGCTTGAAACCTTGCTAAAAGACGACTCGGTCAACGATATTCTGGTGAACGGTCCCCAGCAGATCTTCGTCGAACGGGCGGGGAAACTGCAACTGACGGACATTACCTTTAAGGATGAAAAGCACCTGCTGCGGATCATCGACAAGATCGTATCGGCCGTGGGTCGCCGCGTTGACGAAAGCAACCCTTACGTCGATGCGCGGCTAAAAGACGGTTCGCGCTTCAACGCCATGGTGCCACCGATTGCTGTGGACGGCAGCCTTGTGTCGATCCGTAAATTCAAAAAGGACAAGCTGGGCATTGACGATCTGGTGTCCTTTGGTGCGTTTTCCGAAGAAATGGCGGCCTATTTGCAGGCCGCGGTTGCGACCCGTCTGAACATCATCGTGTCAGGCGGTACCGGCTCGGGTAAAACCACAACGCTGAACGCGCTGTCGTCTTTTATCGACAACGACGAACGCATCCTGACCATCGAAGATACCGCCGAACTTCAACTGCAACAAACCCATGTGGGCCGGATGGAAAGCCGCCCGCCCAACGTCGAAGGCAAAGGCGAAGTTTCCCCGCGCGACTGTCTGAAAAACGCCCTGCGGATGCGCCCGGACAGGATCATCGTCGGCGAAACCCGTGGCGAAGAAGTCATCGACATGTTGCAAGCCATGAACACCGGTCACGACGGATCAATGACAACGATCCACGCCAACTCGGCGCGCGACGGGGTCAGCCGTCTGGAAAATATGATCGCCATGGCGGGGATCGAAATGCCGCTCAAAGCGGTGCGTTCACAAATTTCAAGCGCTGTAAACTTGATCGTGCAGGCATCCCGCTTGCAAGACGGCTCGCGTCGGATGACATCGATTACCGAAATTACCGGCATGGAAGGCGATGTGATCTCGATGCAGGAACTGTTTCGCTATCAGCGTGTCGGCCTGACCCCCGAGAACAAGATTATCGGTCATTTCACCGCGACCGGTGTGCGCAGCCACTATTCCGAGCGGTTCAAGATGTGGGGCTACGATCTGCCCTCGACCATCTATGACCCCATCGCGGCCCAATAAGGAGCACATATCATGAGCATTGAACCCATTATTTACGGTCTGATCTTTATCGGTGTCCTTGTGCTGGTCGAAGGCCTGTATCTGGTCGCTTTTGGCAAATCCATCAGCCTGAACAGCCGCGTGAACCGCCGCCTTGAGATGCTGGAGAAAGGCACCCGCCGCGAAGAGGTTCTGGACAAGCTGCGCAAGGAAATGCAGCAGCACATGGATAACAAATCCATCCCGATCTATTCGATGCTGGCCGCAAAAGCCCAGAAAGCCGCCATCGCGTTTTCACCTAGGCAGCTGATCATGTTGATGGGCGGTCTGTCTGTCGTGGCATTTATGGGTCTGACCATCGGCACCGGAACCGAATTGCCGATCCGTCTGGTCATCTCGGTCGCGATTGGCATCGGTGCCGTCTATTTCTGGATCTCTTCCAAAGCGAAAAAACGCATGAGCATGATCGAGGAACAATTGCCTGACGCGGTTGAACTGATGGTCCGGTCCTTGCGGGTTGGCCACCCTTTCACGAACGCGATTGCCATCGTATCAAAGGAAATCCAGGATCCGCTGGCCTCAGAATTCGGTATCATATCAGACGAAGCCGCCTATGGCCGCGACATCGGTGAAGCACTGAAAGAAATGGCAGAACGGCTGGACATGCAAGATTTGCGCTTCCTCGCTGTGGCGGTGACGATCCAGCAGCAATCGGGCGGCAACCTTGCCGAAATCCTTGCCGGTCTGGCCAAGGTGATCCGGGCGCGCTTCAAGCTGTTCCGCCGCGTCAATGCCATCACCGCCGAAGCGAAATGGTCCGGAAAATTCCTGTCGGCCTTCCCCATCGTCGCCCTGATCGTGATCAAACTGGGTGACCCGCATTATTATGATGAAGTCATGACGCACGAACTGTTCATTCCCGGCTGTATCGCCGTGGTCTTGTTTCTGGCTGCGAATTTGCTGGTCATGCGCAACTTGACAGACATTAAGGTTTAAGGGGTAAAATCGTGGATTTCATCAATACAATCAACGATATCTTGGGGCCCATCGGCTGGATTGCACTGTTAGGAGTCTTGGGTGTGATGCTGATCGGCGTGACGGTCGTCATGATGATGCGTCAGCCCGAGGACCCGATGCTCAAGCTGAAGCGCAGCCAGTTAGAACCATCCGAGCGACCAAATCAGCAACGCTTGCGTCAGTCGGATCGCAACGAACAGTTGCAGAAATTTGCCAAGTTTCTAGAACCCGAAAACGTTGACGAACTGAGCGCCAAGCAATTGATGCTGCGGCAGGCTGGCTATGCCTCGCGCGATGCAGTTCGGTTTTTCCACTTTGCCCAGATGACATTGGGGATCGCGGGGCTGGTTTTCGGTATCGTCTATGTTAACTTCCTTGGCGGCGGCGAAGGCCTGACCACCCAGAAAATGATGATGTACACCGTGGGTCCGGGCGGGATTGGGTATTATCTGCCGAAATACTGGATCACGAAACGCGTCGAAAAGCGCAAAGAAGAAATCACCCGCGGCTTTCCCGACGCGCTTGATATGATGCTGGTCTGCGTCGAGGCGGGGCAATCGCTGGACCAATCCATCGTGCGCGTCGCCAAGGAATTGCATGCCTCCTATCCTGCCCTGGCCGAAGAATTCGAAGTCGTCGCCTATGAAATGAAGGCGGGCAAGGACAAGGTCGGCGTCCTGACCGACATGGGCGATCGTTGCGGCGTGCAAGACGTTTCGTCTTTCGTCACCGTGTTGTGCCAATCTGCGGCGTTCGGTACGTCAATCTCGGATGCGCTGCGGGTCTATGCAGAAGAAATGCGTGACAAGCGCGTGATGCGCGCCGAAGAGGCCGCAAACAAGTTGCCAACAAAGATGACCCTTGCCACAATGATGCTGACGGTGCCGCCGTTATTGATCATTCTGATCGCACCTTCTGTTATGGGCATCTCAAAACTTGGTAAGTGACCGAAATGAACCTTAGAAAATATCGCAAGCGGCTTTCGATGCTTGCGATGTGCCTGACAATTTCAACCGGATTGGCCGCCTGTTCACCGACTGGCGGTCAACCTTTGTTTGGCGTTTCGCGCACAGAAACCGGCCCCTTCGCGCCCGGCGTCAACCAACGTAAACCAGCCGAAGACGGCGTGGAAGTCGCCCACCGCCTGATGCAGGCTGGCGAATTCGAGCTGGCCATTCGCGCGTTCAACCGTGCCGCCCTTGCGGGGGGGCTGGATGCTGAAATCCTGTCGGGTCTTGGCAGCGCCAACCTTGGGCTAGGCCGTCTGGGCCAAGCAGAACAATTGCTGCGCAGCGCCGTCGAAAAGGACGATACCCGACCCGAAGTCTGGAACAATCTGGGCGTCGTCCTGATGGAAAGTGGTAAATTAGCCGAAGCGAAACTGACGTTTCGTAAGGCTTATGCGCTGGATAATGGCGAAAGTGACGCAATCCGGGACAATCTGCGCTTAGCGCTCGCAAAATCAGAAAATTCTGTTACGATTGATGTTAATGAGGAAGACTATAAATTGGTGCGGCGCGGCGCAGGTGACTACTTGATCCGGCCAGCATCATGACCGAGGCAGAGCAGTAAAAGGACGCAAAAATGCGCCACCCTATTCTTTTGGCCGCCTGCATAGCAGGCGTTACCGCTGTTGCAGGCTGCGGTGACAAGTCGGGCGACGAAACCGTTACGCGGGCCTTTCAGGACGTGAACGTCGTCGATGAAACGAACCTGAATGACGTGATGCTGACCGTGGCTGACCCGAACGAGGCTGTAAGCTATTTCGCTCGTACCGCGCAGGAACACCCCGAACGCATTGATATCCAGCGCGGGCTGGGCAAATCCCTGATCCGCGCAAAACGTAACCAAGAAGGTGCCGCCGCTTGGTCCAAAGTCGTCAAGCACAAAGAAGCCACGCCCGATGACCGCATCGACTATGCCGATGCACTGATCCGTGCGGGGGATTGGGCCGAGGCTGAAAAGATGCTCGACTCCGTTCCACCCACCCACGAGACGTACAATCGCTACCGGCTTGAGGCGATCGTCGCCGACAGCAAGCAAGAATGGGCAAAGGCTGACAGTTTTTACGAGATCGCCATCGGAATGACCACCAAACCGGGGTCGGTCATGAACAACTGGGGCTATTCGAAACTGACCCGCGGCGACTACAAAGACGCCGAACGGCTATTTACCCAAGCAGTTCAACAGGATCCCACCCTTTTTACCGCCAAAAACAACCTGATCCTCGCGCGCGGGGCGCAGCGTGACTACACCTTGCCCCCCATCGCCATGGACCAGACAGAGCGCGCGCAACTGCTGCACACACTGGCGTTGTCCGCGATCAAAAAGGGCGATGTAGAAACCGGCAAAGGCTTGCTGCGCGATGCAATCAGCACCCACCCCCAGCATTTTGAGGCCGCTGTACGGTCGCTGCGGGCGCTGGACAACGCAGGCTAAGCGGGTGTCGATTACAATATATGCCGCTTTGTGGTTCTTGCCGTTCGTGCTGCCGCTGTGTTTTTACACCGCGTACACCGACATCGCCTCCATGCGGATCACCAACCCTACGGTTATGACGCTTGCCGCGGTTTTTGTCGTGATCGGGCCGATTGCCCTGCCTTTTGAAACCTATCTTTGGCATCTTTTGGGCATGCTGATTGCATTGGTTGTTGGCATTATCCTGAACGCTGCTGGCGTGATGGGCGCAGGTGACGCCAAGTTTATCGCCGCTGCCACGCCCTTTATTGCCTTGGGCGATCTGCGGTTGGTGATGGCCTTGTTCATGGCAACGCTCCTTGCTGCCGCCCTGACCCACTGGATTGCCAAATATACGCCTGTGCGCAGGCTTGCCCCTGCCTGGACCAGCTGGGACCAAGGCAAAAAATTCCCCATGGGGCTTGCCCTTGGCCCTGCCCTTGCCTTTTATTTGATCCTGGGCGCGCTTTTCGGGGCCTGAATATAGCCATATTCGATCATTAGCATGACCGCAGAACTGCATGCATCTGATCCAAAGGGCCCGTCCATGAATATGCAAAACTCTGCCGTGATGGCACCGCCACCACCACGCACCATCGAAGACATGAAGCTGCCCGTGGTGATGATGCGAGACGTCATGATCAAGACGATGTACCGTAAAAACGTCACCATGGTCAGCGAGGTTGCAAAGGCGATTTGCCTGCCCATTCAAGTGACCCAAGAACTGGTCGACATGGCCCGCGACCAACGTCTGCTTGAGGCAACCGGCACGCTGAACGCCAATAACGGCAACGAAATGGGCTATCAGCTGACCGATCTGGGCAAAGCCCGCGCGCTGGATGCGCTGGCACAATCGGAATATTTCGGCGCGATGCCTGTCCCTCTCGAGGTGTACCGCGAGCAGGTCAAACGTCAGTCCGTGCGCAACATGCAGATCACCCGGTCGCAGCTTGAAGGGGCGATGGGGCATCTGGTTCTCCCCGATGAACTAATCGGAAACCTTGGGCCCGCGGTATCGGCCGGCCGTTCCATCCTGATGTACGGCCCCCCCGGCAACGGCAAATCAAGCATCTCGAATGGCATCCGCGACGCGCTTGGTGATAAAATTTACGTCCCGCGCGCCATTGAATACGCCTCCCAAGTCATCACGGTTTATGACCCCATCGTGCATTCCGCTGCCTCGGACGAAGAACAAGACCCCAATTCCCTGCGCCGCGTGACCCGCTATGACAGCCGCTATGTGAAATGCGAACGCCCTACCGTGATCACGGGCGGTGAGCTGTCGCTGGACATGCTTGATCTTGTCTATAACCCGACCGCGCGCACCTATCAGGCCCCGCTTCAGTTGAAATCGACCGGCGGCATCTTCATCGTCGACGACCTTGGCCGTCAAAAAGAACCACCCCAAAGCATCGTGAACCGCTGGATTGTTCCACTTGAAGAAAGCAAAGACATCCTTGCGCTGCAATCGGGCGAAAAATTCGAGGTGCCGTTCGATACGCTGGTGATCTTCTCGACCAACTTCCACCCGAACGAGATTTTCGACCAAGCCGCTCTGCGCCGGATCTTTTTCAAGATCAAAATCGACGGGCCAAACCAGAAAAACTTTCTCAAGATCTTTGCTATGGTCGCGAAAAAGCGCAAAATGCCGCTGGACGAAGCCACATTAATCCATCTGCTGAAAAACAAATATCCGACGATCGACAACACATTCGCCAACTACCAACCGATCTTCCTGATCGACCAGATCATTGCAATCTGCGAATTTGAAGGGATGCCCTACCAGATGACCCCCGAATTGATGGACCGTGCATGGGCCAATATGTTCGTCAAAGACGAACATATCGTGAAATGATCAGATGCGTTCACTGACCGGAATCGCGGGCTGTGGCCGCATGGGCGCGCCGATGTTGGCAGCATTGCGCGCCGCCGGCCTGCCCGCGCGCGGCTATGACGTCGTTCAGATGGATGCCGGCCACATCACCGACGACATCGCGGTTTTTGCCGAAGATCTTACGACCCTGATCACGGTGGTGCGCGACATTGACCAAACCGATGCGGTCCTTTTCGGCGATCAAAACTTTAGCGCTATTCCCAGCCTGACCCGTATCATCATCTGCTCCACACTCAGCCCGCGCTACGTCCGCGATCTGCGCGCGCGCGTCCCATCACATATTACGCTGATCGACGCGCCGATGTCCGGTGCCCAAATCGCAGCAGAACAGGCGCGCCTTAGCTTTATGCTGGGTGGCGACACCGATGATATCGCGGCCGCCCAACCGCTGTTCAACGCCATGGGCAAACATTTCCACCACATGGGGGATTTCGGCGCAGGCATGCAGGCCAAAGTGCTTAATAACCTATTGGCCGCTTCGAACACCGCAATGACCCGCCTTGTGCTTGATTGGGCCGATGCCGCCGGCCTGGACGAAAGCAAGTTGCTGAACCTCATTCATACATCTTCCGGCCAAAACTGGCTCGCTTCGGGATTTAACGATATCGAATTCGCCCGCGACGGCTTTGCCCCGGATAACACCATTGCGATCTTGGTCAAAGATGTCGCCAGCGCGTTGGATGCCGCCCCAGCAGATGCCGACACAGCCCTGCCTACCCTCATTCAAAACACGATCAAAAACCTGAAACCCCGCACCTGACGTCATTTTGCCAAATAACTCCGGGGGTATGGGGGCTGGTCCCCACTCAATTATAGTTTGCGGGGGCTGGCACCGATACAGACGCACCCTATCTAGACAGATATGAATGCCTTACCCCCAGAATTTACCGAATGGTTCGCCACCAAAGGCTGGGACATCCACCCGCACCAACAAGACATGCTTGACAGTGCCGATGCCCCTGCACTTCTGCTGATCGCCCCCACCGGCGGCGGCAAAACCCTTGCAGGGTTCCTGCCCACCTTGGTCGATCTGGCCCGCGGCGATCACAAAGGGCTGCACACGCTCTATATCTCACCGCTCAAGGCGCTTGCCGCGGACATCAAACGCAACCTGACGACGCCGGTAACCGAAATGGATTTGCCCATCCGGATCGAAGACCGCACCGGCGACACCTCCCAAACCCGCAAACGCCGCCAACGGGCCGACCCGCCGCATATCCTGCTGACCACACCCGAAAGCCTTGCCCTGCTCACCTCTTACGAGGACGCGCCGCGCATGTTTCAGGGCCTCAAACGTGTCGTCATAGATGAAATCCACGCACTGGCCGACAGCAAACGCGGCGATCAATTGATGCTGGCCTTGGCACGACTGCAAAGCCTCTGTCCCGATCTCAGACGGGTCGGGCTTTCCGCAACCGTAGAAGACCCCGCCGCAATCGCCCATTTCATGGCCCGCCACCCCGACCCTTGCCCGATCTTGCTGGCCGATCCCGGCCCTGCGCCCGACATCCAGATGTTGCGCACCTCCGAAGCACCGCCTTGGGCCGGGGCCGGGGCCGCCTATGCCATTCCCGCCGTCCTCGACCAGATCCGCCAGCACAAGACGACGTTGATCTTTCACAACACCCGTGCCCAGGCCGAGATTTTCTTTCACAAACTCTGGCTCGCCAATGATGACAGCCTGCCCATCGGCATCCATCACGGCTCCCTTGACCGCACACAGCGCGAACGCGTCGAAGCGGCGATGGTGCGCGGCGACTTGCGGGCCATCGTCTGCACCGGCAGTCTGGATTTGGGCATCGACTGGGGTGATGTGGATCTGGTGATCCAGATTGGTGCCCCGAAAAATGTCAAACGTCTTGTCCAGCGGATCGGTCGTGCCAACCACCGCTATAACGCCCCTTCCAAGGCCCTGCTGGTGCCCGCAAACCGCTTTGAGGTCGTAGAATGCGTCGCGGCCCTTGAGGCCGTTCTGGCCGGCGAACTGGACGGCGACCCGCGCGGCCCCGGCCCCCGGGACGTACTGTGCCAGCACATTCTGATCACGGCCTGTGCCGGCCCGTTTGAAGCCGATTTACTGTTTGCCGAAGTGACCAGCGCCGGAGCCTATGCCGCCCTCACCCGCGCAGAGTTCGACGCATGCGTCGAATTCTGCGCAACCGGCGGCTATGCCCTGCGCGCCTACGACCGCTGGCAGCGACTGCTGAACAAAGACGGCAAATGGCACCTGCGCGACCCCCGCAGCAGCCAACGCATCCGCATGAACATCGGCACAATCCAAGATACCGATACGTTGAAGGTCCGGATGAAACGCAACCGCGGCGGCAAACCCTTGGGCGAAATCGAAGAAGGCTTTGCCGCCACACTAACCGCAGGTGACACATTCCTGATTGGCGGGCAGATCGTCAGATACGAAGGGCTGCGCGAAATGACAGTCGAGGTCAGCCGCGATGCGTCGAAGAAACCGCGGATCGCCTCGTTCATGGGCACCAAATTCGCGACGTCGACCCAACTGTCGGCGCGTGTCCAGCGCATGTTCACGCAAAAAAGCTGGCCGGAGCTGCCAGCACATACCGCAGAATGGCTCGATCTTCAGCGCAAAGTCAGCCAGCTGCCACAACCCGGCCACCTGCTGGTCGAAAGCTTTCCCCATGACGGGCGCGAACAGACTGTCATCTATGGCTTTGCCGGGCGCAACGGGCAGCAAACACTTGGGCTGCTTCTGACCAAACGGATGGAAGAAATGGGGCTCTCTCCCCTTGGCTTTGTCTCGACCGACTATGCCACGTTGATCTGGGGGTTGAACGCAGTCGACGACCCCGCTGCCCTTTTAGAACCGACCGCCTTGAATGACGGCCTTGACACCTGGCTAGCTGGAAATGCCGTGATGAAACGAACCTTTCGCGCCTCAGCAACGATTGCAGGGCTGATCGAACGCAACACGCCGCAGGCCCGCAAATCCGGGCGGCAGGCAACATTCAGCTCTGACATCTTGTATGATACCTTGCACAAATATGATCCCGATCACCTACTTCTCGACATCACTCGCGAAGAAGCCTTGCGTGGCCTCGTTGATTTTGGCCGCATAGAAGAGATGCTGGTGCGGGTTAATGGCCGCATCGACCACCGCCGTCTCTCTCGGGTCAGCCCCCTCTCCGCACCGCTTTTCTTGGAA
>NZ_JBFEKM010000024.1:0-31622 GCF_041552635.1 Sulfitobacter sp.
ACGCGGTCCCTGCTTTGGGGGTTTCCAGACTTCACAACGATCGCGCGCGAAGATGCCGGCGCGCAGACCCGTGTCGTGATTTATGGCCGCTTGCGCTTTGGCAAATCAGACATGGGCGTCAACAAAAACCGGTTGCAGCGGGTTTTGGCCGGGATCGGGCAGATTTCGTAAGGACGAGCTATGGCAGCCCTGCTGGATCTCGCGCCACATCGGCACATTCAGTGACATCTGGCACTGCGCGATAAACCTGCGCCCACCAACTTCAAGGCAGATGCTTTGGCCCAGTTCGACGCGTTTTCCCGTTTTATCAGTACAGTAGCATTCAATCGCCTTGCCGCTGGGATAGGTCCCTTGGGCAAGCGCGGGCAGGGCAGAGAGGCACAAAAGGGCTGCAATCTGTTTCATGAAAGTAACTCTATCACAAAGCGGCTCTTGACCAAAGCGTCATCATCAGCGACAGAAACCCGATGATCCCCATGGACCGCCTTGCCCAGATTACCCAGCGTTTCCAGTTTCTGGAAGCGTCGATGTCTGCCGGATCCGATGGTGCGGATTTTGCCAAGCTTGCCAAGGAATACGCTGACCTGCGCCCTGTGGTCGAACAGATCGAAGGATATCGCCAGTTACTGCAAGACATGGACGAGGCGCGTGCCATGTTAAAAGACCCCGAGATGGCAGAACTGGCCGAGGAAGAGCTGCCCCGCCTGAAGGCAGAGTTGCCGAAAGCCGAAGCCAGCTTGCAGCTTGCGCTATTGCCCAAAGATGCTGCTGATGCCAAACCTGCCATGCTCGAGATACGCCCGGGTACCGGTGGCGACGAGGCCGCGTTGTTTGCCGCAGATCTGCTGCGGATGTACCAGCGCTATGCCGAAGCCCAAGGCTGGAAATTCGATCTGATCGAGGAACAACTGACCGAACTTGGCGGTGTCAAAGAGGTCGTCGCCCATATCAAGGGCCAGAATGTCTTTGCCCGACTGAAATACGAATCCGGCGTCCACCGTGTGCAACGCGTGCCGTCGACCGAAAGCGGCGGGCGTATCCATACCTCGGCCGCGACCGTGGCGGTGCTGCCCGAAGCCGAGGATGTCGATATTCACATCGACCCCAATGATCTGCGGATTGATACGATGCGCAGTTCGGGGGCAGGCGGCCAGCATGTTAACACCACAGATTCCGCCGTGCGCATCACCCATATTCCCACCGGGATTGTCGTGACGTCGTCCGAGAAATCCCAGCACCGCAACCGAGAGATCGCGATGCAGGTTCTTAAGGCGCGGCTGTATGATGCGGAACGCCAGCGTGTGGACAGCGCGCGGTCTGCCGATCGCGCGGCTCAGGTGGGGTCCGGCGACCGGTCGGAACGTATTCGCACCTATAATTTCCCCCAAGGGCGCATGACCGATCATCGCATCAACCTGACGCTCTACCGTCTTGATGCGATCTTGCAGGGCGATCTGGACGAAATTATCGATGCGCTGACCGCAAACGCGCAAGCGCAAATGATGGCGGAGATGGGACAGTGAGCGCGCCCACCGCAGCACAGGCCATGGCGGCCGCTGCGGCACGGTTGCGCGCTGCCGGTGTGCCGGACCCTGCGCGCGATGCACGGGTATTGCTAGCCCATGCGGCGTCCGTGGACGCCTCACGGGTCACTTTGATTGCCCCCGAAGAAATTGCCCCCGAAATCGCCGAACGCTTTGAAAATCTGATCGCATTGCGTGCCGTGCGAGTGCCTGTTTCGCATCTGGTGGGACAGCGCGCGTTTTACGGGCGCGATTTCAGGATCAGCTGTGATGTGCTGGATCCGCGCCCTGAAACCGAAACGCTGATCGAACTGGCCTTGTCCGAACCGTTTGAAACCGTGCTGGACCTTGGCACCGGATCGGGCTGTATTCTGGTGACGCTTTTGGCTGAACGCCCCGACGCACGGGGCTTGGGCCTTGATCTGTCCGAGGCGGCATGTCTGCAAGCCAGCGCCAATGCGGTGTTGCACGGCGTCGCTGCACGCGCTGATATCCGGCAATCGGACTGGTTTGGTGCCGCCGAGGGACGCTTTGATCTGATTGTTGCGAATCCACCCTATCTTGCGAAAAGCGAGATGGCAGGTGTCGCGCCTGAATTGCGACTGCATGAACCAGAAATGGCGCTAACCGACGGGCTGGACGGGCTTAGCGCATATCGTGTCATTGCATCCCAGGCGCAGGGTTATCTGACGGCAACGGGCCGGGTTCTGGCAGAAATCGGTTGGCAGCAAGGGGCCGATGTGGCGCAAATTTTCAAAGCTGCCGGTTGGGGACGCGTACGCATTTTACCGGACCTTGATGGGCGGGACCGTGTTCTTTGGGCCGACACTCCGGCGTGAATGCAGCAAAAAATCGCGTTTCCGTCGGATTTTGCGCAGTTTAAGCTTGCTCCAACACGACAGCCGTGTTTATTCAAAGATGTTGCAGCGGTGGATGCCAATTTGGTGGTCCCGCGCGGCGTTAAGCCCAACAAAGCGTAAGGCTAGCTTAAGTAGGATACGGATGTGTCCGGCAGCTTTTTATCGAAGCACAGCATAACAAGGCTGAACTGATTACATGAAATCTTCCAGATCACGGTCCCGTTCCAAGAACAATCGCAACCGCCAGCCGCAGGGTGGCAACGTTGTCAACCGCGTGTTCGACAGTTCTGGCCCCGAAGGCAAAGTGCGCGGCACGCCGCAGCAAGTCATTGAAAAATATAATCAGCTGGCCCGCGATGCGCAGCTCAGCAATGACCGCGTTGCGGCTGAAAACTTTCAGCAGCATGCCGAACACTATCTGCGCATGCTGTCAGAAGCGCAGCGTGAAATAGACCAGCGCCGCGAGGAACAGGAACGCCAGCAGCGCGAGCGTCAGGAAGAACAAGAACGCCAGAACCGCGAGCGCCAAGCCGAACGTGATCGCGAGCGTGCCGAACGTCAGGAACGCGAGGCCGCAAATGGGGGCCAACCCCATCAGGGTCATGATCAAACCGATCAGTCCGACACTGCCGAGGACAATTCTAACAAAGGCCAAGCTAACACTAGCCAATCCAGCGATGCGCAGCCTGATACCGCGCCTGAAAAACCCGAGCAACCCAAACGCCGCCGCAGCCGCAACAAGCCTGCAGAGGTTGCCCAACCTTCTGAGGCAAATCAGCCGAGTGCAGAGGAAAGCAATCTGGTAGACACACCAGAAAGCAAGCCCAAGCCCCGTCGCGCCCCGCGCCGCAAGCCACAGCCAGATGCAAATGCAGAGGGCGGCAAGGGGTCGGACAGTTCAAGCGCAGAACAAGCGACTGGCGAACAGCCCAAAGCCGCCGAATAAGCCGGGAGCAATTCCGCAGAATGGTCGTAAAAAGGCCCCGACGTTTGTCGGGGCCTTTTTGCATTCGAGTAGATCTGGTCTTGCGCTTTCGCCCTAGGGCTTCGCGATTTCGCGGGCCAAGGCACAAAACCCCTCAAGCGGGATTTGTTCGGCCCTGTCTGTGGGTTTCAGGCCCGCCGCGATCAGGCGGTCTTCGATGTCTGATGCAGCCCCTTTCAGGGCGGACCGCAGCATCTTGCGCCGCTGGTTGAAGGCCATTGCAACAATGCGGGACAAAACCGCTGGGTCAGCAGGAAAGCGCGGTTCAGCCAAAGCGGTCAGATGCACCACAGCCGACGAAACCTTGGGCGCAGGGGTAAAGGCCTCGGGGGGCAGATGCATCACGATCCGCGCATCCGCACGCCACTGGGCAAGCAACGCGAGGCGGCCATAGGCCTTTGATCCGGGCTGGGCGACAATACGTTCGGCGACCTCGCGTTGGAACATCAATGTCAGGCTTTCCCAAAACGGTGGCCATTGCGGTGGCGTAAGCCAGCGGACCAACAGTTCTGTGCCAACATTATAGGGCAGGTTCGCGGCAATCCGGATTGGTGGCGTCAGATGGGCCAGCGGGTCAATATCAAGTGCATCGCCTTCGATCACAGTCAGCCGACCGGGATAGGCATCGGATATTTCAGCCAACGCAGGCAGGCACCTCGCGTCTTTTTCAATCGCCAGCACATGGCGCGCGCCCTCGGACAGCAGCGCCCTGGTCAGGCCACCGGGACCAGGGCCGATTTCAAGCACATCGCAGGCGGTCAGATCGCCCGCTTGACGCGCAATCTTGGCCGTCAGGTTCAGGTCGAGAAGAAAGTTCTGCCCCAGAGATTTGCGCGCCTTGAGGTCATGGGTGTTGATCACATCGCGCAGGGGCGGCAGGCTGTCTATGGCGGTCATGTGGTGCCCAATGCGTTTGAGGAGATGGTTCGCCAAAAGTGATTTATGCCTTCGGCGAGGATATTTAAGAGCCAGAGAAGCCTCATGACTGCGCCATCTTTTGCGCAAGACGAATGGCTTCGATCATGCTGGTGGGGTTGGCGATGTTCTGACCCGCGATGTCGAATGCAGTGCCGTGGTCGGGGGAGGTACGGATAAATGGCAGGCCAAGCGTAACGTTGACGCCGCGGTCAAAATCGAGGGTCTTGATCGGGATCAACGCCTGATCATGATACATCGCGATCGCGGCGTCATAGCGGGTGCGGGCAGCTGCGTGAAACATCGTGTCGGCCGGTAGGGGACCAATGAGGTCATAGCCTTCGGCCTGCATTTGCTGGATCAGGGGTTCCATCCAGTCGCGTTCCTGATGGCCCATGGTACCGCCTTCGCCCGCATGGGGATTCAGACCCGCAATGGCAAGGCGTGGTTTTGGAATGCCGAACTGCCGTTGCAAACCTGTGGCAGTGATTTCAATCACCCGGCGCAGGTGATCGGGCGTCAAAACGACCGGGACCTGATCAAGTGCGATGTGGATGGTGGCGGGCACCACGCGCAATTGATCGGACGCAAGCATCATCACCACGTCATCGACACCGGCAAGGGCGGCCAGATATTCCGTATGCCCCGGATAGGCGAAATTGGCCCCGTCCTTGAGCGCTTTTTTGTGGATCGGCGCGGTGGTCAGCGCACAAGCCTGACCGGCGCGTACCATGGCAACACCGCGGGCAATCACGTCAATCACACCTTGGGCGTTGGCAGGATCAGGCTGGCCGGGAATGGCGTCAGCCATAAAGGGGTGTGCGATGACCGGCAGCGCGTCTTGGCCAGCGCGTAAAGCGTCTTGCATGTTGTCGATCACGACATGGGGGATGTCACGGGGCAGGTGGCGCGGATCGCCCAGCCAAACCAAGGGCACTTCGCCAGCAAGTTTGGCCCATGCGCGTGCCGCGACCTCGGGACCGATGCCGGAGGGTTCCCCGCAGGAGATCACCACCGGCTTGCCCGATAAACTGTCCGACAAGGTCATTTGCGCACAATGCGCGCATCGGCCCGAAGCTGTTCCAAAAGCTGATCGGCATAGCCCGACAAACGCTCCTGGCGCAAAGCATTGGCCACATCCACACGCGATACATCCTGATTGGAGGCACTGGTGCGATCGCACATCATCAAGAACATCAAGGTTTGACCACTGGCGCGGGTCAGTGCCGTCGAGACTTCGCCCGGGTCCAGCTTGGACAATTCGATGGCGATGTCTTGCGGGATCTCGGCAGGGGCCTTGGTCACGCGGTCCAGCACCTCGGCGGGTTGGCCCTTGGCAACGCCGTAAAGGTCATTGCAGGTATCCACGCGGCCGCGCAGGGTTTGGGCTTGGGCCAATGCGGCCTCGCTCCGGCCTCCGGCAATGTAATAGGCCGCATATTCGATGGCGGAATAGACCGGCGTGGTTGCCCCGGTTTCCTGAATGTCGCGCAGTTGAAACAGGGCAACAGCGTTCGGAATGGGCAGCGGTGCGGTCACTTCACCCGGTGCCAGCGCGAGGATCAGCGGTTGCAGGCTGGGGGGCAGGTTCGCCAGGTCCTGCCAGTCCAGCCGCCCGCCACGCCCGCGCGACGCTGTCGCGGAATAGCGGCTGGCAAAGCCCGAAAATTCAGCCGCAGACCGGCTTTGGGATATCTGTTCAGCCAAGGCATTCACCCGTGCTGCATCTTGGGGCGGGGCCGGTATGATGATCTCGGACAGAAGCACGCGCACGCCGCCGCCACGGGTCGCCCCAAGCGCGCGATTGATTTCGGCATCGGTGATCTGCACCCGCGCATTGTAGCGCGCGCGGATCAATTCACGCCAGCCAACGGAATTTACAACAAAATCCCGAAAGGTTTCTTTCGCGACGCCCGACCGTTCAAGTGTCGAAACAAATTCATCGGCGCTCAGGTTGGCGCGCGCGGCAAATTCGGTCAGGCTTTCATCAATTCCTTCAGCGGTCAGGGCGATGCCAGCCTCTGCCACGGCTTCGTTGCGCAAGCGTTCGTCGATCAGCGACGACAATGCCCCCTCGCGGGTGGCACCGGGCGCGTTGAGAAGTTGCAAGAACCGCTGGCGCTGCTGGACTTCGAATTCTGTCACGACTGTTTCATTGACCCGCGCCACCGGCGCATACAGATTTTGCGCAGCAAGCGGAGTCGAAGTCATCAAAGCAAGGCCAATCAGGCCGATGCTACGTGTCAGACGGTTCAGGTTCATCTTGGTTACTTCCCACATGATCGCACATATCTTTCTGTTCCGCTGGAGGCCGAAAAGCCCCGCAGGCCGATGTTAAACCCGATATCAGTCGAGGGCTCAACACTTGTTGAGGAGGTATAGCGCCTGCGGACCGAAAGGTCGACGCTGACACATTCATTGTTGTAGGTCAGCCCAAGCCCCGCCGTAGCGGCATCATCATTTTCAACGTCATAACGCAGGTCGGCACTGGCGGTCCAATGTTTGCCAATATCATAGGTCCCATCAAGGGAAATCTCGGACACGGCCATCGCACGGTCTTCGGCCAGGTCGGCCTCAAGCCAGACATAGGTGCCGCCAAGGCTGGCTTTGCGAAAGGACCACGCGCCGCGCAACTCGGTCTTGGAAATCTCAAAGTCGGTATCGACCAGCATACGCCCAGTCAACGACATCCCCGCCCGGTTGCTTATTTGCCCCGCCAACAAGACATCAGAACTGGTGCCCGACAGGCCCGAGCTATCCGAAAACTCCGCGTCAAAAACATTCCGAAACACCTGACCAACCGCAAGATGCGCGTCCCAACCGGCCGGATCGATGCGCGACCAGCTGACGCCGACAGCCGCCACGGCACCGCGCTCGCGACGGTCCGGTCGCGGAAACCGCGACAGGGTCAGAAGGTTACCCTGATCAAATTCAACACGGGTGCTTTCGTCATTGGGAATGTCGAGCCGATCACCACCCGTCCAGCCAAGTTGCACCAGCGGGGTCAGGACCTGCGAAACATCTCCAGTGCTGCGCCGCACCATGGGATAGCTCAAGCTTAGCGCTCCAAACGGGGCCAAGTCATAATGGTTCTGGGCAAAGCTGCGATCTTGACTGATGTCAAAGAAGTTGAATGTCGCCCCCGTCCGCGTGTCCATGACGATGCCCGATCCATAGGTGTCGCGCCGTAGATATTCGATCTTGCCGTTGATCCGCGCCACATCGCGCCCGTCGGGGATCAAATCCGCATCCGGCCCATCCGTATCGAGGTCAGAACTGCGCCGGTGGCTATGGGCCTGCAAGGCCAGCCGGACTTCGCCACCGACGAATTTCGGGAAAAACCGCTGCTCGTATTCACCATCGACGACCAATGTCGGCAGGGTCGCGTTGACCTCGCCGGGGCGCAGGGATTCAAAGTTGTACAAACTTGTGCGGAAATAGCTGTCATGCCGCGTGCGCGACAGCGTTACATCACTGCGCAGCCGGTCTTCATCGGAATAGCCGTATTCGGTGAAATACGCCTCGTCGCTGACCGTCTTGATGTTAAAGCTTAGCAGATAGTCACCGCCCATGTCGAAGGCACCGGTCCCGAAAAAATAGCCGCGGGTTTCGTCAGGGTGCTGGTCGTCGCGCGAATAGGCCCCGTTAAATTCAATGCGCCCCGTTAAGAACGCTTGCCGGTACCGCAATTCCAGCGTCCGTGTGGCTGACGAAATATAAGGCGTCAGGGTCAGATCGCGGCTGTCGCCAAGTTTTATGAAATACGGAATCTTGAGGCCCGTCGCCAGTTGCGATGTCGTGCGCACACTGGGGGCCAGAAAACCCGTTGCGCGGTCCAGTGTCGGGTCAGGCAAGCGCAGGCGCGGCAGATAGAACACCGGAACGGACCGGATGTGAAACGTCGCATCGTCGAAATAAAGCTGCTGCGCCACCTCGTCATGGATCACTCGGCGCGCGCGAATTTGCCACAAAGGTACTTCGCCTTCGGTGCAGACTTTGCAGGACGTGACGGCAGTTTTATACAGTTGGCTATAGCGACCATCAACGCGGTCGATCTGAACGGCAGCCAGCTGCAGTTGTTCGTTCAGGATCATCCGCGCGCCGCGCAGCAAGCCGTTTTGCAGGCCTTGGTCCAGCGACGCTGCATCAGCCAAGATCACCGTGCCAGCCCCGTCGTTCAGCACAATGGGCCCTTCAATACTCAGCGATCCTGTCTGACCGTCATAGCGGATCGCTTGCGCGCGAATGCGAATATCGCCCTGAAATGCTTCGACGTTACCTTGGGCCACCAAAACGCGGTCGCGGGTGATGAACAAGTCATCAGCCACTAGCATCGCCGCTGGCGTATCTGCGTCCTGCGCGACGGCCTGCAACGGCAAGAGGATCAGGAAAAGAAGGGCAATCAGGCGCATATCAGCCATCCTCGGCATGCAAAAGAAGGCCAAGGGCCAGCAGGATCGACGCGATAGGCGGTGCCCAAGCGGCAAGAACCACCGGAATTTGCCCGTTCTCACCCAAAATCTGCGCAAAGCTGCGAATGAAATACAAACCGAACCCCAACAGAACCGACGCCAGCACCGCAACACCTGTGCCTCCGAACCTCGTATGGCGCATGGTGAAAGCGCTCGCAACAAGAACCATCGCGACCAGAAAGAACGGCCGCGCCAGTTCTGTCTGCAACCACACTTTGTGGCGGCGCGGCGAAAATCCGGCTTGTTCAAGCTGGTGGATAAACCCGGGCAGTTCGTAGATCGATACGACGCCGGGGTCGCTGATGCTTTCGCGGATACGGTCCAGTGTCAGCGTGGAGGGCAGGGTGAGCGTGTCGAAAACTTCCGCATTGCCTTCGGCATTCACCCCCAGTTCAAGCGGCCAGGATTTCACATCCGACAGCACCCAGCCTTCGTCTTCCAACGCCGCACTTGATGCCTCGATCCGCCGGATCGGGCCGCCTTGGGGGGCGTAGGAAAGAAACGTAACGTCGTACAACACAGATGCGTCCGCATTGGACCGCCACGCACGAATGACCGTTTGACCCTGATCGCCACCTTGGCGCAACCACAAGCCTTCGTCGCTGATTGACAGGGCTGAAACGCCCCCGGCGCGGATACTTTCGGACAGTTCGATATAGCGTTTCGCCGTCGCCGCCACGATCGGGTTCAGCATGCCAACCGCCATGATGCCGATGATGAATGCCACCCAGACGGGTGCTTGCAACGCGCTAAGCGCGGAACGCCCCGAGGCACGGGTCACCACCAGTTCAGACGACCGGGCCAAAGACAAAAACAGCACCACCGTCGCCAGGATCATGATCAACGGCAAAATCAGGTTCAACGTTTGCGGGGTGTTCAGTAAGGTCATCCCGAACAGTCCCTGCCAGCCAATATCATGGCTCGCAAATTTCCGCGCCTGTTCCACCATATCAACAAGTATCAACAGCGCGAATAAAACAGCCGAGATCAGCACAAATCCGGTCAGGAACCGCCGCGCAAAATAAAGATGCAGGATCATGATGCCCCCTTTTGCGCGCGCAATCGCTTGGTCCAGCCGGGATGTGCCGTTTGCCAGATCATCGCCAGCACCAGACCGGCCCCGACAAGGCTGGGCACATACAAAACCGGCCAGCGGCTGGCATCCGCGCGCACAGTCTCGACTAGGGAATTGCCAAACCCGTCTATGGCAATCAGCAAACCAAAGGCGAATACGATTTCGCGCCAGACGCCAAAGCGCGAGAACCCTCCCATGATTAGCGCGCCATAGCCGATCATCGCCGCGATGATGCAAAAGAGCGGATCGGCAAAGCGCGCGTTGACCTCTTCGGCGATATCACCGCGGTTCTGTCCTGTCTGTTTGGCCAGAGCGTCCCAATTGCCCAGCAAATCAAATGTCACCATGCTGTCGATGGATTGGTTCTTGTCAGTGCTGCTGCTGACCAAGGCAGAGATATCAAAGGAAAAATCCCTGAACTTAGCGGTCGCCAGTTGCTTGCCCTCAACCTGCAAACGTTGCGCCAGACCGTCCACCATGATCAGCGTGGTGCCATCGCCGTTGCGCACCAGATAGGCCTCTGATGCGGTATAGATCACGCCTTCGTCAGGGTTGCGCCGGTCCGATAGAAACACGTCGCGCAGCACGCCGTCCGTCCCGATCAGACGGGTGTAGAATGTCACCTTTGATGTCGGGTGCAAGAACGTTCCTTCAGTCAGCAGGCGGGCTGTAACGTTTTGGGATATCTCGGCTTCGCGCTCGTTCAACTGTGCCTTGGCCATCGGCACCAGAACATGGGTCAGCGCGGACATCATCAACGCCACACATATCCCGTAGGCAAGAACCGGCCGTGCCAAGCGCCACGGACCTGTGCCGGTGGACTGCAAAACAGTCAGCTCGGATTCGCTGGTCATCCGGTTGACCACATAAACAGCCCCCGCAAAGGTCGCGATGGGCAAGACAGTGGTGATCAAACGCGGCAGGCCAAGCACAGTGAATTCAAGAAACACCAAAGCGGTCTGGCCATCACCGATCAGCCTGTCAAACAGGATAACGGCACGGTTGATCCAGAATATCGCCACCAGTACCAGCGCAAAAAAGCTGAACAGGGTCAGAAATTGGGACAACATGTAGCGGTCGAACTTGGCCAATCTGCGTCCCTTAGGTCTTGGAGGATGTATACACCAGCAATCTTAACGGAAAATTCCAGCCTCGAAAACTGCTATCTGGCCTTAAGAGGCGCAGCGCGTTACGTCTTGGGGGCAAATCAGATAACAAGGGTGCCCCATGACTGCATTGACGCCAATGACCTTCGCGCAAACCGATATTGAAAAGATCGCTGAACATGATGGCCGCGTGGCGGTAACCGTGGACGCGACCGGCAAGATGAACCCAAGCGCGCGGCGGATCAACAAGCTGACCAAAGGCGCGCTGGAGCGTCTGGTGCAAAGCACCGCCTTCAAGGACCTTAAACCAGGTGATGTGCTTAGCATGGGATACCCCACCGGCATGGCCGCCGAAGCCGTCGATGTGGTGCAGCTGGCAAATAATGCCGACATCACAGACCTGCGCAAGGCAGGTGCCAGCCTTGCCAAACGGCGTGGTGATGCGGATTTACTGCTGCTCTCGGGGGGCCTGCGCAAAGCCGCAGAGCTGTGTTTCGGCCTTGCCATGCGCGATTATACCTTTGAGGATCGCAAAAGCGACGGCAAACCGCGCAAGGGCAGTGTGACCGTCATGGCCAGCAAACCGGACGAGGTCGAAGCCGCGGCCGCACCGCTGCTGGCCATTGCCGATGGTGCCTTTATGACCCGCGATCTGACCAATGAGCCTGCGAATTTCCTGACCACCACCGAATTTGCCGACCGATTGGCCGAAATGAAATCTCTCGGGCTTGAGGTCGAAGTGCTGGACGACGCCAAGCTGGAAGAGCTTGGCATGCGCACGCTGCTGTCGGTCGGGCAGGGATCTGACAGCCCGTCCTATGTCGTCGTCATGCATTGGAATGGCGGCGAAAAAGGCGCGGCACCGCTCGCGCTGGTCGGCAAGGGCGTGGTGTTTGACACCGGCGGGATCAGCCTCAAGCCAGGTGCGGGCATGGAAGATATGACCATGGACATGGGCGGCGCTGGCGTTGTGGCGGGTGTGATGCGCAGCCTTGCCCTGCGCAAGGCCAAGGCAAATGTGGTGGGGCTGGTGGGCATCGTGGAAAACATGCCGTCGGGCAATGCCATTCGTCCCGGCGATGTGATCAAATCCATGAAGGGCGACACGGTCGAGGTGATCAATACCGACGCCGAGGGTCGTTTGGTGCTGTGCGACGTGATGTGGTATGCCCAAGAACGCTTTAAGCCCGCTGGCATGATTGATCTGGCCACGCTGACGGGGGCGATCATCATCGGCTTGGGCCATGAGAACGCTGGCGTATTTTCGAACAATGATGCGCTGTGCAATGCCTTTTTGAAAGCCGCTGATGCCGAAAATGAAGGCGCATGGCGCATGCCCATGGGCAAAGGCTATGATAAACTGCTAAAAAGTCGCATCGCGGATATGAAAAACATCGGCGGCCGTCCGGGCGGTTCTATCACTGCGGCGCAGTTCCTTGGACGGTTCGTAAAGGATGAAACACCGTGGATCCATCTGGATATCGCTGGCGTCGCCTCGGTCAAATCCGAGACCGCATTGGCACCGGTTGGCGCGACTGGTTGGGGGGTCGCATCGCTGAACCGCCTGATTTCAGATAATTTCGAGGCCGAGTAACCCATGGGGGCCGCCTATTTCTATCACCTCACGCGGCGTCCCTTGGTCGACACGTTAACCATGCTGTTGGGCAAGGCCCAAGGGGCAGGTTGGCGTGTCGCGGTGCGGGGCACGGATGCGGCGGCTTTGGCGCAAATGGATGCAGCGCTGTGGCGGCAAGGGCCCGAAGACGGGTTCTTGCCGCATGGCATGGCTGGCGGACTCCATGACGCAGACCAACCAATTTTGCTGACCACCAGTGCTGAAACACCGAACGGGGCCTCATGCGTTTTTTCGATCCACGGGGCCGACGTTTCAGCCGCCGAGGTCGCAGCACTGGACCGCGTGTGTATCATGTTCGACGGCGAAGACGAGATTGCCCTGAACAAGGCGCGCAGCCAGTGGAAAGCGCTGAAAGCGGCGGGTGCATCGGCGCAATACTGGTCTGAAGAATCCGGTCGATGGGAGAAAAAGGCCGAAACCTAAAGGGGTTACGGCGCGAACTTACCGCGTCAAGACCAGTTCGTTATTCGCGATTTCAATCCGCCCCCAGCGTTGCAGATATCCCATGCCAAGCAGGCTTTGCTGCATCTCGCCATCATTCACCACTGCGGGGACATCAAAATCGCGGACCTGTCCCAGCTGGACCTCGTTCAGGCGCACAAAGGCGGTGCGGACCTCGCCATTGGCAGTATTGGCCCGCCCCAGATAATTCAGTGCATCGGGTGCAAGACCGACACGCTGGGCGTCGTCACGGGTCAGCACCATATCCGTGGCCCCCGTGTCCACCACAAAGCGAATGGCCGCGCCGTTGATCTGCGCCGTCAGATAATAATGTCCGT
Organism: Sulfitobacter sp.; assembly: GCF_041552635.1. GTDB lineage: Bacteria > Pseudomonadota > Alphaproteobacteria > Rhodobacterales > Rhodobacteraceae > Sulfitobacter. The sequence continues at coordinate 13,352 of NZ_JBFEKM010000024.1, forward strand.
CGCGAGCGCGTGGTATGGTGACGCTGCCGATGCCGGCCTCGAAGCGTTGCTGTGGCAGTGCCGAACTGCGGCTGATATCGCCCCAAAGCCCGTAACCTGCTGCAACACCGACGAAAATCATGCCCCAGACGGCCGCCTGTTGCAGAGTCTTGTTCAACCCTTCGCGGGACTGCATGAAAAACCACCCTGCGACCATCAACAATAGCAGCAACAGATAGATCAGACGGCCTGTTTCAATCTCTGGCATGGTGTTTTCCCCTTGGACGCAGTGCATATATGGGGAGTGTTGCGCGGTTTGTCAGCCCGCGCCCGGCCCAAAACCAAACGCGCTAAGCCCATCAAGCACGAATTGTACCGAAAGTGCAGCCAGCAGCATGCCAAGCAGGCGGGTGATGACATTGATCCCGACCTTGCCCAAGGCCCGTTCAAGATAGCCGCTGGCCTGCATCGTCAGCCCCATCAGAACAAGCACTGCAAAGGTGATGCCCATCACGGTAATGAACCCTTCGACACCGGGTTTTTCACCGGTCAAAAGGATCACAGAGGCGATTGCACCGGGGCCCGCGATCAGCGGAATGGCCAGCGGAAAGACCGAAGGGTCATCATGATCGTCAGGATCATGATCCGGATCCGTCGTGTTTTGTTCACGCCGTTTGGTCCGGCGGTCAAACAGCATTTCAAGCGCGGTCAGAAACAGCAAAATCCCACCCGCCACGCGGAAGGCGGGCATCGAGATGCCGATGAATCCCAGAACGGCTTCGCCGAAGGCAGCAAAGACCAGCAGGATCAACCCTGCAATAAACACACCGCGCCACGCGATACGGCGGCGTTGAACAGGTGTCATACCCGGGGTCAGGGCCAGAAACATCGGCCCGATCGCAAAAGGGTCAATGATGACGATCATCGTGGCAAAAGCCGTGATCATAAAGGCGATGTCGAGTGTCATCATATGCTGTCACCGGGGGCCAGCCCCGTCCATTTCACTAGAGAAATGGTGTCTAAATACCATTTCCCGGGATATTTGTGAGCCAGAGAAGTCTTAGGCAGACGCTGTTTCAAGCTTTTCGAGTGCAGCCATCCAGATGGATTCGGCGCGTTCAAGGGCGGCCATGACTTCGGCGTATTTTTTGTTCCAGACTTCAAGTTCGCCGACTTTGTCCTTTTCGTAAAGGGCCGGGTCGGCAAGTTTCTTGGCCAGCTTATCGCGCATGTCGTTGATTTTCGTCACGCGGGCTTCGGCGGTGCGCACTTCGGAGCGCAGTGCAAGGATGTCTTCTCGGGTGGCGCGCTTGGGTTTCGGCGCTTCTTTGACAGGTTTTGCATTGCGGCTAACAGGCTTTTCGACGGTCAGCAGCATTTTGCGATACGCTTCAAGGTCATCCTCGTAGGGTTTCACCGTGCCATCGGATACCAGCCACAGACGGTCTGCCACCATCGACAGCAGGTGCATGTCATGGCTGACAAGGATCACAGCACCGCTGTAACGTGTCAGCGCTTCGACCAGCGCCTCGCGGGATTCGATGTCGAGGTGGTTGGTCGGTTCATCGAGGATCAGCAAGTGAGGCGCGTCAAGCGTCGCAAGCAGCAGCGACAGGCGGGCCTTTTGCCCCCCCGACAGGCGGCCGACTTCGGTATCAGCTTGGTCGGGACCAAGGCCGAAACCCGCCAATTGCGCACGCAGTTTCGACTGCATTACGCCGGGGCGGGCAGTGATCATGTGCTGCAAAGGGGTTTCGTTGATGATCAGTTCGTCGACCTGATGCTGGGCGAAGAAACCGATGCGCAGTTTATTGGAGTTGACGGCCTTGCCTTCGAACAGGACCAGACGATTGGACAGCAGTTTCGACAGGGTTGATTTGCCCTGACCGTTTCTGCCCAGCAGCGCGATCCGGTCGTCCTGATCGATACGCAGGTTAAGGCGCGACAGCACGGGCTGACCTTCGGTATAGCCCGTCGATCCACCTTCGATGCTGATGATCGGAGGCGACAATTCATCGGGCTGCGGAAAGGTGAACACCTTGCGCGCGGCTTCTTCGGGCGGCGTAATAGTTACCATCTTTTCGATGGCCTTCATCCGCGATTGTGCCTGCTTGGCCTTGGACGCCTTGGCCTTAAAGCGGTCCACGAAGGCCTGCATGTGCGCCTTGTGCGCCTGCTGCTTTTTCGCGGCGGCCGAAAGCTGCGCCCGTTTTTCAGCGCGCATTTTTGCGAACTGGTCGTAGTTGCCCTGGTAATAGGTCAGTTTGCGGTCTTCGAGGTGCAAGATGCCACCGACGGCACGGTTCAACAGGCCACGGTCGTGGCTGATGATGATCACGGTGTGCGGGTATTTGGACAGATAGTTTTCAAGCCACAACGCGCCTTCAAGGTCGAGATAGTTGGTCGGTTCATCGAGCAGCAGCAGATCGGGCTGCGCAAAAAGGACACCGGCCAACGCCACACGCATGCGCCAGCCGCCGGAATAGGCGGAACAGGGCTGTTGCTGGTCGTGATCATCAAAGCCTAGCCCCTTAAGGATCGCCGCAGCGCGCCCTTCGGCGGACCATGCGTCGATGTCTGCAAGACGGGTTTGCACCTCGGCGATGCGGGCAGGGTCTTTGGTGGTTTCGGCTTCGGCCATGAGGGACGCGCGTTCGACATCTGCCGCAAGTACGGTGTCGATCAGAGACACGTCCGACGACGGCACCTCTTGGGCGACACCGCCAATTTTGGCGCGCGACGGCAGGGAGATATCGCCCGCGTCCAGCCCCAATTCCCCGCGAATGATGCGGAACAATGTGGTTTTGCCCGCGCCATTGCGGCCGACGAGGCCCACTTTATGACCTTCGGGAATGACGGCGCTGGCCTCCTCAAACAAGGGGCGGCCTTCGACGGAATAGTTGATTTCTGAAATGCGTAACATGGGCGCGGTGTGAACCATGTCTGGCCCCGCGTCAATCGCGCCTTTTCACGCGGCAATCACCATGCTAGGGAGCGGCCAAATTAACCCCCTATAGGAGAGCTATCATGGCCCTTGAGCGCACATTCTCGATCATCAAACCAGACGCAACACGCCGCAACCTGACCGGCGCTATTGTAAAGAAATTCGAAGACGCAGGCCTGCGTATCGTTGCAAGCAAGCGTATTCACCTGACAAAAGGACAAGCCGGTGAGTTCTACAAAGTGCACGCCGAGCGTCCCTTCTATGACGAACTGTGCGAATTTATGGCGTCCGCGCCAATCGTTGCGCAGGTTCTGGAAGGCGAAAACGCCATCGCGAAAAACCGCGAAGTGATGGGCGCAACCAACCCAAGCGACGCAGCAGCCGGAACAATCCGCGCTGAGTTTGCTGAATCAGTTGGCGAAAACTCGGTCCACGGGTCGGATGCACCTGAAGCAGCGGCAATTGAAATCGCGTATTTCTTTTCCGGTCTTGAATTGGTCGGCTAAGCCAACCGCTTTTATGACGAGAAAAGGTCGCGGGAAACTGCGGCCTTTTTTTATGCCTCACCCTCGCAGGGTAGGGTGGTGCGAGGATAAATCCCCCTCTGCATCCAGTGCTATGGTGGGCGGTCTGCCAAGGTGGTCCCTAAGCAACGCAACATTGCGCGTGTTCGATTTCCAGCCAATGTCGAAAAGATCGCCGACCAGCGGGATCGCACCGATAACAAGATCGATGCCGATATTTGCCCCCATGCGGGCAAGAACGGACTTGCTGGCCCCCAAACGATGCGCCTCTTTTACAATATAACCGGCAGGGGCAAGCGCCAGCGCATCCCCAACACCCGGAACCACGCCAAGAATTGAATCCCAGCCCAGCCGGATGCCCAACAGTGGAATACGAAAGGCGTAATCCATACGCCGCGCGAGCGTTTGCAATTGGTCAAGATCGCGGTCGATGTTTTCGGGTCTGAGCATTCTACGCCTAATCTATTGGGGTTTGACACCCTAACGCCGCCAGAGCCATTGCGTTCCTAAGTATTGATGCCGCGCACCCCGATCATATCCATCATCCGTTCAAATTCGGACAGTTTCGGATCATGCGCGCGGGCCTTCAACCCGTCGAATTTGACCCGTAGTGCTGCCTTCTCGGCACCTTTGCAATCATTCCAAGGACGCCCTTGTAGCGCCATGACGAGCACATAATACCCGATAAAATGGGGGCGTTGCCCGGATTTCAGAAGCATCTCGTATGCGGCATCCGCACCAAGATCGCGCAGCTGTTGTGCGCTGTTGATACCAACGCTGCTGCATGATTTTTCAAAGGCAGGTCCGAGATTTCGGATCGAAGAAACAGGATCAGTCATGGTGCTCATCTTATCGACGCGCCGGGCGGCTGTCACTTTGAGATGCGGATGTGATCGGCGATTTCCGACAATCCGGCCAAGGTCGCCTGAGAAAAGTAGGTGCCCGCTGGAGTAGGTTCGATTTCACCAAGTTTTACCTCTTTGATTAGACACAAAAATCAAATTTCAGCGCGACCGCAAAAGCCATGCACCGCGCGCATACCGCCTATGGTTTGCACCATAAGGCATTCAGGCACATATGGAGATCACGGGCAATGAAGCCCAGAAACGGAAAATTGAAAATGAACTACGCACTGAAAAACGAAACCGCCACACCTGCCGACGTTGACCGAATTCTGCGCCAAGCATCCGCCTTGCGCAGCGCCTATATCGCAGCCTTTGCAACATCGTTGACACGCAAAGTTGCCACGGCATTCCGGCGCACGCCACGCAATGTGGTAGCAGCCTAAGCCAAAGCGCTTGGTCGCGAAAGCACCCTAATATCAATACGTAAGACAATCCGATTGCGGTGGGTATGCCACCGCAAAACCGAGAAAGAGAAATCAAAATGAGCTATACGACAACATATACCGCCCCCCGCGGCGCAGGCCTGATGGGAAAACTGAGCAACGTGTTCGAGGCTTATGCCACGCACCGTGCCGACCAGCGTGCAGTACGCCAGACTTATAAAGAATTATCCGCGATGAACGACCGCGACCTGGCCGATATCGGTGTCGCGCGCGGTGAAATCCGCCACATCGCATCGCAGGCAAAAGCCCTGCGCTAAACGTTAAAACGCGTCTTCTCCCAGACACATTCACCGCCGCAAAACACCCTGTTTTGCGGCGGTTTTATTTTGTCGGACTGTATTTGCGATGGTGTTCGGTAAAGGATGCGGACAAGATCATCTATGCTGCTGATCAAGATCGTATGTTAACTTTCAATAGGTTATTCGGCTTCTGCCACATGATTTTTACGGTACTGCCGTCGCACCTGCGGCGCTTTGAAGACTGTTTGGCAGAACGACCCTGCGTTAAGATGAGCAAGGCAGCAACCAATCCAACAAGGAGCGTGGCGTTTGACGCAAAATGACTTGGCCCCAAATCGGATGACGCGCGCATGATTGGCTATCTTGGGCTGTTCTCTGCGGCCTTTATCGCGGCGACTTTTCTGCCCATGCAATCCGAAGCGCTGCTGGTTGCCTTGATGTTGAACAACCAGCATTCCCTGACGATCCTTTTGATTGTCGCGACTGTGGGCAATGTTTTGGGATCGGTTGTGAATTGGGTGCTCGGCCGGGTCGCCCTGCGTTTCAAGCATAAACGCTGGTTCCCAGCCACAGACGCACAGATGGCGCGCGCCGAAAGTTGGTACCACCGCTATGGGCGCTGGTCGCTGTTGGCAAGCTGGCTGCCAATCATCGGGGACGGGTTGACGGTCATCGCCGGTATGCTGCGCGAACCGCTATGGTCATTTATGGCAATCATCACAATTGCCAAGGGCCTGCGCTATTTGGCGCTGGCAGTGCTGACGCTTGCTTGGTTTCCGCCAGCATAATTGCGTGTGGAGTGGGCGTTGAAATGGAAAAGTCGCATACCCTAAAAAGGAGAAAAGCGCCCAAGGGCGCTTTGATCTCACTCAATTTTCGGTGTTCAGCCGCCCCAGCTTCGGACCTGACCACAATCCATGTGGACAAAGTTTGAACCCGAGTATCGGCCAACGCCACCGCCACGACAGGCAACAGCAGCTTTTGCCATCTGGTTTACCGAACGCGATGCCAGGCGCAGGTCAGCGGCTTGTCCCCGCATATGCAGTGAATTTTTCGCAACACCACGCGATTTTGACCGCAGCATCGCATTTGTCTTGGGGCTGCGATAGCCGGACAGCAGCATATAGGGTTCATTCACATCCATCAGGTTATGCGCAGCGGCCATAATATCAACAGTACGCAGATCCATCGATTTAACGCCATCCGTCCGCCAGTCGCGCATGAAATGGTTCACTTCCTTGACCGCGTCGGCGACATAATCGCCTTCGATCCAGTAAATCATGTCGATGCGTTCGCCAGTACGCCCGGAAAACATCTTGATCCGGCGAATATCGCCAGCGCCACGCAAAAAACCAGCTGCGCTTGCAAACGTTGGCGCGGCGGCGACCGTTGTCGCAGCAAATGCACCCAACAAAGCGCGGCGGGTCATGCCCGAAGAACTTATACCAGTCATATGTTTAATTTCCCGTTTCTGCCTGTTGTTCCATGATGTTACACGGAAGCCTTCGCCTATCCCCATATGCATCGGTTTTATTGCATAGCCCGATTCCTTAACCAAGCGCTGAATCGGTTTGGTTCCAAGTGACAATAATTTTAGGCGAAAATTTGCGCAAAGCTTGATAGCCGTACATATTTACAACACACACGATGCCGATAAGCATCACCTAAGCCTTAGTTGTGACCTCACGCGGAATGTTATTGGACAAAATCTGGTGGCATCTGGCCTTAGTCGACATATTCAATTCGCAGTTTCGGGGGATTCGATGCAAAAGATGATCAATGCTATACCCAGCATTCATATAAAACTTTCCCTAATTGCGGGGGCTGCGGCCACTGCGATGATGCTTTTCACGGCCCCCAGTCCAGCATTCGCCCAAGTGACAGCCTTTAAACAAGCCGTTGCCGAGGCCGCCGCGCGCGACGAAGATATCGCAGCCCATTACCGCGACAGCAACTATGCACCGATCTGGACCGACGCCGATGATACGCAACGCGACCGCCGTGCTGCATTGATGGCGGCAATCAAGACGGCCGAATTGCATGGTCTGCCGGTCGCACGCTATGATCCCCAAGGGTTGATGAACACACTGGCCAATGCGCGCACTCCCCGCGATCGTGGCTTGGCCGAGGTCGAAATGACCCGCGTCTTCCTGCAATACGCCCGCGATCTGCAAACTGGCATTCTGATCCCGTCACGGGTGGATTCGTCGATCGTGCGCGAAGTCCCGTACCGTGACCGTCAAAGCTATCTAACCGATTTTGTTAAATCCGACCCGATGCCGTTCCTGCGCAACCTGCGCCCCCGCACCATGGAATACAACGCGCTGATGCGTGAAAAGCTGGCGATGGAAAAGCTTTTGGCCACTGGCGGCTGGGGTCCTTCGGTGTCTGCACCCGCTCTCAAGCCCGGCGCGCAGGGGCCTGCGGTTGTGTCGCTGCGCAACCGGCTGATCAGAATGGGCTACCTCAAGCGGTCCAATGGCATAAGCTATGACAGCGCAATCGAGGCGGCTGTGCGCGAGTTTCAGCAAGACCACGGGCTGAACACGGATGGCGTTGCCGGCCCCGGCACGATCACCGAAATGAACAAAAGCGTCGAAACACGCCTGAAATCGGTCGTCGTCGCGATGGAGCGGGAACGCTGGCTGAACAAGGAACGCGGTGCACGGCATGTTCTGGTAAATATCCCCGCATTTACCGCCGCGATCATCGACAATGGTCGGGTCACATTCGAAACCCGATCTGTCGTCGGGGCAACCGAAGACGGTCGCTATACCCCGGAATTTTCAGACACGATGGAATATATCGTGATCAACCCGACATGGAATGTGCCGCGGTCTATCGTGACCAAAGAATATCTGCCCTCGATGAAGCGCAATCCAAACGCTGCCGGCCACATTGATCTGATTGATCGCAGTGGCCGTATCGTGCCCCGTGGATCGGTGAATTTCAGCAGCTACACCGAACGGACATTCCCGTTTTCGATGCGCCAAGGGCCCGGCAGGGCCAATGCTTTGGGATTGGTAAAGTTCATTTTCCCCAACAAATACAACATCTACCTACATGACACGCCCTCAAAAAGCCTGTTCGCCCGCGACATGCGCGCGTTTAGCCACGGCTGTGTGCGTCTGGCTGATCCGTTCGACTTTGCCTATACTTTGCTGGCTGCGCAAACCTCTGATCCGGTTGGGTTTTTCAAATCCAAACTGGCGACAGGCAAGGAAACATTTGTCCATCTGGACGTCGAATTGCCCGTGCATCTGATCTATCGCACAGCCTTTACGACGCCTCGGGGTCATACGCAGTATCGTGCCGATATCTATGGCCGCGACGCCCGGATCTGGAATGCGCTTAGTAAGGCAGGGGTGGCATTGGGCGCCGTTCAGGGGTAATCCATCCCCGACAAGGGGAGACAGCCAATGCGCTATACCATCCAACAGATTGCGACATCCTTGGGGGCGACCGCCGTTGGGGATACATCGCTGATGATCACCAAGCTTGCGGAACCTGCTCAGGCCGGGGCGGATGATCTTGCGCTTGCGATGAACCCGAAATACGCCGCAGCCCTTGCGCAAGGGGCAGCACAGGCGGCGATGCTCTGGACAGATGCGGACTGGCAAGGTTTGGGCCTGAAGGCGGCGATCCTGCCCGACAGGCCACGCTTTGCGATGTCGGGGCTGACACAAATGATGGATCCGGGGCAGGGGTTTGGCACGGGTATTCACCCCTCTGCGATCATTGATCCCACCGCGATACTGGCTGATGATGTGTCGGTTGGACCCCTGACGATTATTGCGGCAGGCGCGCGGATCGGGGCGGGCAGTGTAATTGGTCCACAATGCCATATCGGCACCGATGCCGTCTTGGGGGCCAACGCCTATCTGCGCGATCACGTCAGCATCGGCGCGCGTGTCCGGATCGGGGACCGCTTTATCGCGCAGCCCGGTGCACGCATTGGCGGCGACGGGTTTTCCTTTGTCACGCCGGAACCCAGCACAGTTGAACAAACCCGAAAGACCCTTGGCGATCGCGGCGACACAAAAGCGCAACAATGGACGCGTATCCATTCACTGGGCAGTGTATCCATCGGCAATGACGTCGAATGCGGGATGAACTGCACAATTGACAGCGGTACGATCCGTGACACGGTGATCGGCGATGGCACCAAGCTCGATAATCAGGTGCATTTGGGGCATAATGTTGTGGTTGGGATGAACTGTTTGCTGTGTGGTCAGGTGGGCATCGCGGGGTCGGCGACCATCGGCGATAACGTCGTGCTGGGCGGGCAGGTCGGGGTCAGCGACAACATCTTTGTCGGCGACGGGGTCATTGCAGGCGGCGGCACCAAGATCATGTCGAATGCGCCAGCGGGCCGGTCTATGTTAGGGTATCCCGCGACCGAAATGGCCAAGCAGATCGAAAGCTATAAGGCGTTGCGCCGTTTGCCCCGCCTGATCCGCGATATCGCAGCGCTGAAAAAGCAATTTCCCGGTGTGGATGACTAAGGCCGGAATGACGAGGTATTAGATGAATATTGAAACTCAGGTCATTGAAATCATTGCCGATCAGGCGATGCTTGACCCGATCGATGTCACGCTGGAAAGCACCCTGAGCGATTTAGGCATAGACAGCATGGGCGTTGTGGAAAGCATCTTTGCCATCGAAGAAACCTTTGATATTTCGGTGCCTTTCAACGCCAATCAACCCGACACCTCTGATTTTGATATCTCCAGCGTGGCCAGCATCGTCGCCGGCATCCGGCGGCTCAAGACCGAGCAGGGATAACCCATGAAACGTGTGGTCATTACCGGGGCCGGCACGATCAACGCGCTTGGCCTGAATGTGCCCGACACGCTGACCGCCATGCGCGAAGGCGTGTGCGGTATCGGCCCGCTTGCCTTTCGCGATGTTGAACGGCTGTCGATCCGGATCGGGGGGCAGGTCAAGGGCTTCGAGGCCGAGGGGCGCTATAACCGCCAGCAAATCTCGCTCTATGACCGGTTCACGCAGTTCACCCTTGCCGCCGCAGCGCAAGCCATTGCCCAGTCGGGGCTGGTGTTTTCGGGCGAACTGGCTGCGAAATCAGGCGTGGTGCTGGGCACGGCGGGGGGTGGCGTCAGCACATGGGACGACAATTACCGCGCCGTCTATGAAGAGGGCAAAAACCGCGTCCATCCCTTTGTCGTGCCCAAGCTGATGAACAATGCCGCCGCCAGCCATGTCAGCATGGAATATAACCTCAAGGGGCCGTCCTTTACGGTATCGACCGCCTGCGCGTCGTCCAACCACGCCATGGCGCAGGCTTTTGCGATGATCCGGTCGGGCATGGCCCCTGCGATGGTGACAGGCGGTTCTGAATCTATGCTGTGTTTCGGCGGCGTCAAAGCCTGGGAAGGCCTGCGCGTGATGAGCCGCGATGCCTGCCGCCCGTTTTCCGCAAACCGCAATGGCATGGTGCAGGGCGAAGGGGCCGGCATCTTTGTCTTCGAGGAATACGAACATGCCCGCGCGCGCGGGGCCGAAATCCTGTGCGAAGTCGCTGGTTTCGCCATGTCCTCGGATGCGAGCGACATTGTGATGCCATCCAAGGCAGGGGCTGCACGGGCCATGGCAGGTGCCTTGGAGGATGCGCAAATCAACCCGCAGGAGGTCGGCTATATCAACGCCCACGGAACCGGCACTGCCGCCAATGATCGGACCGAATGCGCCGCCGTGGCCGATGTGTTTGGCCCCCATGCGGACCGGGTGATGATCAGTTCGACCAAGTCCATGCATGGCCATCTGATCGGCGGCACCGGTGCCGTTGAATTGCTTGCTTGTATCATGGCGTTGCGCGACGGGGTGATCGCCCCGACCATCGGCTATCAGGAACCCGATCCGGACTGTGCGCTTGACGTGGTTCCCAATGTTGCCCGCGATGCCAAGGTCACCGTGGCGCTGACCAACGCCTTTGCTTTTGGGGGCATGAATGCGGTCATAGCCCTACGCAAGTTCTAACGGCAACATCTAAAGGATGGGCAGAAATACAAAAGGCCGCCTCGGTCAGAGGCGGCCCTTTGATAGTCTGGTAATCGAAATTTAGCGGTCGATCACGGATGATTTGTCAAAGCCTGACGTAAATCCGTCCAACGACAACGTTAGCTGAACCTTCTGGTCGGGTGCCAAGGCAGGGACGATAGTGATTGTCGCCTCTTTGCCGCGCTTGAACGCAGCCACATCTGCTTCGGTCAGACCCATGCGGACATAGCATCCGACCGGGTTACAGAATGCGAAGGGATAGCGGCGTTCTTTGCCGCCATCGACGGCAACGCTCAGTTGCGAAGGCAATGACGTCTCAAGGGGCACGACAACGGTTGCACCGGCCTGTGCCTTGCCACCATCGGGCAGGCGGAACAGCGAAAATTCTGCAACAGGCGCGCCCTGACCGTCATCCATCAGCTGGTACATCTGGCAAGGGTCGGCCTCTTCTTCGGTTTTGATGCAACGGATTTCCCAGGCCCCTACAACTTCTTTGGTATAGGGCTTGCCAATGTCGCTCGTCGCTTCGCCGTCGTCACCCATGCTCAATTGCGCCTCAACGCCCGAGGCAGCTGGTGCTTGTGTTGTCGCGGGGGGTGTTTCTGCTGTCGAAGGGGTCGCCGTCTGTGCAAAACCCGTCATTGGCATCACCAAAGCCGTGCAAAGCGGAAGGATCGTAAGGTACTTGTTCATGCTCGTTCCAAATCCGTTGAATTTCTCGCTAATTACCATGTTAAATCAGCGTTGTCAGGCAAGATCCCAACAAAATCCAACAGTTTCTGGCAAGTTCTTGCTGATCACGACATCGCCTGATCCCTAAATAGAAAAAAGGGCGCAAAACGCCCTTTTTCCTGTTCTTCTTTTCTCCCCGTCGGACTGGGCCGACTTATTAAAGGGACGTTACGAAAGCGGATGCCGACGGTCAACAGGAAAATATGCATATAGATGGATAGATTAGCTGAAGCCTTTGCCAGCCAGGGCAAAAAAAGGGCCGTACCCGAAGGCACGGCCAGTCTGACAGGGAGGAAGTGTTCACGGGCCGAAAGGACAAATAGGCCCGGAACAATTTGACTATGGCGTCCAAAGGTTAAGTTTGTATGCTCTGGCGGCACTTTGCCCGCATCGGCGGGGCCTTAAAGGATAATGACCACGTGACTAAAGATATCTTTATCGGGGGCGGCGGCCAGGATTACGCCACGCAGCAATTCCTGAGCATCGGCTATGCCAACCGCCACGGCCTGATCGCAGGGGCCACTGGCACCGGCAAAACGGTGACCCTTCAAATTCTCGCCGAAGGGTTTTCGGCAGCGGGCGTGCCGGTGTTTCTGTCCGACGTAAAGGGCGATTTGTCAGGGCTCGCCAATGCCGGATCCGATACCCATAAATTGCATGGCCCCTTCATGGAGCGCGCATCCAAGATCGGGTTCCACGACTACAGCTATGCCGCGTTCCCCGTCGCGTTTTGGGACATGTTCGGCAAACAGGGCCATCCCGTGCGCACCACCATTTCCGAAATGGGCCCACTGCTGTTGGGTCAGTTGCTGGGCTTAAGCGAAGCACAAGAAGGCATTCTCAACATTGCATTCCGGGTGGCGGACGAAGACGGGCTGCCACTGCTCGATCTCAAGGATCTGCAATCGCTGCTGGTCTGGGTCGGCGAAAATGCGTCAACTCTGGCACTGCGCTACGGCAACGTATCCACGGCGTCGGTCGGCACGATCCAGCGCCGGTTGCTTGTTCTCGAAAACCAGGGCGCGGCGGATCTTTTCGGCGAACCCGCCTTGGAACTTAGCGATCTGATGCGTACCGACACAGACGGGCGCGGTTTCATCAACATCCTCGCGGCGGACCAGTTGATGAATTCGCCCAAACTCTACGCGACGTTCTTGCTGTGGTTGCTGTCTGAACTCTTCGAAGAGCTCCCCGAGGTGGGCGACCCGGACAAACCCAAACTGGTGTTCTTCTTTGACGAAGCGCACCTGCTGTTCGACGACGCCCCCAAAGCGCTGATCGACAAGGTCGAACAGGTCGCGCGCCTGATCCGCTCCAAAGGGGTTGGCGTCTATTTCATCACTCAAAACCCTGCCGATGTCCCCGACGACATTCTGGGCCAGCTTGGCAACCGGATTCAGCACGCCTTGCGCGCCTTTACCGCCAAAGACCGCAAGGAACTGCGCATGGCCGCGCAAACCTACCGCGAGAACCCGCGCTTCGACACCGAAGAAGCCATCCGCGAGGTCGGCGTCGGCGAAGCTGTCACATCGATGCTTCAAAAAAAGGGCGTCCCCGGCGTTGTCGAACGCACCCTGATCCGCCCGCCGTCCTCGCAACTTGGCCCGATCGCGCCCGCCATGCGCGCCGCGCTTATGGCCCAAAGCCCGATGGCTGCGAAATATAACACCCGTCTTGACCGCGAATCCGCCTTTGAAATGCTGACAAAACGCGCCGAGGACGCGGCCAAAGCTGCCGAACAGGCCGAACAAGAGGCCGAAGCCAGCGAGGCCACCCCGGCATTGCGCGAATTCAACGCCGCCCGTCGCTATGCGGGTAAAGGGGTGACACGCTCGACCTCGAAACGCACCACAAAATCAGAAGAAGGTTTCGGCGGCACCATTGCGAACCTTGTGATCAAGGAGCTCAAAGGCACCACAGGGCGCCGCATCGTTCGCGGCATCTTGGGCGGCTTGTTCAAAGGGCGCTAACCCTTAATTCCAAATGGAAATAAATCCTCGCCGAAGGCTGGCCTTATCCCCCTTGGGATAAGGCCTTTTCTATATCTCACCTGAAAACCTACTTTTCGGGGATCAATCCACGCGGGCTAAACCGCAAAACCAGCAACAAAACCGCCCCCATGGTCATCAACCGCATGTGGGCTGCCGATTCAATCAGATGATCCTTCAGCCAATAGCCGTCCGACATGCCGGCCGTGATCATGTTCATCAGCCACAGCCCCATGGGTTCAACCATTACCCACAGATACCACATCAAGAAACCACCCAGCACCGCGCCAAAGTTGTTGCCCGATCCGCCAACGATCACCATCACCCAGATCAGAAAGGTAAAGCGCAGCGGCTGGTAGGATCCCGGCGTCAACTGGCTGTCCAGCGTGGTCATCATCGCACCAGCGATCCCGCAGATGGCTGACCCGAGGATGAACACCTGCAAGTGCCGTGCGGTGACGTCTTTGCCCATGGCCTCGGCGGCGACCTCGTTGTCGCGGATTGCACGCAGCATCCGCCCCCAAGGGGAATTCAGCGCACGCTGGCTGAGCCATAGCAAAAGCACCAGCACGCCAGCAAACAGCGCGACATAAAGGACCTTGACCCAAAGCGTCGACGCCTCGACTGGGTCCAAACCAAACCCGGCGGCACGTTCCACGAAACCCACATTATTTTGCAGGTCGATTTCATAGGGCACAGGGCGCGGAATACCGATCACGTTCTTCACACCGCGCGACAGCCAGTCCTCGTTCTTAAGCACCGCAATGATGATCTCGGCAATGCCCAGCGTTGCAATTGCCAGATAATCAGACCGCAACCCAAGGGCCGTCTTGCCGATCAGCCAGGCAGCGCCAGCAGCGAACAACCCGCCCACAGGCCAGGCAAGGATCACCGGCAGGCCAAGCCCGCCAAGATAACCGGTTTGCGCAGGGTTGATGCCTTCGATGGCTGCAACCGACGGATCAAGAACGGCGCGGAACAAAAAGAAGCCGCCAACCAGAATTGCCAGCATCACCAGCGTGCGCAGCCAGCCCTTGGCCATCCGCTTCATCGTGAAAATCGCGGCAACAATCGTTGCGGCCCCCATGATCAGCGCACCTGCAACACCCCAGCCGCCCGCGGACCACGCGCCTTCGGTCGGGGGCATGCTGATCAGCACCGCGGCAAGACCGCCCAAGGCGACAAACCCCATGATGCCAACGTTAAACAGACCCGCAAAGCCCCATTGCAGGTTCACCCCCAAGGCCATGATGCTGGAAATCAATCCCATGGATATGATCAGCAGCGCTGCGTTCCAGCTTTGCTGAAAGCCGGTGAAAATGATCAATGCGGCAATGATTGCGAAAAGACCGGTATTTCTAAGCGTCTCGTTCATACCGATTGCCCCTTGAAAAGACCCGTAGGCTTGAACAGCAGCACGATCAGTAAGATCACAAAGCTGACGGCGAATTTATAGTCGGTGGACATCAGCTGCACCAAACCGTCAGGTTCAAGCCCCTCGGGCATCATGTAGCCCAATACTTTTTTCCACGCATAGGTAATGGTGACCTCTGAAAAGGCGATCACGAAGCCGCCAGCGATGGCCCCGACCGGATTGCCCAGGCCCCCAACGATGGCCGATGCGAAAATCGGCAGCAACAGCTGGAAATAGGTGAAAGGTTTAAAGGATTTGTCCAAACCGTACAAAACACCCGCAGTGGTCGCGAGGCAGGCGACAATGATCCATGTGATCATCACAACACGTTCGGGATTGATGCCGGACAGCAGCGCCAGATCCTCGTTATCTGAATAGGCGCGCATGGATTTCCCCGACCGTGTCTTGTTCAGGAACCAGAACAGCACCACGACCACGATGATCGCCGTTATCACCGTCAGCCCTTGAGTCGTCTTGATCGCCAGACCTTCCTCAAGACCTGTCATCTTTTTGAAGGTCCGTGCAGAAATGATGAACCGTTCACCATCGGCAAAGTTCTTGTCGTCAGACCCGATGATAAACCGCGTGATCCCGTTGTAGATAAACGTGATCCCCAAGGACACGATCACGAAAATCACAGGCTTGGCTTTCTTCTCGCGGTAGAAACGATAGACCAACCTGTCGGTGCCAAGCAGCAAGCCGATGGTAACCATAATCGCAAAGGGCAGGGCGATCAGCGCCGTGGGCAGCACCCAAAGATGCAGGCCGATCGCCTGAAACCCCCACGTGATCAGCACCGCCGACATCGCCCCAAGCGCCATGGTGTCGCCATGGGCAAAATTCGAGAACCGCAAAATGCCGTAAACCAGCGTCACTCCAAGCGCCCCAAGGGCGAGTTGCGAGCCATAGGCGATGCCCGGGACCAACACGTAATTCGCCAATGCAACGAAAGCGTTCAAAAAATCCATCAGTTACAAGTCCCTAAATAGCTGATGACGAAAGGCCCATCAGCGTAGTGCACAGTATAGCGGGCGGCACCGGTTTCAGTGATGCTTAGCAAATGGCGCGCGGCAAATGTGCCCCCCGACAATGACAGCGCCATGCCCGATTTCACGCCCAGTAATTCCACCGTCTCTGCATCGGTGACCATGGTCGATTGCACCACCAGATCATCGGGCGTCAGCCCGCCGGCGATCCCTGTGATCTGGGGCGTGAATTCTGTTTCGGTGCAGGGCTCGTCTTCGACGCATTCGGTTTTGAAATCACAGGCGATTGCGATTTCCTGCCGGAACGGCGCAGTTTCAAGTGTCAGGTTTTCTGACGCCGCACCGTCAGTGTGACCGTCGGTGTGATCATCGGCGGGCGGGGTCACTTGCGCAAAGGCGGGTGAAAACGCGACAAGTGCTATGGGAAGGATCAGCCGCATCATCAGCCCCCCAGAAACGATTTGCGGACTTCGGGATCGTTCAGCAGTTCTTTTCCTGTGCCGGTGAACGCATTTGCGCCCTGCACCAAAACATAACCTTTGTCCGCAATTTCAAGGGCTTGCCGGGCGTTCTGTTCCACCATCAGGATCGGGATGCCAGTGCGGGCAACTTCGATGATCCGGTCAAACAGTTCGTCCATCACGATCGGGCTGACGCCAGCTGTGGGTTCATCCAGCATCAAAACCTTGGGCTGGGTCATCAACGCACGGCCAACGGCGACTTGCTGGCGCTGACCGCCCGACAATTCGCCCGCCGCCTGATAGCGCTTTTCCTTGAGGATCGGGAACAGGTCATAAACCTGCGCCATGGTATCGCGGAAATCATCGCGGCGGATAAAGGCACCCATCTCAAGGTTTTCCTCGACTGTCATCGAGGTAAAGATATTCGAGGTTTGCGGCACAAAGCCCATGCCTTTGGCCACGCGGTCTTGGGGCGACAGCGCAGTGATGTCTTCACCGTCAAGCCGGACATGGCCCTGGCGCACGTCCAGCATCCCAAAAACGGCCTTCATCGCTGTGGATTTGCCCGCGCCATTGGGGCCGACGATCACGGCGATTTCGCCTTTTTCAACGGCGATTGTGCAGTCGTGCAGAATATCCGGCCCCTTGCCATAACCGCCGGTCATCGCGTCGCCAATCAGGAACGGCCCGCCGGGGGACGCATGGCTTTTTCCACCCTGTTTTACAGGCTGCGCTGTGCCTTGGCCCTTGGGATTTCCGATCGACAGGTCTTTGTTCCCCCGGTCGCCGTATGGGTCAGTCATATCAGTCACTTTCAGTCGGAGCCGCTGGTGGGCGGTGTGTAATCTATGGCGCAGGACACTTCATCCGCGCAGGTATCACGCAGCATCATCGCCACGTCGAAGGACATCTTTTCCATTTCTTCCAACGGCATGCTATCGGCTGTATCAAGGTACAGCATTATGCGCGACGCGCCGACTTGCGACAACATCACCGCGCTCATCGTGCGCGAACCGTCGATTTCGTCATATTGCAAATGCCGCAGGGTCAGCCCCTGAGGGGTGACGATCTTGTCGACCTGCAACACCTCTGGCGGGACGTCACTTTCAGCAGCAATCCATTCGGCATAGGTCGTATATTGTTCATCCAAAGTGGCGGACATATCGGTGATCTCGTGGCCGGGCCATTCTTGGGTAAAGTTCAAAATCACTTCACCCAGATAGCGCGTGCTTCCGTCGCCGATAACGTCCCATTTCGCAGATTCCCACGGCGTCCCGCGGTCGCACATCCATACTTCCGCCGACAGTTGCGCGCAGGCTGCGGAGGCCTGCGGCAACGCGAGCGCGGCGATTAGCGTCAGGATGGCCAGGCGCTGCTTCATGCCGTCTTGTTCTTGAGGCCGGTGCCCAGATACGCTTCGATCACCTGCTCGTTGGCTTTGATCTCGGGCAGGGTGCCTTGGGCCAATACCTTGCCTTCAGCCATGCAGATCACCGGGTCACACAGGCGGCCGATGAAATCCATGTCGTGTTCGATGACCACAAAGGTATAGCCGCGTTCCTCGTTCAACCGGATGATCGCGTCACCGATGGTATTGAGCAGCGTGCGGTTCACGCCTGCGCCGACCTCGTCCAAGAA
>NZ_JBFEKM010000025.1:0-30843 GCF_041552635.1 Sulfitobacter sp.
AGTCGCGGCCACTCAGGTGATCGTTCAGCACGGCATAAGCCGCCGAAAGACGCCCTTGCATGAAGCCGATAACTTCCTGCGGGCGTGTATCTTAGGGCAGGAAATTAATCAAAAACCGGGTCATCCCCGCATTCGAGCTGAGCTTGTGATTGTCCCAAAGCACCCAACGCAAAACCTCGCGGCGCTCGGTTGCATCCTTGCCGCCAAACTTGCCAGACTTTTCCGAGACATAGTCTTGGATCACGCCGGACTGGGTCAGGCGAAGGTCGCCATCAATCATAACAGGCGCTTCGCCCATGGCGTTCACGTCGGCCCGGTATTCAGCTGAGCGGGTCTGCCCGCCGAAAAAGTCGACCTTGACCGGCTCCCACTCAAGACCTGAAAGTTGCAAGGCAAGTGCTGCCTTATAGGCGTTCCCGCTTTCGCCGAAGCAATATAGTTTGATGGTCATGTGAGCCTCCCTTAGGTGATTTCTATCTGCATCGGCCGGAGCGGGGGTTTCACACCCCCACACCCCCGTGGAGTTTATTTGGCAAAATGAAGATGGACGTTCTGCGGTTCATTTTTCAGTAGTATTCTAACCATACCCTTGTTGTTGCGCAGCAGGCTGGAGAGCTGAGCGGCGCGCAAAGTGAAGCCCTTCCTTGATTTTGTTCATCGCGGTTAAGGCAGGGCGATCGCGTAGCTTCATTTTGCCAAATAAACTCTCCCCGAAGGGCTGCTTTGCATCGTCATGCACTGCTATTTTTTACGCTCATCCAGTTCCGAATTGAAAAGCCGCAATCGCGCGGTCAGGTTTTCCTCGTTCATCACGCTGTTGAAATTCTCAAACAGGAATGACAAGGCCTCGCCTTCGTCCAGCCCCGCTTGGGCTGAAAACTTCTTGAGCTGCCGATAGCCGTCTTCGGTCATGGCAACAGGAAAGCGGCGGGTCAGGCGAAAGCGTTTTGGCATGGTGTCCTCGCGTCTTGCAGTGGGGTGGGGATCTTCCCCACCCACAGGTAGTTTAGAAGTTTGCGGCTTCCAGCGCCATCACTGTATCCGCACCGGTCTGGATACGCGTCAGGTGCAGCGCGGTGGCAGGCAGTTGACGCGCCATATAATAGCGACCGGTCGCCAGTTTCGTTTCGTAGAAGACCGGGTCAGCGGTGCCATCAGCAAGCGCTTTCTTGGCGGCGAGGCCCATTTTTGCCCACATGAAGCCAAGGCACACATGCCCGAACATATGCATGAAGTCGGTTGATCCGGCCAAGGCATTATTCGGATTCTTCATGCCGTTTTGCATGAAATACATGCCAGCGGCTTGCAGGTCTTTGCTTGCGGCTTTCAGCGGCTCAAGGAACTCCGCGTCGAATTCCGCATCCTGTCCGGCGCTTTCTTTGATGAAGGTTTTGAGCATGTCAAAGAACGCCATCACATGTTTGCCGCCGTCTTGCGCCAACTTGCGCCCCACAAGGTCAAGCGCTTGAACGCCGTTCGCACCTTCGTAGATCATCGCAATACGGGCATCGCGGGTGAATTGGGACATGCCCCATTCTTCGATATAGCCGTGGCCGCCATAGACCTGTTGCGCCTTGACCGTCATGTCATAGCCGACGTCCGTCAGGAAGCCTTTGATTACGGGTGTCATCAGCGACACCAGCCCATCGGCGTCCTTGTCACCGGAGCGATGCGCGGCATCAATCAGGCTGGCCCCCCAAAGAATGAAGGCACGCGCGCCTTCGATAAAAGACTTCTGATCCATCAGACTGCGGCGGATGTCGGGGTGGACGATCAGCGGATCGGCTGGGCCGTTGGGGTTTTCGGTGCCCGTGACGGCACGACCTTGCAGACGATCCTTGGCATAGATCAGCGCGTTTTGATAAGCCGCATCGGCCTGTGCCAAACCCTGCATGCCGACGCCGACGCGGGCTTCGTTCATCATGGTGAACATGGCACGCATGCCTTTGTGTTCTTCGCCCAAAAGATATCCCACAGCACCGTCATAGTTCATCACGCAGGTCGAATTTCCGTGGATGCCCATTTTTTCTTCGATGGATCCGACTGTGACGCCGTTACGTTCGCCCAAAGACCCGTCTTCCTTGACGATGAACTTGGGCACGATGAACAGCGAGACACCTTTGATGCCTTCCGGACCGCCTTCGATCTTGGCCAGCACCAGATGGATGATGTTGTCGGCCATGTCATGTTCACCCGACGAGATGAAAATCTTTTGGCCTGTGATCTTGTAACTGCCGTCGTCTTGAGGGGCCGCTTTGGTGCGCATCAGCCCCAGATCGGTCCCGCAATGCGGTTCGGTCAGGTTCATCGTGCCGGTCCATTCACACGATACCATATTCGGCAGGTAGGTGTCTTTTTGCGCCTGCGTGCCGTGGGCCAGAATGGCCGACGCCGCCCCGTGGGTCAGGCCTTGATACATGGTGAACGCTTGGTTCGAGGCCGAGAACATCTCGCCGACGGCGGTGCCAACGACATAGGGCATGTTCTGGCCGCCATATTCTTCGGGCATATCCAGACCGGGCCAACCGCCTTCCTTGACCTTGGCAAAGGCGTCCTTGAAGCCAGTCGGCGTGTAGACGACACCATTTTCCAAGCGGCAGCCTTCTTTGTCGCCAACGATGTTGAGCGGGGCAAGAACCTCTGAGGTCAGCTTGCCGGCTTCCTCAAAAATGGCCGATGTGAAATCCGCTTCGAGGTCGTCATATCCCGGAATGGACGACGATGTGACGTTCAACACATCATGCAGAACGAATTGAATGTCTTTTACGGGGGCTGTGTAGCTGGGCATTGGTCTATCTCCCTTGGCCGGTTGGCCATTTATCTGGTCGGTATGTGGGTTTTACTCTGCTGCGTTGCGCGTGGTGCTGACCGAGGCGATCATGTTTTCCCCCCATTTCAACTGGGCGCGCAGATCATCAATGGCCTCTGTCATTTCGTCACGCCGCGCTTCAAGATCGGCCAACCGTTCGCGGGCAATCTCGTAGGTACGGGCCAGCTGGGTCTGTTGCTGGTCGTCCATATGATAAAGGTCCAGCAGCTGCCGGATTTCTTCGAGGCTGAATCCGAAACGCTTGCCGCGCAAGATCAGTTTCAACCGCGCACGATCCCGTTTTCCAAACAGGCGTTTCTGGCCTTGGCGTTCGGGGAATAGCAGTTCTTTGGCTTCATAAAAACGCAAGGTGCGGGGGGTCACATCGAATGCATCACACATCTCGCGGATCGTCATTTTTGTGTTGCTCATCGTCAAAGCTCGCTGTTGCAGTGGACGTTATGACAGTGATGTGGCCATCTGCCCTGCAACTTACAACACAAGTTGACGTTAACGTAAGTTAGACGTTGCGTCACTTTGATGTTAAATTTATCAAACGCGGTCGCCTCTTTTGAGGGTGCATTAGGTCACAACTTATGACATAAGTTCTACAACCGGCGCGAGTTCGATTCAGTATTGTGGGGCATCGATGAGCTTTGACATGAATTTTCAAGCATTTACGAAATTATCAAGGCAAGCGGACAGTCCGGGCGCGATTTGGGCGCTTGTTCAGCGGTATGCTCAGGCGCATAAAATTCGCATCGTTACGTATCGCAGCATTGATGTCCAAACCTATGGGGATACGAATTATCCCGCAATTGAATTTGGGATGCCGACGGCGTTTAGAGAAATGTATATCCACGAAAAGTTGTTTCTGAACAACCCTTTGCCCCGTCTTGCCCTGTCCCGAGTCGAACCGTTTTACTGGTCGGATGCGCAGGCACTCGACGCGCTGCGACCCGCTGAAATCGCCTATCTTGATAAGCTGAAAGACGCGGGCGTCTGGCCGGGCATTGCATTTCAGGTATTCGGCCCCGAGGCACGGAATGCAGCAGTAGGGATGTGTTTTGAACCTGATGCGCCACGGCTGTCGCCTGATGCCTTGGCAGAATTTCAACTGGCCAGCCAATCCGCGCACCAGCGGTTTTGCGCCCTGACGGACGGGCCTAAATCACCTTATGCGCGGCTTTCCCCCCGAGAACTGGAGGTTTTGCGCTGGATCGCGCAGGGCAAAAGTAATTCGGTCATGGCCGATATCATGGGCATTTCGCGCCATACCGTGGATACAATCACGCGGCGTATGTTCGAGAAACTGGAGGTCACCGACCGAACCCGCGCTGCTGTGCGCGGCATCAGCTCGGGACTGCTGAGGCAATCTGTCGACAACATAATGTGACGCACCTGCGTGACATGAATTTTTTTTGTGACCGCTATAAGGCGTCAGTCACCGCTTGGACGCAGCAACCCCCACCCAATTCTCAAACCCGTGCCGGCCCAATTCTGGGCTCGATTTCACGATCAACAAAGTGACTTTTTCAAAATGGAACAACCTGTAGGCTCAGATGCGCTCCGCATCGCGGCGAGGCATGTGGAAGACGCCGCATTTGATCTGGCGGCGATGGTCGAATCCGAATTGGTCGCCCAAATGATTATCATCGCAGCCGAGCTTGAGCGCCTTGCGGGGCAGGTCGACAAGCGCTTGGAGGCCGAAAGCCGGAACGTTAAAAACCGGAATTAGGACATCTTCTCCAAGGTCCGCGCCGTGTCGTCGCGCAGACGTTGCAGTTCTTCCATGGCTTCGGCCAATTGGGCGCGCTGTTCTGCAAGTTCGATCAATTGCCGGTCTGCGCTTTTGACCCATGCGTGCATCTGCGCTTCGGTGCCCTCGTTTTCATAGATCAACAGCCACTGCCGGATTCCTTCCAGCGTATAGCCAAATTTCCGTCCGCGCATGATCAACTTCATCCGCGCAATCTCGCGGGGGCCATAGGAACGGGCGCGTCCGTCCCGTTCTGGATGCAGCAATTCAATGTATTCGTAATACCGCAACGTTCTAGGCGTCACGTCGAATTCAGCGCACATTTCCTTAAAGCTCAGGCGTTTGTCGGGCATTGGTGTCTCCTCAATTGCAGAAACTATGCCTAAGTTTTTCCGAGCGCAACAGGCGGGGTTGCTCTTGGTGGCGCGCAGGGTTGATATGGGGCAACAGATCGCCAAGAGGGTCAAAATGACGGATACAGAAAAATTGCGCATCGCCGGTCAGTTCATTTCCGCGCTGCCCTATAGCGAAGCGCTTGGGATGGTGCTGGAAGATCTTGCAGACGGGGTGGCGGTGATCGGTATGCCCTATGATGCAAAACTTGTGGGCGACCCACGCACAGGTGTGATTCACGGGGGGGCCGTGTCGGCGTTGATGGATACATGCTGCGGGGCGGCGGTGATGAGCCATCCCAGCAACCCCGGCGGTACCGCGACGATTGATCTGCGCATCGAATATCTGCGCGCGGCGAAACCCGGACAGCGCATTACCGCGCGTGCAGAATGTTATCATGTGACACGGTCGGTCGCCTTTGTGCGCGCAACCGCACAAGACGAAGAAGATGGCAGCCCGGTCGCCACGGCAACGGGCAGCTTTGTGGTGGAGGGGCACAGATGAGCGGACGCATGAAACCCGAGGCCGTGCAGGTCATCAAAAAACGCCGCGACGGGGCGTTGCATGCGCTGGTCGGCGGTGTGCCGTATATCCAGTTTTTGGGAATCGAATTTGAACGCCGCGGCGATGAACTGACCGCGATTTTGCCGTTTTCAAACAAGTTGATCGGCAATCCAATCATCTCGGCGCTGCATGGCGGTGTGACGGCGTCATTTCTCGAGGTTACGTCGATCATCACCCTAAGCTGGGGAACCCTGTGGGAGGATCTTGAATCCGGTGCCATCGAGGTTGACAAGATGGACGGCGAACACATGCCACGTCTGCCCAAGACAATCGACTTTACCGTTGATTATCTGCGTTCTGGCCTGCCACGTGACGCATATGCCCGTGCCACAATCAACCGGTCAGGGCGGCGCTATGCGTCGGTCCATGTCGAGGCTTGGCAAGACAACCGCGCCAAGCTATTCGCACAGGCAACGGGGCATTTCTTGATGCCGCAACCCCGTGACTGATCCGATTTCCAATGCCGAAGTCGCTGCCGTGGCCAAGGGCAATGCCGCGCCCCGCGATGTGGTGACCCACCGGCGGGTGCTGAATATCGCGATTCCGATTGTGATCTCAAATGCGACCGTGCCGATTTTGGGGGCGGTTGATACCGGCGTCGTGGGCCAGTTGGGGCTGGCCGCACCGATCGGGGCTGTGGGCATCGGGGCCATCATCCTGTCGGCGCTGTATTGGGTGTTCGGTTTCCTGCGGATGGGGACAGTCGGGCTGACCGCACAGGCCGCTGGCAACGAGGATCAGGCCGAAGTGGCCGCCTTGCTGACGCGCGGGTTGTTGATCGGTGGGCTTGCCGGACTGGGGATGGTTCTGCTGCAAATCCCGCTGTTCTGGGCGTCGTTTCAGGTGTCTCCGGCCAGCCCCGAGGTCGAAGGTCTGGCACAGGCCTACATGCGCATCCGGGTGTGGTCCGCGCCTGCTGCAATTGCGCTTTATGCGATCACCGGCTGGCTGATTGCGCTGGAGCGCACCCGCGCTGTGCTGGTTATTCAGGTCTGGATGAACGGGCTGAACATCCTGCTCGATCTTTGGTTCGTGCTGGGGCTTGGATGGGGTGTCGAAGGCGTGGCCTTTGCAACGTTCTTGGCAGAATGGACCGGCGCGGCCTTGGGTCTGTGGTTTTGCCGCGCGGCCTTCCGCGTGCCTGCGTGGCGCGACTGGGCACAGGTCTTTGACGGGCCGCGTTGGATCAACATGATGAAGGTGAACGGCGATATTCTGATCCGTTCGTTGCTGTTGCAGGCGATCTTTGTGTCGTTCTTGTTTTTGGGATCTGGCTTGGGGGACGTAAAGCTGGCGGCCAATCAGGTATTGTTGCAGTTCTTGATGATCACGGCTTACGCGCTGGACGGGTTTGCCTTTGCAGCCGAAGCCTTGGTCGGGCGCGCCATGGGGGCCAAGCAGCGTGATATCTTGCGCCGCGGGGCGCTGTTGACCAGCGGCTGGGGTCTGCTGTCTTGTGCGCTGATGACCGTCGGGTTTGCCCTTGGTGGCGGGGCCATCATTGATTTGATGACGACCGCGCCGATGGTACGTGAAGAGGCGCGCGTTTTCCTGCCCTATATGATCGCAGCACCGCTGCTTGGCTGCGCGTCGTGGATGTTGGACGGTATTTTTATCGGGGCGACACGGTCCCGGGATATGCGTAACATGATGGCGCTCTCGTTCTTGGTCTATTGTGCGAGCGCTGCGCTTTTGGTGCCAAGCTTGGGCAATCACGGGCTTTGGATTTCACTTTTGGTCAGCTTTGTCGCCCGAGGGATCACGCTGGGCCTGCGCTATCCTGCGCTTGAACGGGCCGTGGGGTGATCCGTTTTTATCGAAAAAAGCGGTTCGGAATTTTGTAAAATTCCGGCTCACTCCGAGAGCAAATCGTTCACCGCTTCAGGGGGGCGACCGATGATGGCCTTGGTGCCTTTGAACGCAATTGGGCGTTCGATCAGAATCGGCGCGTCGGCCATCGCTTGCATCAACTGACCGTCATCGCTGTCTTTGCGCAGGCCCAATTCTTTGAATTGGGCTTCATTGCTGCGCATCATCTCGATCGGGCGGCACCCCAAAGCGGACCGCGCCGCCTCAAGTTCGGCCAGCGATGGGGGGTCTTCAAGGTAACGCCTGACAGTTACCGCAGTCCCGGACGTATCAATAATCGCCAATGTCTGGCGCGATTTTGAGCAGCGCGGGTTGTGCCACAGCGTGATCATAGCCAGTCGCCTTTCTTGGTGCCCACGGCCTGCGCCACCGATGCAAACCCGTCACGGGCCAACAAGGCATCCAGCCCGTGAACGATATCGCCCACCAGCGACAACCCACCATAGACAAGCGCCGTGTAAAGCTGAACGGCAGATGCCCCCGCACAAATCTTGGCATAGGCGTCTTCGGCACTACTGATCCCGCCGACCCCGACCAAGGGGATATCCGTGAACGTTGACAGGCGCGCCAGTACGCGGGTGGATTTCTCAAACAAGGGCGCGCCGGACAGCCCGCCCATCTGGTCGCGGTGCCGGCTGTTCAGGCCCGTCCGGTCCAACGTCGTATTCGTTGCAATGATCGCGGCCACGCCGGACTGATTGGCGACGTCTGCGACATCTGCAATCTCGGCCTCTGTCAGATCGGGCGCGATCTTTAGGAACACGGGCGTGGTCCCGCGCACCGCCATCACGCCTGCCAGCAGCGCTGACAGCGCGGCCTTGCCCTGCAAATCGCGCAACTTTTCGGTATTCGGCGACGACACATTCACCGTGGCAAAATCTACGTGATCGCGGGCAGCTTCCATTACTTGGGCGAAATCGGCGGCGCGGTCATTGCTGGTTTTGTTGGCCCCAAGGTTCAGGCCAACCGGAATGCCGGGTGTGCGGTCCCGCAGACGCGTGCAGATCGCCTCCATCCCTTCGTTGTTAAAGCCGAAACGGTTGATGGCAGCGCGGTCCTCGGTAAGGCGGAACAGGCGGGGTTTGTCGTTGCCCGGCTGGGGTAGGGGCGTGGCGGCACCCACTTCGATAAAGCCGAAGCCGGCCTTGGACAGTGGCGCAATTGCTGTCGCGTTTTTGTCAAACCCAGCGGCAAGGCCAACGGGGTTGGGCAGGTCCAGCCCGGCTAGGGTCGTTTTCAGCCGCGCCGAGGTGACCGGGCCGGGAGACATCGCAAGCCCCGCCTGCAAGGCAGAAATTGCCAGCCCGTGAGCAGCTTCCGGATCGATCTTGCGCAGGGCGCGCAGGCCAATTTGTTCAGCAAAACGTTTCATGCAAATTCATCCGTGATGGGCAGGGGGCTGGTGCGGATCAACCGCGATGTGGTGACAGCAGCCTGACGGTGGACAACCGCCCGTTTGTACCGTGGGTCCGATATCATTTGCAAAAACGCATGTGCATTGGGGTAGGCGGCGATGAACATGATGTCCCATGCCTCGTCGCCGGGTCCGATCAAGGTCGCCTCGAACTGGCCGCGCCACGCGATGGACCCGCCAACATCGGCCAGCACTGGCCCGCTTGCGGCACCATAGTTCTTATAGGCCTCGGCACCGGTCAGGCCGTCAGAGGCAAGCGCGTGATCGGCAGGATAGGCCGCAAGATCGCGAAGCCGCACAAGGTTGAGCATGTGCAAGGGCGTGTCGCGGTCCAACCCTTTGAAGGCGTCAAATTGTGCCCGGTCGGGATCGACATATTGGGTCATTCGTTTGCAAACCCTGCCGGAAACTGATGCGCCCCGTTTTCAAGCGGTAACGGCTGCGCCCAAGCTACGTCTTCGATCTTTAGATCACGGTAGAGATGGGGAAACTCGGCACCGCCGCGCGACACCTCCCATTTGATGTCATCGCCCAGCCGGTCGGTTTCCACTGCGAGAAGGAACAAACCATCTTCGTTTGCGAAATGTTTGGCAGCCGTTTCGGCAGCTTGGGTCGCGGTTGAAAAATGGACATAGCCGTCAGCCACATCAATAGGCGCACCTTGGGTTGTCCCCGCGCTGCGCAGCGCTTGCCATTCGTCGGCGCGAAATATTTTGTAAATCAACATGGATCCCGTGATGCCTTGGCGGGGCCAAACGGTCAAGACCTGTGCAGTCTGACGGATGTTTCGCCGCCTGACCTAGGGGCAGGGTGAGTTCGGTGCAAATGGTCTTTGACAGATTGCAGGGCTACGGCCACGATACGGCAGAATTTCAACTCTGGGGGATACCACCATGAAACGATTCCTGACCGCCACGGCGGCGCTGGCCCTGACAACGGGCATGGCGCAAGCTGATTATAGCCTGACCATCCTGCACACCAACGATTTCCACGCCCGGTTTGAGCCAATCAGCAAATATGACGGCCCTTGTTCTGCCGAAGACAACACCGCCGGCGAATGTTTTGGCGGCACCGCCCGTCTGGTGAACGCGATCAAGGACGCCAAGGCACGCACCAACAACTACATTCTGGTGGATGGCGGCGATCAATTCCAAGGGTCTTTGTTCTATACATATTACAAGGGCCAGATGGCCGCCGAAATGATGAACATGCTGGGTTATGATGGCATGACCGTGGGCAACCACGAATTCGACGACGGCCCCGAAGTACTTGCCGGTTTTATGGCCGCGCTGGAATTCCCGATCCTGATGTCGAATGCCGATATCTCGGCTGAGCCGCTGCTGGCGGGCAAGTTGGCGAAATCTGCGGTGATCGAACGGGGCGGTGAAAAGATCGGCTTGATCGGTCTGACGTCCGAAGACACGGATGAATTGGCCAGCCCGGGTGAAAACGTGGTCTTTACCGATTCCGTTGCTGCCGTTCAGGGCGAGGTTGATTTGCTGACCTCACAGGGCGTGAACAAGATTATCGTGCTCAGCCACTCGGGCTATAAAGTTGACCAGATGGTTGCTGAAAACACCACCGGTGTTGATGTGATCGTGGGCGGGCATTCGAACACGCTGTTGTCGAATACCAACGACCGCGCCGAAGGGGCATACCCCACGATGGTCAAGGAAACCGCCATCGTGCAGGCCTATGCTTATGGTAAATATCTGGGTGAATTAAACGTGACCTTCGATGACGAAGGCAACGTCAAGGAAGCCTCGGGCGAGCCTGTGCTGATCGACGCAGGCGTTGTCGAAGACGAAGGCACCTTGGCGCGCATTGCTGAAATGGCACAGCCGCTGGACGAAATCCGCAACAAGGTCGTGGCCGAAACCGCCGAGATGATCGACGGCGACCGTGCCGTGTGCCGCGTGATGGAATGCCCGATGGGTAACCTGATTGCGGACGCGATGCTGGCCCGTGTGGCCGATCAGGGCGTTGATATTGCGATCCAGAACAGTGGCGGGATCCGGTCATCAATTGATGCAGGCGAAATCACCATGGGTGAAGTGCTGAGCGTGCTGCCGTTCCAGAACACGCTGTCCACGTTCCAGGTTTCTGGTGCCACGATCCTTGAGGCGCTTGAAAACGGTGTCAGCCAGATCGAAGAAGTCGCAGGCCGCTTTCCGCAGGTGGCGGGTATGACCTATGCCGTAGACCCTGCCGCCGAAGTTGGCAGCCGGATCAGTGACGTTTTGGTATCGGGCGAACCGATTGACCCTGCCAAGATTTATGGCGTTGTGTCCAACAACTATGTGCGCAACTGCGGCGACGGCTATGCGATGTTCAAAACGGCTGAAAACGCCTATGATTACGGCCCCGACGTGGCCGATGTCACGGCTGAATACATCGCGATGAACGGGGCCTACACGCCCTACACCGATGGCCGCATCACGCTGAAGTAAGCGGATTTTCACGAAACGAAAGGCGCGCCCCATCTGGTGGCGCGCCTTTTTCCGTTCAATGTGCTTTGCCTTGCCGATCTCAAACCAAAGGCCGCTGCTGTCGAGCCTATCGAATGTTCGATAAAACCGGGATCGTCATGTCAGGCTCGGCCGTTCTCGACTTGGGCGGTGGCACCCCCTATATTTGCTGCGATAAAACGCCCTTTGGTGCCCGTCGCCAAAGGTTGACCAAAGGATGCCGCTGATGTGTGGACGTATGGCGCTAAGCCTGCCGCAAGATGCGATGGCGCAGCTATTCAATGCTCGCCCGGCCAATGATTTGCCGCCGGTGCCCGACTTTAACATTTGCCCGACTGACAGCGTACACATCGTAACCCGCGCCGGTGATGGACCGCGCAGCTTGTCCGCGATGCGGTGGGGGCTGGTACCGCAGTGGTACAAAAAACCAGATGATGGCCCGCTGTTGATCAATGCCCGCGCTGAAACCGTTGCGGACAAGCCCGCGTTTCGCGACGCGGTGCGCTTGCGGCGTGGGCTGGTGATTGCGTCGGGTTTCTATGAATGGACCAAAGACGCGGACGGTGGCAGGGATCCTTGGTACTTTACCCGCACCGACGGGCACCCCTTGGCGTTTGCCGCGATCTGGCAAGAGTGGGCGGATGTGGATCAATCCCGCTTGCGCAGCTGCGCCATTGTCACCACAGCGGCCAAAGGGTCTATGACCGATATACACCACCGCGCCCCTGTGGTGATAGACCCGTCAGACTGGGCGCTTTGGCTTGGGGAAAAAGGCAAAGGGGCCGCCCCCCTGATGCGGGCAACGGCCGATGGCGTTCTGGGCTGGCACCGCGTTGGGCGGGCCGTGAATTCAAACCGGGCGTCTGGCCCTGCGTTGATTGCCCCGCTCGGGGACGCGCATGCCGAATAAGCGATGTTCTTGGACGGCACGCAAATTGGCGTTGATCACCCTAGTTACTGGCTGACGGATCGCTTTCCAAAGGAGCCATGTCGAAACTTATCGCGCCATCAAAACTTGTCTCGCCGACCGAACTGGTAAAGATGAGGGGCGAGCCGGCTCCGATTACATAAGTGTAACTGTGGCCTGCTTCCAAATTGCCGGACTGCCATGCCTGATCTTGGCCAACCACGGCGCGCGTCGAAGACGATTGATTGATGAACTCCAGCTTATCCCCTTCAGTGACATAAGAGATGTCTGGAAAAAATGCCTCGTCCAAAATGAGAATTTGATAGGTTTCGGCCAACGCACTGGTAGCACTGCTGGCGGTGGCAAATATGACAAAGGCCAAAGCACCTTTGCGAAACGAAATTGGCATGTCTATGCTCCTAGCAACGGCCCCATCGGGTTACAGAGGATATTGTTAACAGGCGATTGCGGCGGAAATTTGACGCGGCAACTATAGAATGTGATCGGTTTGACCCGCAAGCCATGTCTTGAAAGACCTGAGCGCGGCTGTCTCGGCGCGGTCCTCGGGCCAGACCAGATAGTAATTCCCGATGCTTTGGGTGGTTTGCGTTGACGCCAGTACCAGTTGCCCGTCGCGAAGATACGGGTCAGCAGAAAAGGTCGGCAACAGGGCCACGCCCAACCCGTGCACGGCGGCATGCGCCATGGTGGAAAACTGATCGAACATCATCCCCGAAGGTGGTTCACGTGCGACCCCAAGCGCTGCCAGCCACCTGGCCCAGCCGCGCGGACGGGTATCGAGGTGCAGCAGCGGATAGGACAGAATTTCGCTGGCGTCTTCAAGTGGGGCGTCCAGTAAATCGGGGGCGCAGACGGGCACAACGGTTTCCGGCATCAGATGCAGATAGCTGACGCCGGGCCAGTCCTCCTTGCCAAAATGTATCGCAGCGTCGAATGCACTGTTTTGAAACGCAAAGGGATGCAAACGCGTGCTGAGGTTTACAGTGACCTCGGGATGGGTCTGGGCAAAGTCGCGCAGACGCGGTGCCAGCCAATGCATCCCAAAGCCCGGCAGAATGGCAAGGTTCAACGCCCCCGCCATCGGGTTCGTGCGCGCCGAAATCGATGCCTGCGCCAGCCGGTTCAGCACGTCACGCACCTGTAGAACATAGCTTTCTCCCGCTTCGGTCAGGACCAGCTGCCGCCCTTGTCGGGCAAGTAAGGGCACGTTCAATTGTGCCTCCAAGGTCTTGAGTTGCCTGCTGATTGCGCTTTGCGTCAGGGACAATTCCTGTGCGGCTTGCGTGGCGCTGCCAAGGCGGGCAACTGCCTCGAATGCCAGTAATGCGTTGATCGAGGGTAGAAACCTTCGCGGGGCAATCATATGACTAAAACTCATAGGTTCAGGATAAACCAGCGATAGTATTCTGCGCGCGATTTTGCAATACTTTGGCCGAAGTAACACCCCGGAGGAAATTTCTATGAACGCCGAAGCACCCATTCTGAAAGCCAAAGACGCCCCTGATCTGGGGAGCTTTGACTGGACGGACCCTTTCCGCCTGACCGATCAGTTGACTGAAGACGAGCGGATGATTCAGGACAGCGCCCGCGCATACGCGCAAGAAAAGCTGCAGCCGCGCGTGATCGACGCTTATGCCAATGAGACGACAGATGCCGGCATTTTCAAGGAAATGGGCGACATGGGTTTGCTGGGTGTCACAACCCCCGAAGAATACGGCGGCCTTGGCGGCAACTATGTGTCCTATGGCCTTGTCGCCCGCGAGGTCGAGCGCGTGGACAGTGGTTACCGGTCGATGATGTCCGTGCAATCCAGTCTCGTGATGTACCCGATTTACGCCTATGGCTCTGAAGAGCAGCGCAAGAAATACCTGCCCAAACTGGCCAGCGGCGATTTCATTGGTTGCTTTGGTCTGACCGAACCTGACGCGGGCTCCGACCCGGCTGGCATGAAGACACGGGCAATCAAAACCGCGACGGGCTACAAGCTGATCGGCTCCAAAATGTGGATCTCGAACGCGCCAATCGCCGACGTGTTCGTCGTCTGGGCCAAGTCCGAAGAGCATGGCGGCAAGATCCGCGGCTTCATCCTTGAAAAAGGCATGAAAGGTCTGTCCGCGCCAAAGGTCGGCAACAAGCTGTCGTTGCGCGCATCCGTGACTGGCGAAATCGTGATGGACAACGTGGAAGTCGGCGAGGACGCATTGCTGCCGCATGTTCAGGGCCTGAAAGGTCCGTTCGGCTGCCTGAACCGTGCGCGGTATGGCATCAGCTGGGGCGCGTTGGGTGCCGCAGAATTCTGCTGGCATGCGTCTCGTCAGTACGGCTTGGACCGCAAGCAATTCAACAAGCCACTTGCGCAGACACAGTTGTTCCAGAAAAAGCTGGCGGATATGCAAACTGAAATCGCGCTTGGCCTGCAAGCGTCTCTTCAGGTTGGCCGGTTGATGGATGAGGCAAAAGCCGCGCCTGAAATGATCTCGATCGTAAAGCGCAACAATTGTGGCAAGGCGCTGGACATCGCACGGATGTCGCGCGACATGCACGGCGGCAACGGCATCAGTGGCGAATATCAGGTGATCCGCCACATGATGAACCTTGAAACCGTCAATACATATGAAGGCACCCATGACGTGCATGCCCTGATCTTGGGACGCGCGCAGACTGGATTGCAGGAATTTTTATAAAACTGGAATGAGGGGGCTTTCTGCCCCCTCAAACTCCCCCGAGGATATTTAAGAGCCAGAGAAGACAGAAACAGCACTGTTCTTCTCTGGCTCTTAAATATCCCTGCCGGAGGCACCTTTTGGTACTTCCCGAAATGAACGAGGAAGGTAGCGATGGACCGCGTACAGATCGTCCACGAAAATTTTCTGCGGCGCGTTGGCGCGCAGGATTTTCCAGATGGGGGTGGTATTACCCCGGGTTTGGATATTGAAGAGGCTACCGGTCTTTTCCGGGCGCAGGTTCTTTCACGGGCACTGGATCTGCAAAGCAGGGTGATGCAAAAGCAGGGGCAGGGGTTTTATACCATCGGCTCCAGCGGGCACGAAGGCATGGCGGCGGTTGCCCATGCGCTGCGCCCTGATGATATCGCATTTCTGCATTACCGGGACGCGGCTTTTCAGATTGCGCGAGCGGATCAGGTTGATGGCCAAGATATGCTGCGCGACATGCTGCTGTCGTTTGCCTGTTCAGCCGATGACCCAACCAGCGGGGGGCGGCACAAAGTATTGGGCAGCCGTGCGCTGATGATTCCGCCGCAGACATCGACCATTGCCAGCCATCTACCCAAGGCGGTTGGGGCGGCCCATGCAATTGGCCTTGCCCGACGCAACCCACCAGAGCATGGCGTACTGCCACGTGACGGCATCGCGATGTGCAGCTTTGGTGATGCCTCGGCCAATCATTCGACGTCACAAGGTGCGATCAATGCAGCATGCTGGACGGCCGTTCAGGGCGTTCCAATGCCGCTTTTGTTCGTCTGTGAGGATAACGGTATCGGTATTTCGACCAAGACACCTTCGGGGTGGATCAAGGCGTCGATGTCCGCGCGCCCCGGGTTGACCTATTTCGAGGCCGACGGGCTGGATCTGTTTGCGGCCTATGCCTCTGCCAAAGAGGCAGCTGATTTTGTCCGCATCCACCGCAAACCTGCATTTTTGCATCTACGGACTGTGCGCCTCTATGGCCATGCGGGGGCGGATGTTGCGACCTCTTATTTGCCCAAGGCCGAGGTCGAGGCAGACGAGGCCAATGATCCCTTGCTGCATAGCGCCCGTCTGCTGGTTGCTGCCGGTGCCTTGAGTGCGGATGACGCCCTGACCATTTATACGCAAACGCTGGAAAAGGTGGCTGAGGTTGCGCAAGATATCGTGACCCGACCGCGCCTGAAAACGGCCCATGATGTGATGGCCAGTATCATTCCGCCAAAGCGGGCCTGTGCCGCGACGAACGGGCCAAGCGCGCAGGATCGGCGCGACATCTTGGGCAACGAGATTGGCCAGATGGACACGCCGCAACCTCTGTCCAAGATCATCAACTGGACGCTGCATGACGTGATGCTTGCCCACCCCGAGACATTGCTGATGGGCGAAGACGTCGGTCGCAAGGGCGGCGTTTACGGGGTCACGCAAAAGCTGCAATCGCGCTTTGGCCCCGCACGGGTCATCGACACGCTGCTGGATGAACAAAGCATTCTTGGCTTTGCCATCGGTGCTGCACATAATGGCTTTATCCCGATGCCGGAAATCCAGTTCCTTGCCTATTTGCACAATGCCGAAGACCAGTTGCGCGGAGAGGCGGCGACATTGCCGTTTTTCAGCAATGGCCAATGGACCAACCCCATGGTGCTGCGCATCGCCGGGCTTGGCTATCAAAAAGGCTTTGGCGGGCATTTTCACAACGACAATTCCCTTGCCGTTCTGCGTGATATCCCGGGGCTGATTATTGCCTGCCCGTCGACCGGTGCAGATGCCGCAATGATGCTGCGCGAGGCGCATCGCCTCGCACGCGAAGAGCAGCGCGTGGTGGTCTTTGTGGAACCCATCGCACTTTACCCGATGCGCGACTTGCTCGAGGCGGGCGATGGTGGTTGGATGACGACCTATCCTGACCCGGATCGGCGGATTTCCATGCAGGACATCGGCGTCCATGGCGACGGCACCGATCTGGCGATCTTGACCTATGGCAATGGGCATTACCTTAGCAGGCAAGCGCAGGCCGATCTGGCAGGCCAAGGCATCGCCGCGCGCGTGATTGATCTGCGCTGGCTGGCCCCGCTGGCCGAAGACGCAATCATCGACGCCGTCGGTGACCGCCCTGTTTTGATCGTTGATGAATGTCGCCGCACGGGCGGGCAGGCCGAAGGGCTCATGGCCCTGATGGCCGAGCGTGGCGTTGCCCGCGCCGCACGCCTTACCGCCGAAGACAGCTTTATTGCGACGGGTCCCGCCTATGCCGCGACCTTGCCATCCCGCGAGGGGATCGTGGCCGCGGCACTGGATGTGCTAAAGACCTAGTCTTTGACCGATGGCGCACCCCCCTCAAAGGCGTTGCCATTCACATAGTCGCAAGGGGCTTCTTGCATCTGCAAATGCAGATCATGCCCCTCGTAGGGGTGCGCACGCGCCAAAGCCTCGTCGACCTCTATTCCGAGACCTGCTGCGGTGGGGGCGGAAATAAAGCCGTCTTCGACCCGGATTGCCCCCTTGATCAGTTGGTCATGAAACGGTGTCTCAATACATTCGCACATCAAGATATTGGGAATAGAGACAGCCATATGGATATTGGCGGCCCACTCGATAGGCCCCGCATAAAGATGCGGTGCGATTTGCGCGTTGTACACTTCTGCCATGGCCGCGATTTTCTTGGTTTCCCAAATGCCGCCAGACCGACCCAAAGCAGGTTGTAAAATCGCCGCAGCACCTGCGCGCAACACGGGTGCGAATTCCGCCTTCGTGGTCAGCCGCTCTCCGGTCGCGATCGGAATGCGCACGGCGCGGGCCACAGCCGCCATCTGCTCCACGGCGTCAGGTGGAATAGGTTCCTCGTACCACAGCGGACCGTAGGGCTCGATCGCTTGACCCAAGCGGATGGCCCCTGCCGTGGTAAACTGCCCATGGGTGCCAAACAGTAAATCGGCCTTGTCGCCAACGGCCTCGCGGATCGCTTTGCAAAACGCGACAGATTGGCTGATGTCGGACATCGCGGGCATGTGCCCCCCGCGCAACGTGTAGGGGCCGGCAGGGTCAAACTTGATTGCAGTAAACCCGCGCGCCACGCAATCCGCCGCCGATTCCGCCGCCATCTCGGGCGAGGTCCAAAAGGCGCTGATGTCATGATGCGGCAAGGGATACAGATAAGTATAAGCGCGCACTCGTTCATTCATGCGCCCCCCGATCAGCGCATAAACCGGGCGGTCGCGGTCCTTGCCCAAGATATCCCAGCAGGCGATCTCAAGCCCCGAAAACGCACCCATCACAGTTAGATCAGGCCGCTGGGTAAACCCCGAGGAATAGGCCCGCCGGAACATCAATTCGACATTTTCGGGGTTCTCGCCCTGCATGTGACGCTCGAAAACATCCGCGATAACGGCGCGCATGGCATCCGGTCCAACTGAGGAAGCATAGCATTCCCCCCAGCCCACAATGCCGGTATCCGTCGTTATCTTGACCAAGATCCAGTAACGCCCGCCCCATCCAGGTGCAGGTGGTGCCGTCACAATCACCTCAAGATCTTGTAGTTTCATCGTGCGTTCCTTTCTTCCAAATGGTAAAAAATCCGGGGGGTTTGGGGGCTCGCCCCCAATTTATTGCATGTATGGGGCTTGCCCCCATCTTAGGTCGCGCCCCCTGTCGGCACCCGCCAGCGCAGAAAAACCGAAACCGCCACAATCGTCAGCACCATGGATAACAAGAACGGTGCCCCCGGAAAGTAGATCGCAGCCTCAGGCGCGGTAAAGACCGCAAAGGTTCCCGTCATCACCAAGGGTCCCACCACCATCGCAAGTGCAGATGCCGACGTCAGCACACCTTGTAATTCGCCTTGTGCATTTTGCGCCACAGCCTGCGACATGACCCCCTGCAACGCGGCGGGGATGACACCGGCCAGCGCTGCCATGGGCGTCAAAATCAGAATTGTCATACTGGACGTGATAGTGGCGATCAGGAAATATGTGGCGACGCTAAAGACATAGCCAAACAGCACGGTGCCACGTTCGC
Source organism: Sulfitobacter sp. (assembly GCF_041552635.1). GTDB lineage: Bacteria > Pseudomonadota > Alphaproteobacteria > Rhodobacterales > Rhodobacteraceae > Sulfitobacter. The sequence continues at coordinate 18,924 of NZ_JBFEKM010000025.1, forward strand.
CAAACCGTGCCAAAACGGGCCGGATCAGCACCCCTTGAACCAGCGCCATCGCCACGCCGAACAGCGCCAGCGATCCGCCGATCATGGCCGGGGACCAGTCAAACTGCGCCTTGCCAAAAAAGCTCCAGACCGACGGATAAACCGCGAAGGCCAGATGATAGAGGAAATAGACCAGCAACAGCCGCCTGATGCCGGGCAATTGCCCCAAATGCTTGACCGCGCCGAACGGGTTGGCGCGCCGCCAAGACATCGCGCGGCGGATTTCAGGGCTGACAGTTTCTTTCAGCACAAACCAGCCAAAAGCCACGTTGCCTGCGGCCAGTGCCGCTGCGGCCCAGAATGGCGCACGGGTGCCGAACTCAGCCAGCATGCCCCCCGCCACAGGGCCCAAAACAAAGCCCGCCCCAAAGCCGGCCCCGATCAACCCAAAATTGGCCGCGCGGTCTTTGGGGGCGGAAATATCGGCCATATACGCACTCGCCGTGGCCCCCGTGGCGGCGGAAATGCCGCCCACAACACGGCCCAGCAACAGCAGCCAGATTGATCCGGCGACGGCCATCACCACGTAATCCAACGCCATCACGGTCAAGGACATCAGCAAGACTGGGCGGCGGCCAAAGCGGTCCGACAAGCTGCCGACCAAGGGGCTGAACAGAAACTGCATCACCGCGAATGTCGTCGCCAACACACCGCCCCACAGGGCTGCGCGCGACAGGTTCGCGCCTTGGACCTGCGCAATCAGATCGGGCATCACGGGGATGATCAGACCGATGCCCATCGCGTCGATCATCACGGTCAGGACAATGAACAATACCGCCGGACGCATCCGTGCTAAAGCGCGTGTGCGCGGGCGATGAAGGTTTCGGCGTCTTTTGCGGCGTGGCCCATCTGATGCATCGGCTCGAACAGGCCTTCCGGCAGGTCGGGGTAGTCGGCGCGGGCCAGATCAGCCAACGGCACCTGCTTTTCTTGCGCGTCGCGGCATAGTTGTTTGGTCACTTTCTGTGCTTCGGGCCGCGACATTGTCTCTGCCAAGGCAAAGCTAAGCGCTTCGGCGTGGATCAACCCAAGGCTTGCGGTCAGCGCATGGTGCATCTGCACCGGATGCGGCGTCACACCCGCCACGAGGGTCTTGGTATGGTGCAAGGCCGCGGCAAGGCAAAGTGCCAGTTGAGGCACCGCCATCCATTCGGCAAACCACGCCCCGCCATCGCGCTGGTGTTGATGGGCAGCAGCAGCTTGCAAGGTGGCGCGTTGCCCGGTGAACTGATGCCCAAGGGCGATGATGGCCGATGGCCCGACGGGGTTTTGCTTTTGTGGCATGGTAGAGGACGCCCCCGACGCGCCAAGGGCGATTTCCTCAATGCCGGTCATGGTCAGCCCGATCACGCTTTGCCCGATATGCGACAGCGCGGCCATGACGCGGCCTTGCCAGTCTGCGATGCGCAGGATCGGGGTGCGGTCCACATGCCAACTGCGTTTCGGGTCGCTCAGGCCAAGGGCTTTGGCCAGTTGGGCGCGGGTTTCAGCCGCTTTGGGTCCAAGGGCGGACCCAGTGCCCGCAGCACCCGACAGCGATACGAACAGGGATGTGGCACGCAAGGTTTCCAGTTCCTCAAGCGCGTCAATCAGGGGCATGCCCCATTCTGCCAGCACCGCACCCCAACTGGTGGGCGTGGCATGTTGACCATAGGTGCGCGCGGGCAGGGGCAGGGTCTTGTGATCCTCGGCCGTCGATGCAAGCGATGCGATGATCGTGCGTAAATCGGCCTCGGCCAGCCCCAATGCCTGACGCAGGCGCAGCATCAGCGCGGTGTCGATGATATCTTGGCTGGTGGCCCCCCAATGCACGTGCTGGGCAAATTCGGGGGCCTGCATTTCAGCGCGGAACTGCGCCAGAAGCCCTGGCACGCTAACCCCGTTTTCGCCCGTAGCCTTGGCAATCGCACCGGGATCGACCTGAATTTCCAGCGATGCACGGTGGATCGCGGCCGCGCTTATCTCGGGGATCACCCCAAGACCGCCTTGCACCTTGGCCAGCGCGCCTTCGACCAGCAGCATCGCGCGGATTGCGGCGGTGTCCGAAAACAGGCGTCCGGCATCCCCCGTTGGGAAAAGTTGCGCATAAAGGGGACTGTCGAAGACGCTGGCGGCCATGGGTTACCTCTTGAGGATCGTATCAATTATGTGCGCCAAGCCTTTGGGATCGGCAAAGAAAGGCGAATGTCCCGTGGACATCTCATAGACATCCGCGCTTGGCCAGTCTTGGGTCATCGTGACCTGATAGGCGGGTGGAATGGTGCGGTCGTCCATACAGCGGATATAGCTGCGCCTTTTGGCGTCGGCACGGGCCGTATCTGGCAGCGCAACGGTGGTGGGGGCCACGGCCTGCGGGCACAATAGCGGGTTGGCAAAAGCGGCGACGCCATCGGGACAGTCGTTGTAGAACAACGCTTCGGTCATGGTCGGATCAAGGGTAAAACTTTTGCCATCCTCGCGCATCTGCACCGCTGGCATCAACGGCTGGCTGGGGGCCTGTTTGCGCATCTCGGCCAACGTCATGCCGGGGGCGGGGACGTATGCGCATAGATAGATCAGTTGCGCCATGGCCTCTGGGTCTTTCTGAGCGGCGGCGCTGATTGCAAAGCCGCCCATGGAATGACCCAGAACAACCGTTTCAGGCGTTGATGCGGCCAGCACCGCATCGGCATAGCTGTCCAGCGTGACGTCATTAACCGGCGTTTGATCCGCCCCATGGCTGGGTAGGTCAATGGCGCGGGGGCTGTGACCCAACGCGGTTAGCGCGGGGATCAGATCGCGCCAGCACCATGCGCCATGGCACGATCCGTGAACCAAAAGGATATCAGACATGCCCGACGCCTTTCAGAAAATCGGTCAGGACCTGCGCGTATTCTTGTGGGTTCTCGACGCAAGGCAGATGGCCGGTTCTGCGGATCACATGGAACTTGGAACCGGGTATCAGATCAACGGTTTCGCGCACCAGATCGGGCGGTGTTGATCCGTCCTCGGACCCTGCAATACCCAGACAGGGCAGACGCAGGCCAGCCGTCGGGGTATAGAAATCGGTGCCGGAAATCGCGGCAGAGCATCCGGCATAGCCGTCGCGTTCCTGACGGGTGACCATATTGCGCCACAGCTCAAGCTCGGGCGTGGCACGGAAATCTGGGGCGAACCAACGTTCCATGATCGCATCGGCAAGGCTTTCGATGCCGTTTTCCTGCACGTCTTTGATGCGGCTTGCCCACATCTCGGGGGTGCCGATCTTGGCGGCTGTATTGGACAGCACCATCGCGCGGATCAGGTCCAGACGCTTGGTCGCGAGCCCTTGGGCGATCATGCCGCCAATGGAGAGCCCGACAAAGACGCAATCCTTAACCCCAAGGAAATCCAGCAGTTTTTCCGTATCCGTGATCAGCGAACCCATCGAATAGGGCGCAGGCGGACAGGTGGACAGGCCATGACCGCGCTTGTCGAACCGGATGATCCGCAGCCCTTTGGGCAGCAGCGGCAGGATCGGATCCCACAAGCGCATGTCGGTGCCAAGCGAATTGGCGAACACCACGGGCGCGCCATCATCGGGGCCATCCACGCGGTAATGCAGGCGAACATCGCCAGTATCAAAAAGCTTCATGGGGCAGGCTCCTTTTCGAGGTCAATTGAGGATAGCGAGGGCGCGGGCGAACATATCGGCATCCACATTCCCGCCGGAAATCGTGACGATGACATCATCACCTTCGATCTGGTCTTGGCGGAACAGCGCTGCGGCAAGGGCAATCGCACCACCCGGTTCAGCGACTACCTTGAGACGGTTGAACGCGTGGGCGACCGCGTGCAGCGCTTCGTCATCTGTCGCGACAAGGCCCGGACCACACAGGCGCTGCATGATCGGAAAGGTCAGATCGCCGGGTTGCGGCGTGATGATCGCATCGCAGATCGACCCCGCCAATGCGGGGTTGCGCACGATGCTGCCTTGGGCCAGCGACCGCGTGACATCATCAAATCCGGCCGGTTCGGCGGGGCGCACGCGCAGGCCGGGGGCGTCAGCCTCAAGCGCGAGCGCGATGCCCGAGGTCAGCCCGCCGCCACCGCAACACACGATCACATCAGCGGAGGTGATGCCGAGTTCGGCGGCTTGCCCGGCAATCTCAAGGCCCGTGGTGCCTTGCCCTGCAATGACCTGTGGATCGTCGAAAGGCTTGATCAGGGTCAGCCCGCGTTCCGCCGCCAGACGCGCACCGATTGCATCGCGGTCTTCGGTTGCGCGGTCATACACAACGACCTCGGCCCCCAAGGCACGGGTGTTTTCAATCTTCAAGCGCGGCGCATCGGATGGCATGATGATGACCGACGTCACCCCGTGCTGTTTGGCGGCATAGGCCACACCTTGGGCATGGTTGCCGCTGGAAAAGGCAATGACCCCCTTGGCACGGATATCAGGATCAAGCGCGGACAGCGCTGACCAGCCGCCGCGAAACTTAAAGCTGTCGGTATGTTGCAGGCATTCAGGTTTCACCCAGACACGACGGCCCGCGATTTCGTCGATAAACGGCGAATTCAGCAGGGGCGTGCGGCGTGCGTGCCCCTCAAGCCGCGCGGCAGCGGCGCGGATCATGTCGATGTTCATGACATCGCCTCGATCCATTTGCGCAAGGCGTCAACTGCTTCGGGTTCATCCAGAAACGGGATATGCCCGCGCCCGGGCACGCGGCCCACGATCATATCGGGGCGGCGTTTTTCCATCTCGGCCAGGGTTTCTTCGCTGAGCAGGTTGGAATTCATCCCGCGAATACAGGCAATCGGCAGCCCTGCCAGCGCATCAAAAAACGGCCACAGATCGGGCGACGGGCCGTCAAAGGCCTTGGCCACAGCATCGCGCAGATGTTTGTCATAGGTTATTTTCAGGCCGCTGTCGGTCTGGGTGTAATGCTTGACCGCTTCCTCCATCCAACGGCTGTCGGGAACGTCGTCAAATTCGGGAAACACGCGCGGCATGGCGGCGGCGGCCTCGGCGTGGGTTTTGGCGGCGGGGTTGCGGCCAATGTATTGCATGATGAAATCGAGGCCCTGCGGGTCGATATATGGCCCCACATCGTTGAAAGCCACGCCCAACAGACGGTCTTTGGCCCCCATGGCCAGCCCCATCGCATTCAGCCCGCCGCGCGACGTGCCAAGGATTGCGACCTTGTCCAAGCCTAGATGCGCCAGCAACTCCAGCGCGTCACGACATTCAACGGGCGGTGAATAATGCGACCAGTCGGGGTCGAAATCCGATTGCCCGCGTCCGCGGTAATCCATCTTGATCAACCGGTTGCCCGCCAGATGTGGCGTGACATAGTCAAAGTCGGCGGTTGTGCGTGTGAGGCCAGCAAGGCAAAGGATCGGCAGACCCGCACCTTCGTCAGTATAATACAGTTTCAGCCCGTCGGAGGATGTGAAATGAGGCATCAGGCACCTGCCAATTGCGGGATTTCGGTTAACTCTTTCAGAGTGTGGACGGGTGTCCATGGGAGTCGGTCTACCGGTTCAGCGCTGCGGTTCACCCAAGCGGTTTCAAAACCATATCCAGTGGCTGCAGCGGCATCCCAGCCATTGGATGACACAAACAAAACGTCAGCCTTGGCGCAGCCGAAATGCTGCCCGACCAGATCATACACCTTTGCATCGGGCTTGAAGACTCCGACGCTTTCAACCGATAAAAGCGCATCCAACACATCGCCGATACCGGCGGATTTAACGGCACCGTCAAGCATCTGGGGTGACCCATTCGACAAAATCGCCGTATTTAACCCCGCGTCTTTCAGGGTGCGCAGCATGGCGGGCACCTCGGGGAATGCCTGCAATTCCCAATAAAGCGCCAACAGGCGGGCGCGCAGGGCAGGGTTGCCATCATGGCTGGTTTTCTCGAGGGCCCAATCGAGGGCATTCTGGGTGACCTCCCAGAAATCGGTATGCGCGCCCGTGACAGCGCGCAGCCACGAATAGCCAAGCTGTTTTTGACGCCAATGCTCTGCGACTTGGGGCCAGCTGTCCTTGAGGGCAGCGAATTCCGGTTCGCTTGCCGCTTGGCGTGCGGCGGCGGCCACATCGAATAATGTACCATAGGCGTCAAAGACGCAGGTGGTGATTGGCATGGAACCCTCCCGGTGGTTGTCGGGAACAGATTGTCACGGGCCGCGACGACAGAAAAGGCCGAAAAACTTGCAAGACGGGGGTTTACGCCAGCGTTCTGGCTTGAAACACTGTGCCCCGAACCTTGGAGCACCCGCGCAGACACGTGGCCTCTTTCATTTATTCCCGAACATACTGGAGATTTTTATGACGCAGGTTAAATCCGGCGATACCGTTGCAATCCATTATACTGGCACATTGCTGGACGGCAGCACCTTTGACAGCTCAGAGGGGCGCGAACCGTTGGAGTTTGTGGTCGGATCCGGCCAGATCATCCCCGGCCTTGATGTGGCACTGCCTGGTATGGAAGTAGGCGACAAGAAAGTCGTCAAGATCGGCAGCGAAGATGCCTATGGCCCGTTGAACCCTGAAATGCGTCAGGCCGTGCCACGCGAAGGTATCCCCGCTGATATCCCGCTTGAGGTCGGTACCCAGTTGCAGATGCAGACACCCGACGGCCAAGCGATGCCTGTTATGGTGGTCGAAGTGGACGACGCAACTGTGACGCTGGATGCAAACCACCCGCTGGCGGGTAAGGACCTGCAATTCGACATCGAGCTGATGAAAATCGCCTGATGATCAAGGCCAGTGCGGGGTTTCCTGCACTGGCCTACGGAAAATTCGAATTTCCCGGACCGGAGTTTTCGAAAACTCCGGTGACGGCCCAAAGGCCCATGGTTCAAAAGAAACCGCTCGAATAGCGCGACGCGGCACAGTATGCAGCGTCTATGAACACAGATACCAGCTTTGATATATTCCTTGTCGCGACCCCGGGTCTAGAAGACATGCTTTTGGCCGAAGTCATCGAAAAGGGCTTTACCAATCCAACTTTGTCGCCCGGCGGTGTTACGGTGCAAGGCGGCTGGCCCGAGGTCTGGCGCGCCAATCTTGAACTGCGCGGCGCGTCTCGGGTGCTGGCGCGGATCGGGTCCTTTATGGCGTTCCATCTGGCGCAACTTGATAAACGCGCCCGCAAATTTCCATGGGCAGAGGTCTTGCGCGCTGATGTGCCCTTGCGGGTCCAGGTCACCACAAAGGCATCCAAAATCTACCATGCCGGTGCCGCCACGCAGCGGATTGAAACCGCCCTGCGCGAAAGCCTTGGGGCGACGATATCGCCCGAGGCCGCGTTGGTGCTGAAGGTTCGGATCGACGATAACGTGGTAACGATAAGCCTCGATACCTCTGGCGAATCCCTGCACAAACGCGGTCACAAAGAGGCCGTCGGCAAAGCACCCATGCGCGAAACGCTGGCATCGTTGTTGCTGCGACAGGCGGGCTATGTGGGCGCTGAAACGGTCGTTGACCCCATGTGTGGGTCCGGCACTTTCGTGATCGAGGCAGCAGAGATCGCCATGGGCCTGAACCCCGGCCGCTCGCGCAGCTTTGCATTCGAAAGCCTCGCCAGTTTTGATGCGCAGGCGTGGGGGGAAATGCGCGCCAAACCACCACACACAACCGATCTTCGGTTTTACGGTTCCGACCGCGATGCAGGTGCCGTCCGGATGAGCACAGCCAACGCCGATCGGGCAGGGGTCGCAGACGCAGTGCATTTCGAAAACCACGCCGCAGGCGAACTTACCCCGCCCGATGGCCCGCCCGGCCTTGTCATCGTGAACCCGCCATACGGCGGCCGCATCGGAAATAAAAAACTGCTCTATCCGCTTTACGGTACTTTGGGGCAAACGCTGTTGACCCGCTTCAAAGGCTGGCGCGTCGGCCTTGTCACGTCAGAGCCACCGCTCGCCAAGGCGACCGGTTTGCCTTGGAAACCTCAAGGCCCGGCAATCGCACATGGCGGCATGAAAGTCTGGTTCTACCAAACTCCACCGCTGCGCTAGACCCCCTTCATTCTCTGGCTTTTAAATATCCCGGGGTCCGGGGCAGCGCCCCGGTCCATCAGGCAATCACAAATGCTCGGCTTGCGGCATCCCTAAAACGTGAAACCCTCCATCAACGCGAATAATCTCGCCTGTGGTGCAGGCCCCCGCGTCTGACGCCAGATAGACTGCCGTGCCTCCGACCGCTTCCAAAGTTGCATTGGATCGCAAGGGGGCGTTCTGGTCGGTGTGCTTGTAGGTCTTGCGCGCGCCGCCAATGGCAGCACCCGCAAGGGTCTTCATCGGGCCGGGGCTGATCGCGTTGACGCGAATGCCATCGGGGCCAAGATCATTTGCCAGATAGCGCGTGGCGGATTCAAGCGCCGCCTTGGCGACGCCCATGACGTTGTAATTCGGCACAACGCGGTTTGATCCCTGATAGGTCAGCGTCATCAGGGTGCCACCGTTTTCAACCATCAACGGGTGCGCGCGGCGGGCAACATCGATGAAAGAATAGGTCGAGATATCCAGCGAGTGTTTGAAGTTAGCGCGGCTGGTGTTCAGAAAACGGCCCGTCAGTTCGGACTTGTCCGAAAACGCAATCGCGTGGACCACGAAATCAATCGTGGGCCAGCGCGCGCCCAGCTGGTCAAATGCAGCATCCAAAGACGCATCATCGGTCACATCCACATCGACCATGAAATCCGACCCGACGCTTTCGGCCAGCGGTTTCAAGCGCGTACCAAAGGCGTCGCCCTGATAGGTGAATGCCAGTTCGGCCCCCGCCTCGGCCATTGCCTTGGCAATGCCCCACGCGATTGAGCGTTCGTTCGCAACACCCATGATAAGGCCGCGTTTTCCCTTAAGCAGATCTGACATGTGCTGTCCTTACTCTTTAAACTTGGAAAGGATCATCGACCCGTTGGTGCCGCCAAATCCGAATGAATTGGTCATGACGGAATCCAGCCCTGCGTTATCGACACGCTCCAGCGCGATTTCAGCAGGATCCAGCTTGGGGTCGAGATCGACCACATTAATGGATTTGGCGATAAAATCATGCTTGAGCATCAGCAAGCAGAACACAGCCTCAAGGGCACCAGCGGCTCCTTGGGCGTGGCCTGTCATGGATTTGGTTGAACTGACCGGCGGCGTTGTCCCTTGGCCAAAAACGCGGCGGACGGCTTCGATCTCGCCGACATCGCCCACGGGGGTCGATGTGCCATGCGCGTTGATATAGCCGACCTTGCGGCCTTCGGGCAGGGATTGCAGGGCCAGACGCATGGCGCGTTCGCCGCCTTCGCCGGATGGGGCCACCATGTCGTGGCCGTCGGATGTGGCCGCATATCCGGTCACTTCGGCATAGATCGTTGCACCGCGGGCTTGGGCGTGTTCCAGATCCTCAAGCACCAGCATGCCGCCGCCGCCCGAGATGACGAACCCGTCGCGGTTGGCGTCAAATGCACGGCTCGCGGTTTCGGGGGCGTCGTTATACTTGCTGCTCATCGCGCCCATGGCGTCGAACAGGCAGGACAATGTCCAATCCAGTTCCTCGCCGCCGCCAGCGAACATCACGTCTTGCTTGCCCATCATGATCTGTTCGGCTGCGTTGCCGATGCAGTGCAGGGATGTGGAACAAGCGCTGGTGATGGAATAGTTGATGCCCTTGATCTTGAACGCCGTGCTCAGGTTGGCACTGACGGTCGAGGACATGCATTTAGGCACCGCAAATGGCCCGATCCGTTTGGTCGCACCTGTGTCACGCACCACGTTATGGGCTGTAAACAGCGCCGAAGTCGACGGCCCGCCGGACCCAGCCACAAGGCCGGTGCGCGGGTTGCTGATCTGGTCTTCGGTTAGGCCAGCGTCGGCAATCGCCTGGGCCATCGCGATATAGGCATAGGCGGCACCGCCCCCCATAAAGCGCAGCGCGCGTTTGTCGATGTGATCGGCCACGTCGATTTTCAGCGTCCCTGCGACGCGGCTGCGAAAGCCGTGTTCGGTCATTTCGGGGCTGGCGACGATGCCACTGGTTCCGTCCTTGAGCGATGCAAGCACTTCTTCAGCGTTGTTTCCGATGGATGAGACAATCCCCAACCCTGTTACGACGACGCGACGCATGGCGCACTCCCTTGATCTTGTTGGGCTTTTCGCCCTGTTTCAGCCGCCACCCGGCCACTACTATGGCAAGGCGGCGCTTTCCTCCTCCGTTTGCCGCCAATGGGGCGACAAATCAAGTCATCTGTCGGGTCAGCTTTCTGACAGGGCGACCTTCATGTCTTTTACGATATAGATGACTTCACCGTCTGCTTCGACGATGCCATCCGCGACACCCATGGTCAGGCGACGGGTCTGGATCGCTTTGGTAAAGTCGATCTTGTAGGTCAGCATCTTGCGGTCGGGGCGCACCATGCCGGTCAATTTGACCTCGCCCACGCCCAACGCATAGCCGCGCCCCTGCCAGCCGCGCCAGCCAAGGTTAAAGCCGGTCAGCTGCCACAAGCCATCAAGGCCCAGACAGCCGGGCATGATCGGGTTGCCGGGAAAGTGACAGTCAAAGAACCACAAGTCGGGGGTGATGTCGAATTCAGCTACGATATGGCCTTTACCATGGGCACCGCCATCTGCGGAAACGTCGGTGATCCGGTCCATCATCAGCATCGGCGGGGCGGGCAGTTGTGCATTGCCGGGGCCAAAAAGCTCGCCTGCGGCGCATTGCAACAAAGCTTCTTTGTCGAAACTGGTAGGATAATCGGCCATATGTTCGCGGCTCCTGCTCGCTGTGTTCAAGGTCGTTTGTGGTCTAGCATTGTGCCAGCCATTCCTGCAAGGGTGCTGGCAAGGTGCCAGGTTCTGGGTTTTCAATTGAAAACGGTGCGGTTTACGCTTTATATACCCTAACGGCAGACAAAGAGTGTGTGATGACCCAAGCGATGCAACAGATCAGTTCCAAGTGGCTTTCCAAGGCGGGTCTGCGTCCGACGCGCCAACGCATGACCCTTGCACAGCTTTTGGTGGGGGACGGGCAGCATCGCCATGTCACCGCAGAAAGCCTGTTTGACGCGGCAAAAGGGCAGGGCGAAGCGGTGTCACTGGCCACCGTATATAACACATTGCGCGCTTTTTGTGACGCCGGTCTGATGCAAGAGGTCACCGTTGACGGGTCCAAAAGCTATTTCGACACCAACACGCACGACCACCCGCATTTCTTTTGGGAGGATGAAGCGCGTTTGACCGATGCGCCGTCGGACCAGTTGGTGATCGCGCAATTGCCCGACGCGCCCGAAGGGGCCGAAATCGCGTCCGTGGACGTGGTTATTCGTTTGCGCCGGAAAAGCTAAACTGCTGGACCGCCGCGATCTTGCTGCTTAGGCTGAGAAAAATTTCCAAGCTTTGAGCGTGCCCATGCATCCCCTAATCACCCAAGACCATATCGACAGCTACCAACGTGACGGCGTTGTGCTGATAAAGGGGCTATTCGCCGATCATGTTGACCCCTTGCGCGCGGGCGTCGCGCGCAACATGGAAAACCCCGGCCCCTATGCGTCCAACAACGACAAAGCAGGCGAGACGGGCCGGTTTTTCGACGATTACTGCAATTGGGACCGTATTGCGGAATTTGGTGATGTGATCCACGGGTCACCCGCCGCTCGGGTCGCTGCCGATTTGATGCAAAGCAAAACGGTACAGCTGTTTCATGATCATGTGTTGGTCAAGGAACCCGGCACGTCGATGGCGACGCCGTGGCATCAGGACGGACCGTATTATTTCGTGGAAGGGCGTCAGAACGTCAGCTTCTGGTCCCCGCTTGATCCGGTGACCGACGCCACGCTGCGCTGTGTTGCGGGGTCGCATTTGTGGGAAAAACCTGTGCTGCCCACACGTTGGGTCAAGGGCGATGCGTTTTTTGACCC
>NZ_JBFEKM010000026.1:0-29511 GCF_041552635.1 Sulfitobacter sp.
ATATTGCTTCGGCGAAAGCGGGAACGCCTATAAGGCAGCACTTGCCTTGCAACTTTCAGGTCTTGAGTGGGAGCCGGTCAAGGTCGACTTTTTCGGCGGACAGACCCGCTCAGCTGAATATCGAGCCGACGTGAACGCCATGGGCGAAGCGCCTGTTATGATTGATGGTGACCTTCGCCTGACCCAGTCCGGCGTGATCCAAGACTATGTCTCGGAAAAATCTGGCAAGTTTGGCGGCAAGGATGCAACCGAGCGCCGCGAGGTTTTGCGTTGGGTGCTTTGGGACAATCACAAGCTCAGCTCGAATGCGGGGATGACCCGGTTTTTGATGAATTTCCTGCCCGAAGATAAACGCCCGCAAGAAGTTATCGGCTTCATGCAAGGGCGTCTTTCGGCGGCTTATGCCGTGCTGAACGATCACCTGAGTGGCCGCGACTGGATCGTGGGCGACGGGATCACCAACGCCGATCTTAGCTGCTGCGGCTATCTTTATTACCCCGAACCTTTTGGTTTCAACCGCAAGGATTGGCCCCATATCGACGCGTGGTTGACGCGTCTAAGCGACACACCGGGCTGGAAAGCCCCGTATGACCTGATGCCCGGCAGCCCCGCTGACCGCGCCTGAATTTAAGGGAGACACCACATGACCGAAGCATATATCTATGACGCATTGCGCACCCCGCGCGGCAAGGGCCGCAAAGACGGCGCGCTGCACGAACTGACATCCTTGCGCCTTTCCGCGCTGACGCTGAATGCACTCAAAGAACGCAACAACCTCGAAGGCCACGCCGTCGAGGACGTAATCTGGGGCAACGTGACGCAAGTCATGGAACAGGGCGGCTGCCTTGCGCGCTCTGCCGTGTTGGCGTCTGATCTGGATGAACGCATCCCGGGCCTTGCGATCAACCGTTTCTGCGCCTCTGGCATGGAAGCTGTGAACCTGGCCGCAAACCAGGTCAAAGGTGGCGCGGGCATGGCCTATATCGCAGGTGGCGTTGAAATGATGGGCCGCGTTGCAATGGGCAGTGACGGTGCCGCAATTGCGGTCGATCCGACGTTGGCGATGGAAAAATATTTTGTGCCGCAGGGTATTTCAGCGGACATTATCGCCACCGAATATGGCTTTACCCGCGAAGAAGCCGACCAGTTGGCCGTCAAATCCCAGCAGCGCGCGAAAATGGCATGGGACGAAGGCCGCTTTGCCAAATCCGTCATCGACATCAAGGATCAGAACGGTTTGTCGATCCTCAGCCATGACGAATACATGCGCCCCCAAACCGACATGCAGTCGCTTGGTGCGTTGAACCCTGCGTTCCAGCAGATGGGCGAGGTCATGCCCGGTTTCGACAAGATCGCGCTGATGAAGTACCCACATCTTGAGAAAATCAACCACATCCACCACGCAGGCAACTCCTCCGGTATCGTTGACGGTGCCGCGGCTGTGCTGATCGGCAACAAGGAATTCGGCGAAAAATACGGCCTCAAACCTCGTGCCCGCATCCGTGCGACCGCCAAGATCGGCACCGATCCGACGATCATGCTGACCGGCCCCGTGCCCGTGACCGAAAAGATTTTGGCCGACAACGGCATGAAGATCGGCGACATCGACCTGTTCGAAGTCAACGAAGCCTTTGCCGCCGTGGTCATGCGTTTCATGCAGGCGTTTGATGTGGACGACAGTAAGGTCAACGTCAACGGCGGGTCCATCGCGATGGGTCACCCCTTGGGTGCGACCGGTGCCATGATCATCGGCACGCTGCTGGACGAGCTTGAGCGGTCCGATAAGGAAGTCGGCATGGCCACGCTGTGCATCGCATCCGGCATGGGTGCCGCCACAATAATCGAGCGTGTATAATGACCGATCAACCACATCCCTTTCTTGCCATCGCCGAACTGGCCCCCAAGAAGGGCCTCAAGGATCTCAAGGTCAAAGTCGAGCGGGGCGGTGCGTATGTACGCTTGTACCAAGATGCCCCGCCGCTGTTCTTTAAGCACCGCAATGATCCAAGCGACAGTTTTGATCGCGAGAGTTTCAACAACTCAAAGCGCATCCTGCTGAGCGACGAAGATTGCCAGGATGGCCCGAAAGCCACGATCGAATTGATCAGATCGCTGCTTGAGAAATTTGCTGATTACACGCCTCAGCGCTCGTAACACACTCCAGATTAGGGAGAAAGAAATGACCGATTTTACAATGAAGACAGACGCTGACGGCGTCGCCATCATCACCTGGGACGTCCCCGGTAAATCCATGAACGTCATGTCCATTGAAGGGTTGTCCGAATTGGACGCCATCATCGACACTGTTTTGTCCGATGACAGCATCAAGGGTGCTGTTATCACATCCGGCAAGGACGGATCGTTCGCAGGCGGCATGGACCTAAACCTGCTTGCCAAGATGAAAGAAGACGCCGGCGATGATCCAGCCAAGGGGCTGTTCGAGGGCACGATGCAAATGCACGCCCTGCTTCGCAAGATTGAACGCGCTGGCATGGACGCCAAGACCAACAAGGGCGGCAAGCCGATTGCGTCGGCCCTGCCCGGCACTGCTGCTGGAATTGGTCTGGAACTGCCACTGGCCACGCACCGCATTTTCGTCGCGGACAACCCCAAGGCACGCATCGGTCTGCCCGAAATTCTGGTTGGCATCTTCCCCGGCGCGGGCGGCACAACCCGTCTGACGCGCAAGCTGGGCGCGATGGGGGCTTCGCCGTTCCTGCTTGAGGGCAAGATGGTTGCCCCTGCTGCCGCGAAATCTGCGGGCCTGATCGACGAGGTTGTTGCCGATCCGGTCGCCGCCGCGAAAGAATGGGTTTTGAATGCCAAAGATGCCGATATCCTGAAACCGTGGGATGCCAAGGGATATAAAATGCCCGGCGGCGCGCCCTATCACCCTGCGGGTTTCATGACCTTTGTCGGGGCCAACGCGATGGTCAACGGCAAGACCCAAGGCGCGTTCCCTGCGGCCAAAGCGCTGTTGAGCGCCGTCTATGAAGGGGCCCTTGTGCCTTTCGATACAGCGCTGAAAATCGAGGCGCGCTGGTTCACCAACATCCTGATGAACCCGTCGTCCTCGGCGATGATCCGGTCGCTGTTCCTGAACAAGGAAGCCTTGGAAAAAGGCGCTGTGCGCCCCGAAGGTGTGCCCGACCAGCGCGTCAAAAAGCTGGGCGTATTGGGCGCGGGCATGATGGGTGCGGGCATCACGCTGGTGTCGGTTCAGGCCGGTATCGAAGTTGTGCTGATCGACCAGACCCAAGAAGCCGCGGACAAGGGCAAAGCCTATTCTGCCAGCTTCTTTGACAAGGGCATCGCGCGCCGCAAGTCCACTGAAGAGAAGAAGCAGGCCGCGTTGAACCTGATCACCGCGACCACCGATCTGGACGCGTTGAAAGGCTGCGATCTAATCATCGAGGCGGTCTTTGAGGACCCTAAGGTGAAAGCCGAGATGACCAAGAAGGTCGAAGCCGTTATCCCCGACGATTGCATCTTTGCCTCCAACACCTCGACCTTGCCGATCACCGAATTGGCCAAGGCGTCTTCACGTCCAGATCAATTCATCGGCATTCACTTCTTTTCGCCCGTCGAAAAGATGCTGCTGGTCGAGATCATCAAAGGCAAGGAAACCGGTGATCGTGCCGTGGCCAAATCGCTGGATTACGTGCGCCAAATCCGCAAGACACCCATCGTGGTCAATGACGCGCGGTTCTTCTATGCCAACCGCTGCATCATCCCTTATGCCAATGAAGGCGCGCGGATGATCACCGAAGGCGTTGCACCACAACTGGTTGATCACGCAGCACAATTGCTGGGTTTCCCTGTGGGTCCCGTACAATTGACCGACGAAACATCCATTGATCTGGGGGCCAAGATTGCTCGCGCGACCAAGGCCGCAATGGGCAACGCCTATCCTGCAAGTCAAGCGGATGATCTGATTTTCTGGATGGAAGATCTGGGCCGTCTGGGTCGCAAAGCCAACGCTGGTTTCTTTGACTATGACGAAAAGGGCAAGCGCCAAGGCTATTGGAAAGGCATGCACGACAAGTTCCCACTGGCCGATGAACAACCCGATCTGCGCGATGTGCAGGACCGTCTGATGTTCGTTCAGGTGCTTGAAGCCGTGCGCGCACTGGAAGAAGGCGTGTTGGAAGACATCCGCGAAGGTGACGTGGGCGCGATTCTGGGCTGGGGTTTTGCGCCTTGGTCCGGTGGTCCGTTCAGCTGGCTTGATATCCTAGGTGCACCCTATGCGGCCGAACGCTGTGACCAGTTGACCGAGCAGTTTGGCGACCGGTTCAAATGTCCTGATCTGCTGCGTGAAATGGCGGACAAGGGGCAGACGTTCTATGGTCGGTTTGGACCGGATGCCAAAGCCGCGTAAGCCGCTGCATCGCTAAAGAACATCTTACGGCCAGCGGGAGACTGCTGGCCGTTTGACCATCCCGCATCGAATATATATCGCGCTGCTCCGGCACGGTCGATTAGGGGCGACGGGGTGGTCATACGGCCACCGCTTGATGACCACAGACCCCAAGAAGGCGGCGTGGCATCAGGACCCGGTCAAGGGTGGGGATTAGTAATTAGCGCTTTGGCGCGCAAAGCCAGCTGTTCAGCCAGCAGATGCCATCATAGGATAGCCGGTTTCCGCCGCGCTTTGGCTTTCAAGCTCGAAGCATTCCACCAACTGCTCCGCCTCCTTCGCCCCCAAAACTTCGTATTGCGAAACGTTGCCCTCAATCATGCGGTCCAGCGTCGTGGTGGTCGAGGGGCACAAGATCAGCGCACCGCCTTCGGCATAGATCACCTGATCTTCCTTGAACGAGATCGAGATCAGTTCAATTCGGGATTTCGGTGGGGCGCGGTGGATACCATTCACGTTTTCCAACGCTTGAACCACGACAACGGCAAACGGGTCGCCGTAAAGATCGCTTGCCGCTTCGCATTCCAGCATCACACCTTGATCCGGCAGCAAGGTCAACTGTTCTTTGTTGCCCAAAGCATCGGCAGGCACAATGACCGGCCACAAGGCTGGCTGTGTCTGGGCTGCATCAAGGCAGATGGTGACCCTGCGGATGTCCGTGATTTCTTTCATGCCGTTGTCGAAGGTCAGAACCATGTCGCCCTTTGCCAGCGATTCAACGCCGCGCCAGCCCATCATGGATGCAACCCGCGTGCCGGACATCAACCCGTGCGATGCGACCTCGAGGCCGCCATCGAAAGCGCCTGATAATTCAGTCGTCCGATAATTCATTTTCTTCGTCTTAAATGTCCAACCAAACACTATGTTCCATCCCCATGGCCACCACTGTTCACAACAGCACCTCAACTACTTGGTTAATAAGGCGCGATTCGAGTGGCCCAAGATTGCCAAAAAAACGGTATCTTTGGGGCATTGATCAAAGATCTCGGGGCAATCACGGCGAACGCGCGTGGATTGAAGCAAAACCCGCTACAGTTTCGCTACCTCTGGTTAATGACTGTGCGAAAATTAAGATGCAGAATCGAAGCGATAGCCAAAGCGCGCGATGTCGTCGGCGCAGGCCACATCGACCAGTTTGCGCAGCGTTGGCGTATAGAAAGGTCGATAGTCGCGCGCCCGGTCAGAGACATTTTCGTGCGGCAACTTCAACTCGAACCCTAAATGGTCAAACAAGGGCACGGCATCCTGTGCGAAATGCTCTAGCCGGATGAACAGGTTGCTTTGATCCAGCCCTGCGCCATCGCGCATATAAGAGGCATATGGCGACTGCTGCAGGCTTCTTTGCACAGACGGCGTTTCCAAAAAACCGGCAAAGTCAGTCTGTCCGGCAAGGGCCACAACCGGATGATCGAAACTTTGGCTGCGCAGCCAGTGGTAGTAGCTGACGATGCGGTCCCACGGATTGCGCACCAACGCAAAGGTGAACATCTTGGCGATCTCGTCGCGGGTCACTAGCCCTTCGATGTCTGCCAAGGTCGAATGTTTCCATAGTCGCCCGGCGGACGGCACATCCTTCAGGCGCTTGCGACGGTTCCGCGCTTTTGGCGTGTCACCCAGCATCATGTCATCTTTCATTGCGCGGTCTTCCAGCGCCAGCGCCAGCGACGTGCCGCCGGTTTTGGGGATATGGACAAAGATATAGTCGCGCCCCTTGCTTATGATCATTTCCGCCCCCTCACTCTGGTATTCTTGGGCCGCGCAACGGCAACGGCGCGTCCGAGCGCAGGGCGATGATCATCCCCGCCCCCGCGATCAGGGCCATCCCGACCAGCGCGGTACCCGTGATCATTTGCCCCCACAACACCCACGCCCAAAAGCTGGCGAAAACCAGCAGCGAATATTCAAACACCGCGACCTGCCCCGCATCACCCAACTGATACCCGCGAAATATCAGCGCGATTCCCACCAGCGATCCAATTGCTTGTATCGCTGTCCAAAAGATCAGCCCGCCGTCAAGCGGCACCCAGCCACGCAGAACAAAGCCCTCGGGGCCCAGCGGCCCACCGGCAGGCAGTATCAAGAGGCCAATTGCTCCGAACAGCGTCAGCATCGCAAAAAACCCCGCCGTCAGGGTCATCGTACTTTCCCCCTCGCACCAAGCGCGGGTGGCCACAGCCCCGATCGCATAAAGCACCGCCGCCATAATTGGCAAAAACGCCACCAAATCAAGGGCGGCAGGATCAGGCCGGATCACCAACAGCGCGCCGATAAACCCCGTCACGACGGCAGCAATCCGCGTCACGCCGACCCTTTTGCCCTGAAAAACCACGCCAATCAGCAGCACAAACAGCGGTGACGTGAACAACCCCGCGACGACCACCCCGATGGGCAGCACTGCAAGGCAACCGAAATAAATCAGCATCGCACCCGACGTAAACACACTGCGCCCCAGCACAGCGCCAATGCGGCGGGGCGTCAGGCGGCCGAAACCTATCGCCACAATCGCGGCCATCAACGCCAGCGCCATGATCCCGCGCACCATGTGAAACTGCCACAGTGATCCGCGATCCGTCAGAAACGGGACGAAATTATCGGTCAGCCCCAGACATGCCATCCCCGCCAACACACAAAGCGCGGCCATTCCGGGTCGTTCCGCCATCTGTGTCACTGGATGTTCCTTGGCATTGGTTTGTTTATTCCTTTCAACTTCAACAACGCAGGGCAATACTCTAGCTAAAAAAGATTCTTAACGAAAAAGGAAACGCTATGGGATGGATGTCAAACGAAGAAGGGCTTGAGAAATGCCGCGCAAACCATGTGCCGCTTAGCCCCCTGTCGCATCTGCAACGTGCCGCCAAAGTATTCCCCGACGTTTTGGCCGTGTCCTATGGCGCGCATCGGATCAGTTATGCGCAGTACCACGCGCGGTGCAGCAGGCTGGCCGCCGCCCTAAACGCGATGGGTGTCGCCCCGGGCGAGGTTGTCGCGACGGTATTGCCAAACATCCCCGCACAGGCCGAGGCGCATTTCGGCGTGCCCGCCTGCGGTGCGGTGCTGAACACCATCAACACACGCCTTGATGTCGATACGGTCGCCTATATTCTGGACCACGGCGAAGCGAAGGTCGTGCTGGCCGATACCCAGTTCCTTGACATGGTCGAGGCCGCTTGCGCCGCATTGGCCACACCGCCCCGGATCATCGAAGTCCCTGACCCCGACGCCGGTTTTCCTGCGACAGGGCGGCATATGGTATATGACGACCTGCTGGCCACAGGCGACCCTGACTTTGCCTGGATCATGCCACAGGACGAATGGGAAAGCCTTGCGCTGAACTATACCTCGGGCACAACGGGGCGTCCCAAAGGCGTGGTTTATCACCACCGCGGGGCCTATCTGATGACGATGGGGACAGTGATCAGCTGGCGCATGGTGCTGCGTCCCGTATTCATGCAAATCGTACCGCTGTTTCACTGCAACGGCTGGAACCACACATGGATGATGCCACTGCTTGGCGGGACGTTGGTGTGTTGTCGCGATATCACCGCCGCCGCAATCTACAACGCGATTGCAGACGAAGGGGTGACCCATTTTGGCGGGGCACCGATTGTGTTGAACATGATGGTAAATGCCTCGGAAACCGAACGCCGCAGCTTTGACCATCAGGTCGAAGTCTTTACCGCAGGGGCCCCACCGGCCCCCGCGACCCTGTCAAAAATCGAGGCACTAGGGTTCAACGTCACACAGGTCTACGGGCTCACCGAAACCTATGGCCATGTCACGGAATGCCTGTGGACCAGCGACTGGGACAGCTTGCAAGGGGCTGACCGCGCCGCAATCAAGGCGCGCCAGGGTGTGGCCATGCCGATGATGGAAGACATCACCGTTCTGGACGCCGACATGATGCAGGTCCCGATGGACGGCGCAACCCAAGGCGAGATCATGATCCGCGGCAATTCGGTGATGAAAGGCTATTTCAAGAACCCAAAGGCCACAGCAGAAGCATTCGAGGGTGGCTATTTCCATTCGGGCGATTTGGCGATCCAGCATCCCGACGGCTATATGCAGATCGCCGACCGCGCCAAAGACATCATCATCTCGGGCGGCGAAAACATCTCGTCGGTCGAGGTTGAAGGCGTGTTGATGGGCCATCCGGATGTAAACCTTGCTGCCGTCGTCGCCAAACCGGATGAGAAATGGGGCGAGGTCCCTTGTGCCTTTGTGGAACTGAAGCCGGGGCTGACAGGCAATGAGGCCGCAATGATCGCCTTCACCCGCGAGACATTGGCCGGGTTCAAGGCCCCCAAGAAAGTAGTGTTTCAGGAGTTGCCAAAGACCTCGACCGGGAAAATCCAGAAGTTCGAACTGCGTAAATTGGCGGCAACCCTTTAGGAAGGCGACATAAACCGGTGTGCCGAAGCGGTTTTTACCCCGCCAAGGCGCAGGTTGCCACAAACCAACATGCGCTTATATCGCATGGAAAGTCCTGCGAAACTTTCGTAAGGGTGAAACGCTTTATTGAACCGCGCGGGTCCGACGCTGCGGCAAACGCAGCCAAAGGAAAGAGGCAGATGATTAAACCTGTAGATAAATCCGGCACCCATGATGTGCCAGGCGCAGTAGAGAACAGTCTGCGTCATGCTATTTCGCCGATCGAAGACATCATCGAAGAGGCCCGTAATGGCCGTATGGTCATTCTGGTCGATCATGAAGACCGCGAAAACGAAGGTGATCTTTATATTCCGGCTGAAAAATGCACGCCCGAAGCGGTGAATTTCATGGCCACCTACGGGCGCGGCCTGATCTGCCTGACGCTGACCTCTGACCGGATCGCGGCGCTTGACCTGCCCCAGATGGCCCGTGCCAATTCGATGCGCCATGAAACGGCCTTTACTGTGTCGATCGAGGCGCGCGAAGGCATCACCACAGGCATTTCCGCCTATGACCGCGCCAAGACCGTAGCGGATGCGATTAACCCCAACAAAGGCCCCCAGGACCTTGCGTCACCGGGGCATGTGTTTCCGCTGCGCGCCCGCGACGGGGGCGTTCTGGTGCGTGCAGGCCACACCGAAGCGTCGGTTGATGTGTCGCGGCTTGCCGGATTTGGGCCATCCGGTGTGATCTGCGAAATTATGCAAGACGACGGCCATATGGCACATCTGCCCGAACTGATCGAGTTTGGCAAAAAGCACGGTCTGAAAATCGGCGCGATCTCGGATCTGATCGCCTATCGCCGCCGCCACGATAATCTGGTGCGCGAAACCATGTCCCAGACCGTAACCTCGGCTTTTGGTGGCGAATGGATGATGCGCGTCTTTACCGATCAGGCTGAAGGCATCGAACATGTGGTGCTGACCAAAGGCGACATCACAACGCCCGAACCGGTTCTGGTGCGCACCCATTCGTTGACCTTGCTCAGCGATGTTTTAGGCATCAGCAACGGAACGTCAGGCGAATTGAACCGTGCAATGGAAATCATCGCCGAAGAGGGTCGTGGCGCTGTGTGTCTGTTCCGCGATCCCCATGTCAAATTGATCCGGGGCGAAGACACAGGTACCCGCACCATCAAACAGACCGGTTTGGGCGCGCAGATTCTATCGTCGATGGGGATCCACGAACTGGTTTTGCTGACAGATCATCCGCGCACGCGCTACGTCGGGCTGGATGACTACGATCTTAACATTGTCGGCACCCGCCCAATCAACACGCCAGCCTGAAAAGGCCGGATTTGTGGGGCACAGACCGCAGCGTCGATAAGATGCGTTGCGGTCTGAAGCCGCGTAGCATTGGGGCCTACGCCAGCACCACATTTTTTTCATAGCGCCAGACTTTGACCACAAGCGGGCCTTCTGCGGTCTCGACCTCGTAGGGAATGACGCCCGCGCGCACCCAGCCGGTTTTCTCGTAGAACCGAGCAGCGCGGTCGTTGCCCACGGAACAGGCCAACCATTTCGGCCCCTCGCCCAACGCCGTCTCGGCCTCGTGCATCAGTTGGGTTGCAGTGCCCGCACCTTGAAACGCAGTGCTGACGTAGAACTGATAGACCTCGTCGCGATCCAGCATAAAGAACCCGACGATCTGCCCGTCGATCCATGCAACATGGGTCTGGTCCAGATGCGCGCTGGTGCGGGTGGCGAATTCTTCGGGCGTGCGCAGGGCGGTCAGGGCGGCAGGCACAATCGCGGCATGGGCCTGATGCCAGCCCTCGTGCCAGAGCGTGGCAATCATGGCGGCGTCAGCGGGCTGTGCGGGCGTGATCTTCATGCAAAAGGCTCCCTCGTCGGCTTGGGCGATGCTGTCGCAATCCAACCCATTGCTCAAGGGCTAACAGATGGTAAAGTAGGCAAAACAATTTGGCAGTACATCACACCTTATGACGGCCCTCAAGAAATACGCGCGCCTCGAAGCGACGGCCCTGTGGCGTGCTGGCCCAGACGTTCAGCGCCGCGAAGTCATCGTGTCCATTGGCGATGCGACCCTCGTGATTTCCGACCTCAAGGATCAGGCGCTGACCCATTGGTCTTTGGCCGCTGTGGACCGTGCCAATCCCGGAACCCGCCCTGCAATTTTCCACCCCGACGGCGATCCCTCCGAAACGCTCGAGATCTCGGACGCCGAAGCGGAAATGATCGACGCCATCGAAACCCTGCGCCGCGTGGTTGAACGTGGCCGCCCCAAACCCGGCCGCCTGCGTCTGGTAGGGGTCATGACATCCATGTTGCTGGTGGTAGCGCTGGCCGTGTTCTGGCTGCCCGGTGCCTTGCAGGATCACACCTTGCGTGTTGTACCCGTGGTCAAACGTGTATCAATCGGCGCGGCCCTGCTGCGGCAGATCGAACGGGTATCGGGTCTTACCTGTACCAATCCGCGCGGCACCGTGGCGCTTGCCAAACTTGGCACGCGCCTGTCCGCAGGGCCGCTGGTGGTCTTGCCTGCGATGACCCGCGCCAGCCTGCACCTGCCCGGCGGCATCATCGTGTTGAACAAGACCTTGTTTGAAGACTATGAATCCCCTGACGTTGCGGGCGGCTATATCCTGTCCGAGCTGGTGCAGCGCACCAACAGCGACCCGCTGCGCGAGATGCTGGCCGTCATCAGCCTGCGCGAGAATTTCCGCTTGATCACCACGGGCGAAGTCTCGGACGAGGCGCTTGAAAGCTATGCGGAACATATCATGAGCCTTGGCAATCAAAGGGCAGCACTTGCCCCGTTGATCGCGCGGTTCGCGGCTGAGAACCTGCACAGCACCCCCTATGCGCAGGCGCTTGATATCACAGGGGAAACCACGCTGGACTTGATCGAAGGCGATCCGATGGCAGGCAAGGATACCGCGCCGCTGATCTCGGATGCGGATTGGTTGCGCGTCCAGAATATCTGTGGCGGCTAGCCCAAGGTCATGCTGAATTTTGCCACGCGCCTTGCCCTGTCGCCGCTGTTGCTGGCGCAAGGCCTGTCGGTGCGCGCAAACGCGGTGCGCCTGCCCGAAGCCGCTGGCCCCCGGACAGGTCGTCTTGGGTCTGGCCCGAAACTGTCACTGCTGATCCTGGGCGATTCATCCGCAGCAGGGGTTGGTGTCGATCACCAAAACGATGCGCTTGCCGGGCAATTGGCAGTGCTTCTAGCCAATCATTTCACGCTGGACTGGCAGCTTGTCGCCAAAACCGGTGCCACCACCCGCACCGCCTTGCAGTGGCTTGAGACACATCGCCCTGCCCCCATCGACATCGTCGTGACGGCCCTTGGCGTCAACGATGTGACCCATGCCGTGCCGTACCCGCTGTGGCTGCGCCAGCAAAACCGCATGTTCGCGCGGATCAACACGCTGTTTGCACCGCGCAGGGTCTATGTCTCGGGCGTGCCCCCATTGGGCGATTTTCCGATACTGCCGCAGCCGCTGCGCTGGTCGTTAGGGACCCAAGCCCGACGGTTTGACGCCGGTCTGGCGCGCTTGACTGAAATGTCGGCCCGCCTCAGCCATATCCCTTTCAACAGTCCGCTTGTCCCGTCGCAAATGGCGCAAGACGGCTTTCACCCCGGCCCAGAAATATACACCCTCTGGGCCAAAGAAATGGCCAGCCGGATACTCTCCGACTGGCCATTGGACCTTGAAACTTAACGAAAACACTAGCGGATATAGGCATCCTTGAAACCGACGCCGCGCAGCTTGCCCAGCGCCTTTGGCGCGCGTGCCGCGTCAAAGGGGCCGGCTTGTACCGACAGATAGGTCTTGCCGCTGCGGGTCGATTTCCCGATCCGTGCGCCCATCCCCATCTTTGCGATCCGCTGCGCCGTCTTTTGCGCATTGCTGCTGTCGGCGAACACACCGATTTGAACATAGGTGCTGCCGGTCGCTTGGGCCTTGGCGGCAGGCGCTGCAACAGCCGCCTTGGGCGCAGAACGCGTCGAATAGACAGGCTTGCGCGCTATCGGGGCCGCATTGGCGTTGCGCACGATCTTTTTCACCAGCTGACCGTCGCGTGTTGCAAAAGTCACCTGCCCCAGCTCGCGCTGTTGCTGCTGGATCGAGGTATAGGGGTAAACCAGCGGCACTTGCGCAGTCATGTCCGCGCCATCTGCAGGGTTGATCAACCGGCGCGGCACTGTGTTTGTCCAGATCAGCAACATCTGCTCACGGCCCGCCAATGTCTGTTCCGCGCGCTTTGCGTTCAGACGGTCATCCGTCCAGACCGTTTTATATCCCTTCGGAACCGACACATTGCCATTGTTATGCACGTTCGCCTGCGCCACGTGCTTAGGCAAGATCCGCGTGTGTGGTCCGACGCCCGAAGCCGCTTGGCCTGCTGTGCTCGCCCGCACCCCGGTGCCGCGCACTGCGGATACCCCGGATGGCAAGATCTTTGCCGCCTGCGGCCCGCAGCGGACAGCCAGTTTGGCACTGGGCGACCCTGAATAACGCTGGCTCAAGGCAGAGCGACCGGCACAAACGCCCGCCGCTTGCACCGGCGCAGACGGGGCCACGACAACCTTGGGTGCAGCCACAACAACAGGGGCCGCCTGACGCACCGGTTTCGGGGCGGTCTGACGCATAACAACGGGCGCTGTGCGCTTTTTGGGGACAGGACGGGGGGCGACCTTGGCGACGGGGACAGCTTGGGTAGGTGCAGAATTAAGCGTGATCTGAACAGGCGCAGCGGCTGCCGCACTTGGGGCAGTCGTCACTGCCGTGCCGACATTCGTGGGCTTGAAACCACAGACCCCCTCGCGTTTGCGAGAAACGCGAGGGATCCATGTGACGTTGCCATCAATGCCTGCGCGGATGAACACACAGCCTTTGCTGTCGACGTATTGCTTGCCCTTATAGGATAGGGGTGGAAACTCTGACGGCTGCCGGTCAAAGGCTTGCGCCTGCAAAGCACCGATCCCAAGCGACCCCATGATGACCGCGACTGCAACTATTCTAGTAAATTTCATCTGCGTCCCCACACGATATAGTATGGAAACAATGCGCCATCACTGTATCAGAGTAAAGCACCCCTGACACAATCCTGCCATTTTTCGGCCATTATTTCGTCCCAAACATCCGATCGCCCGCGTCGCCCAATCCTGGCACGATGTAGCCTGCTTCGTTCAGCTTCTCATCCACGGCAGCCGTTACAATTGGCACGTCGGGATGCGCCTCCTGCATGCGTTTGATACCCTCAGGGGCCGCCAGCAAGCACAAGAACCGGATATTGGTCGCCCCGGCTTCTTTCAGCATATCGATCGCCGCAACTGACGAATTTCCGGTTGCCAACATCGGGTCCACGGCAATGACCAACCGGTCATCCAGACCTTCTGGTACTTTGAAATAATACTTTACCGGCTGCAGGGTCTTTTCATCGCGGTACAGCCCGACAAACCCGACCCGTGCCGAGGGGATCAGTTCCAGAACCCCGTCCAGCAACCCGTTGCCCGCCCGCAGGATCGAAATCAACGCAAGCTTCTTGCCATCCAAGGTCGGGGCATCCATCGGCTGCATTGGCGTCTCAATGCGCTTGGTGGTCATCGGCAAACCGCGCGTCACCTCATAGGCCAAAAGCTGGCTGATCTCGCGCAGCAACTGCCGGAACACCGCCGTCGGCGTATCCTTGTCGCGCATAATGGTCAGTTTGTGCTGTACCAGCGGGTGATCCACAACGGTCAGATAGTCGGACATAAGCGCACTCTCCATTTTGCTTGCCCAACGGTTTGCCCCGAAATGGCCATGCCCGCAACCTCCGCTCCGGATCCCGTCTTCATTTTGCCAAATAAACTCCGGGGGAATCGCGGCCTGCCGCGATGGGGGCCGGCCCCCGGCACGACCTTACCCCGGAACGGCGACGCCCAAATGCCCGGCAACCAAAGTGGCCACATCCCGAAATCCGATTGCGCCCAATTTGCCCGCCCCGAGACCGGCCACCAAAACAGGCACCTGTTCGCGGGTGTGATCGGTCCCGACCCACGTCGGATCATTCCCATGATCCGCTGTCAGAACCATAATATCGCCCGCACGCAACTTGCCAACCAGCTTGCCGATTTCAACGTCAAACCACTCCAGCGCGCGCGCATAGCCGGACACATCACGCCGGTGTCCGTATAAACTGTCGAACTCAACGAAATTCGCAAATGTCAGACTGCCGTCTTTGGCGGTCTCAACCAGATCACCAAGATCATCCATCAGTTTGCTGTCAGGGCCTTTGCGCAGCTCGTCAAATCCGGACATCGAAAAAATATCGCCGATTTTCCCCACCGCATACACATGACCGCCCGAATCCTGGACCCAATTGCTCAGCACCGGTGCAGGCGGCGCAATCGCAAAATCGCGTCGGTTCGGGGTGCGGATAAACCCTGCCACTTCATCCCCGACGAAGGGCCGCGCGATCACCCGCCCCACCTTCATCTCATGGGCAATCGGGGCCATCCGCGCGCAGAGATCCAGCAACCGGTCCAATCCGAAATGCTCCTCATGGGCCGCGATTTGCAGCACACTATCCGCAGAAGTATAACATATCGGAAAGCCCGTCTTGATATGCTGGGCACCAAGAGCCTCGATGATGGCAGTGCCGGGGGCATGGCAATTACCCAAGATGCCGTCTGTCCCTGCAAACGCCGCTAGCTGCGCGACCAGTTCAGGCGGAAACGAATTGGTCACGTCGGGAAAATAATGCCAGTCCCACGGCACGGGAAGTCCGGCCAATTCCCAATGACCCGATGGCGTATCCTTGCCGCGCGACAGCTCTGACGCGGCCCCCCAGGTGCCCGTCACAGGGCCGTCCAATCCTTCAATCCGCAACCCGCTTGACTGCTCGACTGCCGCCCCCAGCCCCAAAGCGACCAAATTCGGGACGTTCAATGGCCCTGAGCGACCGTCTTCTGCGAGACCCTGTGCGCAGGCCTGCGCGATATGCCCAACCGTATTGGACCCTGTGTCGGGAACCTCTCCGTTAAAGAATGTATCCGCATCAGCGGCACCACCAATGCCAACAGAATCCATGACCACCAAAAACGCCCGTGCCATCAGCCCACCCGCTCTATGATCAACTCAGGGGTCTTAACCGGTTTGTCAGAAATCTTGATCGCCTGCCGAACCGTCTGGGCCGCCCGCTCTGCATCATTCGCGCGCACAGCGTGAATAACCGCCAACGGCGCGCCCTTGGCGACCTTTGCCCCCAGACGCACCACGTCCGACAGGCCAACGGCGCTGTTGATCTGGTCGCTTTCAACCACGCGCCCGCCCCCAAGGTCGACGACCGCCATCCCAAGGGCCTCGCCGTCGATCGCCGTCACATATCCCGCTGCCTCCGAGGACACTTCGC
Organism: Sulfitobacter sp.; assembly: GCF_041552635.1. GTDB lineage: Bacteria > Pseudomonadota > Alphaproteobacteria > Rhodobacterales > Rhodobacteraceae > Sulfitobacter. The sequence continues at coordinate 16,213 of NZ_JBFEKM010000026.1, forward strand.
CAATGATCGTCGCCTCCGGCAAGAACCGGTTATAATCTTCCACAAACCTGACCGGCCCCCCCATGGCAGCAATCATCATGCCAAACCGCTCTGCGGCGTGACCCTCGCGGATCGCGCGGACAATCAGATCGGCACCGGCCTGCACGCCATGGGTCAAGCCGGCATTGGCCAGCAAAACGCCGCCCAAAGCGGCACAAACCGACACGATTGGCCCCTTGGTCTGGCCGGTCAGCACCCGCATCACCTCTGCCACCTCAAGCGCGTTGCCAAGGCTTGGCACAAGCGGCTGGCTCATATCGCTGATCACCGCCGTGGTGCGACATCCGCTGGCATTCGCGGTTTTGGTCAGCGCATTGGCCAGCGCCTGCGCTTGGGGCAAATCCTTCATAAAGGCACCGCTGCCGACTTTGACATCCAGCACCAGCCCCTGCAAACCCGCCGCAAGTTTCTTGGACAGGATCGACGCTGTGATCAGGTCCATACTATCCACTGTTGAAGACACATCACGCACCGCATAAAGCCGCTTGTCCGCCGGGGCCACATCCGCCGTTGCCCCTACGATTGCACATCCCACCTTGCCAACAACACGGCGAAACTGCGCCTCGTCCAACTGCGTACTAACACCGGGAATGGCCTCGATTTTATCTAGCGTGCCGCCTGTATGGCCCAACCCGCGGCCCGAAATCATCGGCACATATGCACCGCAAGCGGCCAAGGCAGGGGCCAAAACCAGACTAACACAATCGCCGACACCGCCCGTCGAATGTTTATCCAGAACCGGCCCGTTCAGATCCCATTTCAGAACCCGCCCGCTGTCGCGCATCGCCATGGTCAACGCGACCCGGGCAACGTCACTGAGCCCCACATGACACACACCCATGGCAAATGCCCCGGCCTGCGCGTCACTGACTGTACCATCGGCCAAGGCTTGGGCGAACCAGACCAATTCATCACGATTTGGGGACTGCTTGTGGCGCAGCTTGGCTAGGATGGTGCGGGCGTTCATCATCTACCCTTCCATATGGCCGCGTCCGAACGCCCCCGGCAAAAGCTCGGACAGCTGCATCACGTCTTCTACACCAGACACCGTGGCCATCGTGACCTTGACATCGGCCTTGCCAAATTCGGCCAGCTTTTGCCGACACCCACCACAAGGTGTCACCGGCATAGGACTGCCCGCAATCACATACGCCTCGACAATCTCGGTCTCGCCCGCGGCCACCATCGCGGCAATCGCCCCCGCCTCGGCACAGGTGCCTTCGGGATATGCCACATTTTCAACATTGCACCCGACATATATCGCGCCCGACCGCGCCCTCAGCGCTGCGCCAACCTTGAAATTCGAATAGGGGGCATAGGCATTGCCCCAAACATCACTGGCCTTTTGTCGTAAATCGTCGCTCATAAATCCCCCAATTAAAAAAAACTATAAAAACCTTTGAACAAAGTTGCGATGGCAAAAGAATAAAAACCTGCGCCCTTCATTTTGCCAGATAAACTCCGGGGGAATCGCAGCATGCCGCGATGGGGGCTGGCCCCCATACCCCGCTTCGAACAAACAATCCGGTCAAATGCCATATTGGCGCGGCAGAAAATTTAGTTTAGCACTAAACCATTCTAAAAAGGCCACCCTAGAACAGGCCAATCTTACAAAGGAATGCCTCCTATGACCGAAGCGCCGAACCTGCGCCAAGCCGCGCTCGATTACCACGCATTCCCGAAACCCGGCAAGCTCGAGATACGGGCCACCAAACCACTGGCCAACGGCCGCGATCTGGCCCGCGCCTATTCCCCCGGCGTCGCCGAGGCCTGTCTCGAGATCAAGGCGGATCCGTCCACTGCCGCCCTATACACCACCCGTGCCAATCTGGTCGGTGTCGTCACCAATGGCACAGCCGTGCTGGGGCTGGGTAATATTGGTGCGCTGGCCTCCAAACCGGTGATGGAGGGCAAGGCCGTCCTGTTCAAGAAATTCGCCAATATCGACTGCTTTGACATCGAGCTGAACGAAAATGATCCAGAAAAGCTGGCTGATCTGGTTTGCGCCCTCGAACCCACCTTTGGCGCGATCAATCTGGAAGACATCAAGGCACCCGATTGCTTTACGGTCGAACGCATCTGCCGCGAACGGATGAACATTCCGGTCTTTCATGACGACCAGCACGGCACTGCAATCGTGGTGGGGGCTGCGGTGAAAAACGCGCTGTTCGTGGCCAAAAAGAAATTCGAGGACATCAAGATCGTCTCGACCGGTGGCGGTGCTGCGGGCATTGCCTGCCTGAACATGCTGCTGAAACTTGGCGTCAAACGCGAGAATGTCTGGCTGTGCGATATTCATGGCCTTGTCTACGAGGGCCGCGAGATCGACATGAACCCGATCAAATCCGAATATGCCCAAGCGTCTGATCTGCGCAATCTTGATGACGTGATCAATGACGCCGACCTGTTCCTTGGCCTGTCTGGCCCCGGCGTTCTAAGCCCCGAACTGGTGCAGAAAATGGCCCCCCGTCCGATCATTTTTGCATTGGCCAACCCGACCCCCGAAATCATGCCAGACCTTGCCCGCGCGGTGGCACCGGATGCCATCATCGCAACAGGCCGGTCGGATTTTCCCAACCAGGTCAACAACGTATTGTGTTTCCCATTCATCTTCCGTGGCGCACTTGATGTCGGTGCGACCACCATCAATGACGAGATGAAGATCGCCTGTATCGACGGCATTGCCGCCCTTGCGCGTGCCACAACATCCGCCGAAGCCGCCGCAGCCTATCAGGGCGAACAACTGACCTTTGGCGCAGATTATCTGATCCCAAAACCCTTTGATCCGCGCCTGATTGGCGTCGTTTCATCAGCCGTGGCTAAGGCCGCGATGGAAACCGGTGTGGCCACGCGCCCGATCGACGATCTGGCCGCCTATCGCCATAAACTTGATAGCTCCGTTTTCAAATCCTCCATGCTGATGCGCCCTGTCTTCGAGGCCGCACGCGCCGCCCCCCGCCGCATCGTCTTTGCCGAGGGAGAGGACGAGCGCGTGCTACGCGCCGCACAGGCCATGGTCGAAGAAACCAGCGAACGCCCGATCCTGATCGGCCGCCCCGAGGTGATCGAGCGGCGCATCGAAAAGGCTGGATTGACCATCAAACTTGGCGAAACTGTCGATCTGGTAAACCCCGAAAACGATCCGCGGTATCGCGATTATTGGGAAACATATCACAACCTTATGGCCCGTCGTGGTGTGTCGCCCGACATTGCCCGCGCGATCATGCGCACCAACACCACCGCCATCGGGGCCGTCATGGTGCACCGCGAAGAAGCGGACAGCCTGATATGCGGGACTTTCGGTGAATTCCGCTGGCACATGAACTATATCGAACAGGTCTTGGGCCGCGATGGCAAGCGCCCGCATGGTGCGCTGTCGCTAATGATTCTTGAAGACGGGCCGCTGTTTATCGCAGACACGCAGGTGCATTTGCACCCGACCCCAGAACAGATCGCCGAAATCGCTATCGGGGCAGCCCGCCATGTGCGGCGCTTCGGGATAGAACCCAAAATTGCACTTTGTTCGCAAAGCCAGTTCGGCAATCAGGGGGAAGGCAGCGGCAAACGTCTGCGCGCCGCCATGCGCCTGCTGGATGCGGGCAATCACGACTTTTGCTATGAGGGCGAGATGAACATCGACACCGCCCTGGATGCGGAATTGCGCAACCGTCTGCTGCCCTCAAACCGGATGGAGGGGGCTGCAAACGTGCTGGTTTTCGCCCATGCCGATGCTGCGTCGGGCGTCCGTAACATCCTGAAAATAAAGGGTGGCGGCCTTGAGGTCGGGCCGATCCTGATGGGCATGGGCAACCGCGCGCATATCGTATCGCCGTCCATTACCGCGCGGGGTTTGCTGAACGTCGGGGCCATCGCAGGCACCCCTGTGGCCGAATACGGCTAAGTCTGAAATGACAAATGCCGCCCCCGTTGATGGGGGCGGCGTTTGCGTCAAAACCGGATTTACCTGTCGTGGCCTATCGGGCGGATTTACCCCCTTTGGGCGCGAAAACCGGCTTGATATCCGCCGCAACGCTGACCGGTTTTTTGGCGGGCCGTGCATCGGCCTTAGCCTTTTTCTTTTTGTTGGCGATCTTGTCACCCATGGCATGAAACCTTTTGGACTGTTGGCAGGCCGGTATCGGCATGGCCTGTGTTTGTGATACTAGCTTGTCCCAAAGCTATCGCTGATCCAGATTCGACAGCTCTGCATATATTCGACATTAATATCTGTTCCGATTTGTAAATTTCTCGGACTGTTTGTCGCCACCGGCAGTAAATTTTCTTTCCGGATCATTTAAGACACAGCCCAATAACCTTGCCCTGCCCCGCATCTGTAGCCTACCAACGGATAAACGCGATCACGGGAGGGAGCCGCACATGGGATACCAAGAGGTTTACAAAAGCTGGCAGGACAATCCTGAAGCTTATTGGCTGGATCAGGCTAACGCCATCGACTGGGTCGAAGCCCCCACCCAAGCATTGTTTGAAAAGGGCAATGGGCTTTATGAATGGTTTGCCGATGCCAAGGTGAACGGTTGTTACAACGCCGTCGACCGCCACGTTGAAAATGGCCGCGCCGATCAGGTTGCGATTATCCACGACAGCCCCATTACAGGCACCCAGACCAAGATCACCTTTGCCGAACTACAGACCCGCGTCGCCGCAGTTGCGGGCGTGTTGCGCGCCAATGGCATCGGCAAGGGCGACCGCGTCATCATCTACATGCCCATGGTCCCCGAAGCCCTTGAGGCCATGCTTGCCTGCGCACGCATCGGCGCAGTCCATTCGGTCGTATTTGGTGGATTTGCCGCCAATGAACTGGCCGTGCGGATCAATGATTGCACCCCCAAGGCGATCATCGCTGCGTCCTGCGGATTGGAACCCAACCGCATTGTGAAATACAAACCCTTGCTGGACGGCGCGATCGAGATGGCCGATCACAAGCCCGATTTCTGTCTGATCCTGCAGCGCGACCAGTCCCCCTGCGATCTGATCGAAGGGCGCGATCTGGATTGGCACGATGCGCAAAACGGTGTCACCCCTGCCGAATGCGTCCCGGTCGACGGTAACCATCCGGCGTATATTCTTTATACATCCGGCACCACTGGCGCGCCCAAGGGCGTAGTGCGGCACACGGCTGGCCATCTGGTGGCGTTGAACTGGACGATGAAAAACATCTATCACGTCGATCCCGGCGATGTATTCTGGGCCGCGTCCGATGTGGGTTGGGTCGTGGGCCACAGCTATATCTGTTATGGCCCATTGATCCACGGCAACACCACGATTGTATTCGAGGGCAAGCCCGTCGGCACCCCAGATGCGGGTACTTTCTGGCGTGTGATCCAAGAACATAACGTGCGCAGCTTCTTTACCGCGCCCACCGCCATCCGCGCCGTCAAACGCGAAGACCCCAAGGGCGAGGAAATCGGCAAATACGATATCTCGTGCTTGCGGGCTTTGTATCTGGCCGGTGAACGCGCCGATCCAGACACCGTTGTCTGGGCGCAGGAAAAGCTGGGCGTGCCCGTCTATGACCATTGGTGGCAGACCGAAACCGGCTTTACCATCGCGGGAAACCCCGCGGGCCTAGAGGCGTTGCCGGTCAAAGTCGGATCGCCAACGGTCCCCATGCCCGGCTATGATGTGCAAATCTTGGACGAAGCAGGCCACGCGCAACCCGCAGGCACGTTGGGATCTATCGCCATTAAACTGCCACTGCCCCCCGGCACGCTGCCCACGCTATGGAATGCCGAAGACCGTTTTCGCAAAAGCTATCTGACCACCTATCCCGGCTATTACGAGACGGGCGATGCGGGCATGATCGACGAAGATGGTTATCTTTATATCATGGCGCGCACCGATGACGTGATCAACGTAGCCGGTCACCGCCTGTCTACAGGCGCGATGGAGGAAGTTCTTGCCGCACACCCCGACGTTGCCGAATGTGCCGTCATCGGGGTCAGCGATGCGCTGAAAGGCCAAGCCCCCATGGGCTTTGTCTGTCTGTCCAAAGGCGTCAACCGCCCCCACACAGAGATCACCGCCGAATGCGTGCAGATGGTGCGGGATCAGATCGGCCCCGTTGCGGCCTATAAAATGACGCTGGTGGTGGACCGCCTGCCCAAGACACGGTCGGGCAAAATTCTGCGCGCTACGATGGTCAAGCTTGCGGATGGGGAACCGTTCAAACTGCCCGCCACGATCGACGATCCGGCCATTCTGGACGAATTGAAATCCGCACTACAAACGATCGGATATGCAAAGGAAGAGTAACCAAAAGACGTCTGGTTACTTGACCACACACAGAACGGGGCGCAGATGAAAAACCTTTTATCAGGTCTATTCCAAAGAGATAGATTTGCGCCCCCGCCCCCCAAGATTGCAAGCTGCTCTTTCTATGCTGCCTACGGTCTGGGGACTGCCTATGCCCTTCACGGGATCGTGGCAGTTTGGCCGCAGGGGCCGTTGGCCGATCATCTTGTCGATTTGAAAGATCATGATGCGCTCGGGACGCATATTCTGGGCCGGCTCAAGCTATCTATGGACAAGCCCGACGGTGGCAAACCAAACCATCTGGCCCAATCGGCAAATTTCCAGTCACAAATGGACCAGTTCCGAGAGGTCACAGGCCGTAGGCCACGCCCTTTTGAAAGCGCGCTAAGCCTGATCAATATCACCCGACAAGCAGATCAGCTGCTGTTTGATCTGCACCAACCAGTGCGTGGCCGCTATGCGTTTGAAAGCCACACCCCGGCCGATGATCAACCCCGCCTCGCGGCACCTTATAGCGCAACTGAGGTCGGCAATTTCGTCGCAAACCTGCTAAAAGATCCGAAATAGACGGTTTCATCAGCCAAGCCTGCTTTTGAACATTCCGCGCGCAAACGCTTCCTAAAACGAAAAAAGCGGCCCCGAAGGACCGCTTTTCCAAATCATATATCGATTTAGTTTTGCTTGGAGAGAAAACTATCGACCTGCTTTTCAGCTTCTTCTTTGGCGATGCCGTATTTGGCCTGAATTTTGCCAACCAGCTGGTCACGTTCGCCTGCGGCTTCAGTCAGATCGTCGTCTGTCAGATCGCCCCATTCTTCTTTGATTTTGCCGGTCATCTGCTTCCAGTTGCCTTTGACTGTATCCCAATTCATGGCGTATCTCCTCTATGTTTCTGATCGCTTGAAGACCAGTAACGGTCCTTTGTGCGTCTCATAGGAATAACGTCCAGAGGGCCGTAAGGTTCCACAAAATCGAACTCAGTTGAACTGCTCGCTGATCAGGCGTTCTTCCAAACCGTGACCGGGGTCAAACAAGATGCGGTGTTTGATCGACGGATCAGAACTGATTTCGACCGCAATCACGTCGCGATAAGATGTGCCATCCGCGTCCGCCATCACCGGGCGCTTTTCCGGTTCCAGCACATCGAACCGAACGGTCGCGGTATTGGGCAACAAGGCACCGCGCCAGCGCCGGGGCCGGAACGCGGCCATCGCCGTTAGCGCCAAAACATCCGCACCAATCGGCAGGATCGGACCATGCGCCGAATAATTATAGGCCGTTGATCCCGCAGGGGTGGCGACCAGTGCCCCATCGCAGACCAATTCCTCCATCCGTACGCGGCCATCCACGCTGATCCGCAGCTTTGCCGCTTGCGGACCCTCGCGCAGCAATGCGACCTCGTTCAGGGCCAGCGCCTTTGACGTGCCGCCATCCGCATGGGTGGCCTGCATGACCAGCGGATTGATCACCGCTTCTTCTGCTGTGCTCAGCCGCTCTACCAGATCATCGGGGGCGTATTCATTCATCAAAAATCCGATGGTCCCCCTGTTCATGCCATAGACCGGCACCCCAAGCGACTGCGTGGTGTGCAGTGTCTGCAACATGAACCCGTCGCCGCCCAAGGCCACGATAACATCCGCCTGCGCGGCAGGGACGTTGCCGTACCGCGCGCTCAGCACGGCAAGAGCGGTCTGGGCCACATCGGCGCGGCTGGCGGTAAAGGCGATCTTCATCGGCGCAAGTTTCCAATCGGGGTTATTCAGACCCGAAAGAACCACATTATCTTCGCCACTACCAGCTTTGCCGTTTATGTGGGCGGTTGCGGCGGATTACGACCTTCACGCCGCCAGCGCTTTGGGTTAGACATCGCGCAATTCACCCCCTTTTTCAAAGGAAAACCCAATGTCCGGTTTCTTCACCAAATCCCTTTCGCAAGCTGATCCCGAGATCTTCGGTGCCATCACAAAAGAACTTGGCCGCCAGCGCAACGAGATCGAATTGATCGCGTCGGAAAACATCGTCTCTGCCGCCGTGATGGAAGCCCAAGGGTCAGTGATGACCAACAAATACGCCGAAGGCTATCCGGGCCGTCGCTATTACGGTGGCTGCGAATTCGTCGATGTGGCTGAAAACCTCGCTATTGAACGGGCATGCCAGCTGTTTGATTGTGCCTATGCCAACGTTCAGCCGAACTCCGGTTCACAAGCGAACCAAGGCGTGTTCACAGCACTGTTGCAACCCGGCGATACGATCCTTGGCATGTCCCTGGACGCAGGGGGCCACCTGACGCACGGTGCAAAGCCGAACCAGTCCGGCAAATGGTTCAACGCGATCCAGTACGGCGTGCGCAAAGAAGACAACCTGCTTGACTACGATCAGGTCGAGGCCCTCGCCAAAGAACACCAGCCCAAGATGATCATCGCCGGCGGATCTGCTGTGCCGCGCCAGATCGATTTCAAGCGCATGCGCGAAATTGCCGATATGGTCGGTGCCTATCTGCACGTTGACATGGCCCACTTTGCGGGTCTGGTGGCAGCTGGCGAACACCCCTCGCCTTTCCCCCATGCGCATGTTGCCACGACAACAACCCACAAAACACTGCGCGGCCCGCGCGGCGGCATGATCCTGACCAATGACGAAGCGCTGGCCAAGAAATTCAACTCCGCGATCTTCCCCGGCATCCAAGGCGGCCCGCTGATGCATGTCATCGCAGCCAAAGCCGTGGCCTTCGGCGAAGCGCTCCAGCCTGAGTTCAAGACCTACATCAAGCAAGTCGTGAAAAACGCCCAAGCCCTCAGCGATCAGCTGATCAAAGGTGGTCTTGATACCGTGACACATGGCACCGACACGCACCTGTTGCTGGTCGATCTGCGCCCCAAAGGCGTCAAAGGCAACGAGACCGAACAGGCATTGGGCCGCGCCCACATCACCTGCAACAAAAACGGCGTGCCCTTCGACCCAGAAAAGCCCACTGTGACCTCCGGCATCCGCTTGGGCTCCCCCGCGGCCACGACCCGTGGTTTTGGCGAGGCCGAGTTCCGCCAAATTGCAGACTGGATCATCGAAGTCGTCGATGGCCTTGCTGCCAACGGTGCTGATGGCAACGCTGCGGTCGAGGAAAAAGTAAAAGCCGAAGTCGAAGCGCTCTGCGCCCGCTTCCCCATCTATCCCGACCTCTAGCCCCAAAGAAACCGTCCCCCGACGATTTCCAAATGGAAACAACCCCGGGGGGCCCTTCAGGGCGGGGGCAGCGCCCCCTCTACCGCAAATAAAAGGGCCCCGGCAGCATCCGCACCGGGGCCTTTTTATTCTGCGGACACCCTGCGACCGACAACACCCTACATCACACCCGGCCCCGCAACGCCTGATCACTCCCGAAACGCGATGAACCCTTGCCATCCGCCTATTGCTCATGGTCCAGTCCTGCAAAAGACTTGCACAAAAGGACAACAAGCATGGACATCAAATCCGCAGGCACCCGCCCCTCCGAAACCGGATCGCCCGACTATTTCACCGGCAGCGTGCGCCTTGATCCCGTTGTCTCGGCTCCCGATCCCGCCCGCATCCGCGCAGCGACGGTTACCTTCGAACCCGGCGCACGCACGGCGTGGCACACGCATCCGCTGGGCCAGACGCTGGTGGTTCTCTCGGGTGCCGGCCTTGCTCAAACCGATGGTGGCCCCGTCACCCCACTGCGCCCCGGCGATACCGTCTGGTTCGCGCCCGGCGAAAAACACTGGCACGGCGCGGCCCCTGATTGCGCCATGAGCCACCTTGCCCTCCAAGAAGCCCTCGATGGCAAAGCCGTCGACTGGCTCGAACATGTCAGTGACGCCCAATATGGCGGCTAGACGAACCCACGCCACCATAGATAGCCAATAAACGCCACCACAACGAAAAGCAGATTGAACGCAATGCTACCGGCGATGCCCAGCAGCCGGTCCTTGCGATTCTCTTTCACGTTTACAGTTTTAAGATGGGCCATGACCACATCATAGGCAGCCTGTACAGCCGAACGATCCAGCCTGCGCGCCATCTTCGGGTTTCTTGCGAAAAAATCGGCCTGCGCCAAGGCATCGCCCTTCAGGCGCACAGCTTTGGGCAGCCGGCGCCCCGCCCGCCGTAATGCATGGGGCAGATCGCGCCCCCTGACACCCAGCCGGGCCTGCAGCTCACGCCGCACGGCCAGTGCCTTGTGTTGAATATCTTTTTGATCCAGCATCACGTTACCCTAAACCCTCTGGCACATTTGCCGCAATGGGCCTAAATCTACAACCATGCTCAACTATACCGAATATGGCACCGTAACAGATGCCCCCGCCCTCCTGATCGTTCACGGCCTCTTCGGCTCTGGCCGCAACTGGGGCGTGATCGCAAAACGCCTGTCCGACACCCGCCGTGTCATCACCGTGGACATGCGCAACCACGGCGACAGCCCGCGCGCTGACACGCAAACCTACCCTGAAATGGCCGAAGACCTCGCTGAGGTCATCCGCCACATCGGCGCACCGATGGATGTCTGCGGGCACTCGATGGGTGGCAAAAGCTCAATGGCACTGGCGCTCTTGCACCCCGATCTGGTCCGCCGCCTCATCATCGCCGACATCGCGCCCGTCACCTATGATCACAGCCAGCAAGACTTCATTGACGCCATGCGCGCCGTTGACCTGTCCACCCTGACCCGCCGCTCCGACGCTCTGGAACAGCTCGCCGCCGCCGGGGTCGATCCCGCCTTGCAAAGCTTCTTTACCCAATCGCTGGATATTGCGACCAAAAGCTGGAAACTCAACCTAGACGTACTCGAAGCCGAAATGCCCAATATTGTCGGCTGGCCCTCGGACATCACAGGCCCCTTCGACGGCCCGACATTCTTTCTGTCCGGCGCGAAATCGCATTACGTCTTGCCCGAATACCGCCCCGCGATCAAAACACTCTTTCCTAACGCCTATTTTGCCAAACTCCCCGGCGTCGACCATTGGCTCCATGCCGAAAACCCCCGCGATTTCGAAGCGTCCGTGCGCGCATTCCTCGACCCTGCCTGACGTCAAACACCCCGCTTCTCTGGCTCAAAAATATCCCGGGGTTTTGGGCAGCGCCCCAATCCGGTCGCCCCACAAGTAAAACCCGCCCCGATACCGCCCTTCCCCCCTTGCACCTCTCCCCCCAAGGCCTATAACGCGGAGAATTTGCAAATATCCGGGGGCCTGAACCATGCCAAAAAGAACCGACATCAAATCAATTATGATCATTGGTGCGGGGCCTATCGTGATTGGTCAGGCCTGCGAATTTGACTATTCTGGCGCACAAGCCTGTAAAGCCCTGAAAGAGGAAGGCTACCGCGTCATCCTCGTCAACTCCAACCCTGCGACGATCATGACCGATCCGGGTCTTGCCGATGCCACCTACATCGAACCCATCACCCCCGAAATCGTCGCCAAGATCATCGAAAAAGAACGCCCCGACGCGCTGTTGCCCACCATGGGCGGCCAGACCGGGCTGAACACCTCCCTTGCGCTCGAAGAAATGGGCGTGTTGGAAAAATATGGCGTCGAGATGATCGGGGCCAAGCGGGAAGCCATTGAAATGGCTGAAGATCGCCAGCTTTTCCGCGAAGCAATGGACCGCCTCGGTATCGAAAACCCCAAAGCCACAATCGTCACCGCCCCCAAGAACGCCGCCGGCAAAAAGGATCTTGCCGCAGGTGTGACCATCGCTCTCGAAGCGCTTGAATATGTCGGCCTGCCCGCCATCATCCGTCCCGCCTTTACCATGGGTGGCACCGGCGGCGGTGTGGCCTATAACCGCGACGATTACGAATTCTTCTGCCGCTCCGGCATGGACGCCTCACCCGTGGGGCAAATCCTGATCGACGAATCCCTGCTGGGCTGGAAAGAATTCGAGATGGAAGTCGTGCGCGACACGGCCGACAACGCCATCATCGTCTGCTCCATCGAAAACATTGACCCGATGGGTGTGCACACCGGCGATTCGATCACCGTCGCCCCGGCACTGACGCTGACCGACAAAGAATACCAGATCATGCGGAATCACTCGATTGCGGTCCTGCGCGAAATCGGCGTGGAAACTGGCGGATCGAACGTGCAGTGGGCCGTGAACCCTGCCGATGGCCGCATGGTTGTGATCGAAATGAACCCCCGCGTGTCGCGCTCCTCCGCGCTTGCCTCAAAGGCGACAGGTTTCCCGATTGCCAAGATCGCGGCGAAACTGGCCGTCGGCTTTACGCTGGACGAACTCGACAATGACATCACCGGTGTCACACCTGCCAGCTTTGAGCCGACAATCGACTATGTCGTCACCAAGATCCCGAAATTTGCGTTCGAAAAATTCCCTGGCTCCGAACCCTACCTGACCACCGCGATGAAATCTGTGGGCGAGGCGATGGCGATTGGCCGCACGATCCACGAATCTCTGCAAAAGGCGCTCGCGTCGATGGAATCCGGCCTGACTGGCTTTGACGAAATCGACATCCCCGGTGCCCCCGAACAGGCTGCGCTGGTCAAAGCCATCAGCAAGCAAACCCCTGATCGTATGCGCACCATCGCGCAGGCCATGCGCCACGGCATGTCCGACGTGGACATCCACGGTGTGACCATGTTCGACCCTTGGTTCCTTGCCCGTATCCGCGAAATTGTTGACGCCGAAGAGGGCGTGCGGGCCGAAGGCTTGCCAACCGATGAGACCGCGATGCGCCAGCTCAAGATGATGGGCTTTACCGACGCGCGTCTTGCCACCCTGACAGGCCGCGACGAAAACGACGTGCGCCGGGCCCGCCTGAATCTTGGCGTCAAAGCCGTGTTCAAACGCATCGACACCTGTGCCGCTGAATTCGAAGCGCAAACCCCCTATATGTATTCGACCTACGAATCTCCTGCATTTGGCGAAGTCGAATGCGAGGCGCGCCCGTCCGACCGCAAGAAGGTCGTTATTCTGGGCGGTGGCCCGAACCGCATCGGCCAGGGCATCGAA
>NZ_JBFEKM010000027.1:0-29155 GCF_041552635.1 Sulfitobacter sp.
CTGCATGGTCAGGTTGATCGCAATGTTGGATGACTGCGTCAGAATAGCGACCCCAGTCTCGACGCGACTGCACCCATGCTGGTCAGGCCACAACAGCGCCCCGTCGAGCGCATTGATGAAACCATAGCAATTTGGCCCAAGGATCGGCATGCCGCCAGCTGCTGCAACCAACTGCGCTTGCAAGTCTTCTGCCATAGCATCCTCGGCACGCGCCTCGGCGAATCCGGATGCAAAGCAAACCGCCCCGCCTGCGCCCATACGCGCAAGCTCGCCAACAACTGAAACAGTTGCCTGACGGTTGACACCAACAAAAACGGCGTCGGGTGCGCTCGGTAGATCCTTCACCGATGCAACCGCTTGTATCCCTTCAACAGAACCCAATTTGGGATTTACCACGTGGATTTCCCCTGCAAATCCCATCCGCTTGGTCTGCTTGATAATCTGCGCGCCCCACGCGCCGCCGCCGATCAAAGCAACCGACGAAGGGCGCAGCAACCTTGATAAGTCCCGATTCATGACAGACCCCGGACCAAAAAAGATTTTATGCCTTCGGCGAGGATATTTTCGAGCCAGAGAAGAAGGATCCGCCCCCCACCGCTTTGCGCAAGTAGGGGGTTTCTCCGGCTACGGTCATCGGCGTCCCCGCCTGTACCGCCAGCAAAAACTAGAACACACATGCTGAATAAATCCTTAAGGCCTTCACACGACCCCCATTTCTCTGGCTCTCAAATATCCCGGGGGGAAGCGCGCAAGCGCTTGGGGGCTGGCCCCCCTGATCGGCCGCTGCCAACTGGCAGCGGAATATCAAGCGCCCAGCGCCCGCAGCATCTCGCGGCTTATGATATGTCGCTGGATTTCACTGGTACCGTCCCAGATTCGCTCCACCCTTGCGTCACGCCAAAAACGCTCGATCGGGTAGTCGTCCATCAAACCCATACCGCCATGCAGTTGCAGCGTCGCATCTGTCACACGGGCCAACATCTCAGAGGCATAAAGCTTGGCGCTGGCGATCTCACGGTTCGCGGGGAGGCCTTTGTCCAGACGGTCCGCTGCCGCCAGCGTCAGCAGATCAGCCGCGTCAATTTCGGTTATCATATCGGCGAGCTGAAAACTCACCCCCTGAAATTTGCCAATCTTTTGGCCGAACTGTTCGCGGGTTGCAGCATAGTTCAACGCGTAATCGAACACCCGCCGAGCGCGGCCCACGGACATGGTTGCGACCGTGATGCGCGTGGCATAAAGCCATGTATTCATGACCTCGAAACCACTATCGACGTCGCCCAAAACCTGCGCATCCGGCAAGCGGCAGTCGTCAAATTCAAGGATCATGTTTTTATAGCCACGGTGGCTGACCGATTTATACCCGTCACGGATCGTAAAACCGGGCGTACCACGGTCCACCAAAAAGGCGGTAATCCGCTTTTTTGGGCCTTTCGGCGTCATATCCTCGCCCGTCGCGATGAAGACAATAATGAAATCCGCATGATCCGCACCCGAGATAAAGTGCTTGGTGCCGTTCACCACCCAGTCGCCACCATCACGCCGGGCCATACATTTCATGCCCCGCACGTCCGATCCGGCCCCCGGTTCGGTCATCGCGAGCGCATCCATGCGTTCGCCGCGCACAGCGGGCATCAGGTAGCGGTCGATCTGTTCGCCTTCACAGGCCATCAAGATGTTCTGTGGTCGGCCGAAAAAGTGGTTCAGCGCCATGGAACCCCGCCCCAGCTCGCGTTCCACCAACGCGAATTCGAGATGATTCAACCCAGCACAGCCGACGCTTTCAGGAAAATTGCAGGCGTAGAACCCGAGTCCAATCGTCTTGCGTTTGATCTCGTCTGCGATCTCTTGCGGGACTTCGCCGGTTTGCTCGACCAGTGTCTCGTGGGGGTATATCTCTTTCTCGACAAAACTGCGGACGGTGTCGGCAATCATCAGGTTTTCTTCGGTCAGGCCGTAATTCATGCGTTCTCCCCCGTGGTACAAAAGTCAGTGCGCATAGTTTGATTCTTCTTCATCCAGGATCGCCTTGAGTTCAGCCAGATGGCGCGCGTCTTGTTCGGGGTAGTTTTCCAACTCTTGCGCGGTTTTTTCTGCGATGTCGTCAGGGATACGGCGCAAGGGCATGCCGGTTTGCAAGGCACGAATATAAGTCTCGGCGGCGCGTTCGAAATAGAACAGGCGGTTGAAGGTATCCGCCACGGTATCGCCGATCACCAACACGCCATGGCTACCCATGACCATGACCTTTTGCTTGGGGTCCGTCAGCAGCGCCGCACAGCGCGCACCTTCATCCTCGAACGCCAACCCGCCGTAATCTTCGTCGATCACGACACGGTTGAAAAAGGTGCAGCAGTTCTGGTCAATTGGCGGCAGGCGACTGTCTTGCAGGCTGGCCAACACGGTCGCGTGTATCGAATGTACATGCATGACGCACCGCGCGTGGGCACAAGCCCGGTGCACGCCACCGTGCAAGCCCCAAGCGGTTGGATCAGGCGCATCCGGGCCGTTCAGCGTTTCGGGGTCGTTGGCATCCACCTCGATCAGATCGCTGGCTTTGATCCGGCTAAAATGCACTTGGTTCGGGTTCATCAGAAACTTGGTGCCATCGTCATTCACCGCAAGGCTAAAGTGGTTCGCAACCCCTTCGTGCATGTTCAGCCGCGCTGTCCAGCGAAATGCGGCGGCCATGTCCACCCGTTCTTGCCAGTGGTCCATGTTTTGACGGATTTGCGTCACGGTCATCTTCGTCTCCCTGTTTTGCGCGAGTGATCGGCTTTCCTTGCGTCGCATAACCTTGAACCTCGTGCAATCTTCGTGTCAACGTCAGGCATGACACATACTCCCTTCCCCTCATGGCCCGATGTGGCTGCTCAATTGGTATCGGTCGCTGCGGGACGCGCGGCAGCGGATACGATCATTACCGGCGGTATTTGGGTGAATGTGCATACCCGCGAAACGCTGCCGGACCATGATATCGCCATCGTCGCGGGCCGCATTGCTTTCGTTGGTCCTGACGCCAGCCATTGCAAAGGCGAAGATACACAGGTGATCGAGGCCAAGGGGCGTTATATGATTCCCGGTCTTTGTGACGGGCATATGCATATCGAAAGCGGCATGCTGACCCCTGCGGAATTTGCCCGCGCCGTCATCCCGCATGGGACCACGTCGATGTTCACCGACCCTCACGAGATCGCCAATGTTTTGGGCCTTGAAGGTGTTCGGATGATGCATGACGAGGCGCTTTTGCAGCCGATCAATATTTTCACCCAGATGCCATCTTGCGCGCCTTCCGCGCCGGGGATGGAGACGACAGGTTTCGAGATCACCGCCAAGGATGTCGCTGAGGCGATGGAATGGCCGGGCATTATCGGTTTGGGCGAGATGATGAACTTTCCCGGCGTGACCAACGGCGACGAAAAGATGCTGGCCGAGATCGCGGCGACCCAACGTGCTGGCAAAACGGTCGGCGGGCATTACGCGTCGCCTGATCTGGGGCCCGCCTTTGCAGCCTATGTCGCGGGCGGCCCTGCGGACGACCACGAAGGCACCTGCGAGGCAGACGCGATTGCGCGAATGCGTCAGGGCATGCGGTCGATGATCCGGCTGGGGTCCGCGTGGTATGACGTGGAAACGCAGATCACGGCGATCACCGAAAAAGGGCTGGATTCGCGCAATATGATCCTGTGCACCGATGATTGCCATTCCGGCACGTTGGTCAACGACGGGCACATGAACCGCGTTGTGCGCCACGCGATCGAGTGCGGCTGTGACCCGTTGGTAGCGCTGCAAATGGCGACGATCAACACCGCCACCCATTTCGGGTTGGAACGGGATATCGGATCTTTGACACCGGGGCGGCGGGCGGATGTCATCCTGACCCCTGATCTGAAAACCCTGCCGATTGAAACAGTGATTGCGCGCGGGCAGATCGTGGCGCAGGCAGGCGAATGTGTGGTGGATTGCCCGCATTACGACTGGCCCGAAAACGCCCGCCAAACGGTACATATGGGCAAGACGCTGGAAGCGGCCGATTTCCAGATCGCCGCCCCCAAGGGTGCCAATGCGGTCACGGCCAACGTCATCGGCGTTGTTGAAAATCAAGCCCCGACCCGTGCGCTGAAGTTTGAACTGCCTGTCACCGATGGCCGCGTACAGGGCACCGGCGAGGTGTGCCAGATCGCGCTGGTGGAACGGCACCGCGCAACGGGGACCGTGGTAAACGCCTTTGTCTCGGGTTTTGGCTATGACGGGCCGATGGCAATGGCATCCACTGTGGCCCATGACAGCCATCATATGATTGTGGTCGGCACCGACGCGGACCACATGGCGATGGCCGCGAACCGTCTGGGCGAAGTCGGTGGTGGCATTACGATCTTCAAAGACGGCGAAGAGCTGGCGTTGGTCGAATTGCCGATTGCTGGCCTGATGTCCGACAGGCCAGCATCCGAGGTCGCCAAAAAGACCGAAGCCATGATGCAGGCGATGCGCGATTGCGGATGCACCTTGAACAACGCTTATATGCAGCATTCCCTGCTGGCGCTGGTAGTGATCCCTGAATTGCGGATCTCTGATCTTGGGCTGGTCGACGTGCGCAGTTTTGAATTCATCCCCTTGTTCGAGCAGACATCATGACCGGTATTTTAACACCCGACGCGACCTCACCCCAGACGTTTACCGATGCCGCCGCCGCAGTTGAGCAGTTGATCAAACTTTACGGTCAGGCCACCAAGTTTCTAACGGATCATTTCCAAAAGGCGATGGACGATAAACCGCCCGCAACACGCATCCGCGCCTTTTACCCCGAAATCCGGTTCACCACGACAAGCTATGCGCAGGTGGATTCACGCCTGTCTTTCGGGCATGTTTCATCACCCGGTACCTTTGCCGCGACGATCACCCGGCCCGAGCTGTTCGAACAATACCTGATCCAGCAAATCGGCCTGCTGATCGAAAATCACGGGCAACCTGTGACCGTTGGTATGTCAGACACGCCGATCCCGGTGCATTTCGCAGTGGGCAGTGACGTATCGATCAGCATCCCGCAAGACGGCGCTGCCGACTTTACCTTGCGCGATATTTTCGACGTCCCTGATCTAAGCACCACGAATGACGACATCGTCAACGGCACCTTCACACCTGTCGACGGGGTCGGGCCGCTAGCCCCCTTTACCGCGCAACGTGTGGATTATTCGCTGGCGCGGCTGGCGCATTACACGGCGACAGACCCGGATCACTTCCAGTGCCATGTGTTGTTCACCAACTATCAGTTCTATGTGACCGAATTCGAGGAATACGCCCGCCTGATGCTGCGTGATCCCCACAGCGGCTATACCTCTTTTGTATCGACAGGAAATGTCGAGATTACGGATGGCGATGAACCCCTGCCCGCGTCGGTCAAGACACCGCAAATGCCGACCTATCACCTGAAACGCGCCGACGGGTCAGGCATCACGCTGGCCAACATCGGCGTGGGTCCATCGAATGCCAAAACCGCGACAGATCACATCGCCGTGCTGCGCCCCCATGCGTGGCTGATGGTCGGGCACTGTGCCGGGTTGCGCAATACGCAACAGTTGGGGGATTTCGTCCTAGCCCACGCCTATCTGCGCGAAGATCATGTGCTAGATGACGACCTGCCCATCTGGGTCCCGATCCCCGCATTGGCCGAGATCCAGATCGCGTTGGAAGATGCGGTGGAACAGGTCACCCAGCTTGAGGGCTATGAGCTGAAACGCATCATGCGCACCGGCACCGTCGCCACCATCGACAACCGCAACTGGGAACTGCGCGACCAATCCGGCCCGGTCCAACGCCTGTCGCAGTCGCGCGCGATTGCGTTGGATATGGAGAGTGCTACCATCGCCGCAAACGGATACCGCTTTCGGGTGCCTTATGGCACCTTGCTGTGTGTGTCTGACAAACCCCTGCACGGCGAGTTGAAGCTGCCGGGCATGGCGTCGGATTTCTACAAAACCCAAGTGGCACGACATCTGATGATCGGCATTCGCGCGATGGAGCAACTGCGCGACATGCCTCTGGAGCGTCTGCACAGCCGGAAACTGCGCTCCTTTGACGAGACCGCTTTTCTTTGAGGGGTGGCCTGAAGGGGCCGCGGAGGTCTTCGAATATTCAAGGATTCAACCTTTTGATCGGGGCCGATTCAACAGATTGATACAGGAGGTAATCCTGACAATTGGAAGGAATACCCCTTGATCCGGGGGAAGCCCCTTATTTATAGGAAAAAAACGGCAAAAAAACGCATGTTTGCGTGATTTTTCGTCACCTATTCGTTGTGTTCAACCACAACATACCGTTACATTCTGCCCATGAGGCCCTAATCCGGGCGGACGAAGGAGAAAAAACATGGCGACTAAACCAATGACAAAGACCCAGCTCGTCGCGGCTTTGGCTGAAGAAATGGGCGAAGACAAGAAATCAGCAGGCGCGGCACTGGACGCGGTATGTGCTTTGATCACCAAAGAAGTATCCGGCGGCGGCGCTGTCACACTTCCCGGTATCGGCAAAATCTATTGCCGCGAACGCCCAGAGCGTATGGTGCGCAACCCTGCCACCGGCGAACAGTTCAAGAAAGAAGCGGACAAGGTCGTCAAGATGACCATCGCAAAAGCGCTGAAAGACAGCGTAAACGAATAAATCTGAAACCAGATTTTAAGAAAGGGTCGCCTTGGGGCGGCCCTTTCGCGTTTGGGACATGGCAGCATTGTGCGGAACGTACTTGCTCTTGGTCCTTAACTCGGAAATGGTCCGCAAAGTATTGGATCGGAAAGGCCCCTCATGGACATACGTGCAATTTTTGTGGGTCTGGCATTCGCCTTTATGTGGTCTTCCGCTTTTACATCTGCCCGGATCATCGTGGCCGACGCGTCCCCGCTGATGGCATTGTCGGCACGCTATCTGGTTTCAGGGATTCTGGGCGTCGGGATCGCGCTGGCCATGGGTCAGACATGGCGGCTGACACCGGGTCAATGGCGCGCGACCATCATCTTTGGCATCTTGCAAAACGCCGTCTATCTGGGGCTAAACTTTGTTGCGATGCAAACGATACAGGCATCTCTGGCCGCCATTATTGCATCAACCATGCCGCTGCTGGTCGGACTGGCGACCTGGCTGTTCTTGGGCGAAAAGCTGAAACCGCTGGGGATCATCGGGCTGGTTGCCGGCGTGGTTGGCGTCAGCATCATCATGGGTGCCCGGATCACCGGCGGGGTCGATATGATGGGGCTTTTGCTTTGTGGCATCGGTGCTTTGGCGCTGACTGCGGCAACGCTACTGGTTCGTGGGGCAACATCGGGCGGGAACTTTATGATGGTTGTGGGGCTTCAGATGCTGGTGGGCTGTGTCACCCTGACCCTTGCTACGCTCTTGTTCGAGACACCCCGCTTGACGCCCAGCTGGCCATTGCTTGCCGCCTTTACCTATACCTGTGTGGTACCCGGCCTGTTGGCAACCGTGGTGTGGTTCTGGCTGGTAAACCGCATCGGCGCGACGCGGGCCGCGACGTTCCACTTTCTCAACCCGTTCTTCGGGGTCGCGATTGCCTGGCTGCTGCTAAGCGAACCCTTGGGGCCCCAAGACATCGTAGGTGTGGTGATCATCGGCTTGGGGATTTTGGCGGTTCAGGTGTCACGACAGCGCAGCGCTTGATCCAGCAGCCGTTTTCTTTCAACGAAACCGATCCAGAATTTTCGAAAATTCCGGCCTGCACCTCCTAGATCAGCCCTCTTAGTCCAGCGCTTTTTCGATCTGGTGGATAATCTCGGCGGACTGGGGTCTGGTCGTAGATCCCCAAGTTGCGACGACTTTCCCATCGGCTCCGATCAGCACTTTGTTAAAGTTCCACCGCGGCACAAACCCTGTCTCGTCTGCGACGGCTTTGTAAAAGGGATGTGCAGCGGTCCCTTTGACATGTTCTATATCGGTCATGGGCAGGTCGATCGCGAAATTCAACTCGCAGAACTCCTTGACCTTTTCGGCGCTGGCAAGCTCTTGGTTAAAGTCATCGGACGGCACAGCAAGAACGACCAAACCGCGATCTTTGTACGTGTCATACAGCGCCTGCAACCCTTCGTATTGGTTGGTAAACCCGCATTGCGAGGCCGTATTCACAACCAGCACCGGCTGACCAGCCCAGTCCGACATCTGCAACGTACCGCCATCAATCGATGCGAACTCAACGTCGCGTGGCATCGCCCATGCGCCTGTCGCCCAAAATGTGCTTATCATCAAAATCAAAATATGCCGCATGCCATCGCCCCTGTTGCTGGATACCATTGCAATAGATAACGTCCTGTCATCACACAAAGTTGCACTAATCCTACAAACTCTTTGAAAAAGCATAATCAGCCCCATCTAATAGCCAAGAGACGCAAAGGAGGAATCCATGCCCACATACGAAAAATCACCCGACGCCATCGCGGCCCTGTCGCCCGAAGAATACCGCGTCACCCAGCAAAGCGGCACAGAACGCCCCGGCACCGGCAAACTGCTGGGCAACAAAGAGCCGGGCATTTATGTCGATATCGTATCCGGGGAACCGTTGTTCGCATCGGCCGATAAATACGACTCCGGCTGCGGCTGGCCCAGCTTTACCAAGCCGATTGAACCTGCTTATGTCAGCGAATTGCGCGACGATACGCTTGGCATGATCCGCACCGAAGTGCGCAGCACCCACGGCGACAGTCATTTGGGTCACGTCTTTCCCGATGGCCCCCGTGATCGGGGTGGCTTGCGCTACTGCATCAACTCCGCCTCGCTTCGTTTCGTTCACCTCGATAATATGGATGCCGAAGGATACGGATCATACATCAATCAAGTGGAGGATGTCGCATGAGCGAACAACGCGCAGTATTGGCCGGAGGATGCTTTTGGGGAATGCAGGATCTGATCCGCAACCGCAAAGGCGTCGTATCAACCCGCGTCGGATATTCGGGCGGCGATGTGCCCAATGCCACCTATCGTAACCACGGCACCCATGCCGAGGCGATCGAAGTGATCTTTGAAGATGACGTCCTAAGCTACCGCGACGTGCTTGAGTTGTTTTTCCAGATTCACGATCCGACGACACTGAACCGTCAGGGCAATGACCGCGGTCTTAGCTATCGGTCGGCGATTTACTATGAGGATGACGATCAAAAGGCAGTCGCCCTTGATACCATCGCAGATGTCGAAGCCTCGGGCCTATGGCCTGGAAAAGTAGTGACGGAAGTCGAACCCGTAAGTGACTTTTGGGAGGCCGAGCCGGAGCATCAGGATTATCTTGAGCGCGTTCCAAACGGCTATACCTGTCACTTCCCGCGTGCCAACTGGGTTCTGCCCAAACGCGCTGCAGCAGAATAAGGCAAAGGCGGGGATCATCCCCGCCTTTTGCGTCTTTGACTCTGCTGGTGGTCTGGCGGGTTAGGGGCAAACCCGATGGTGCTTAGCGGGCACCACGGGTTTGCGAATGATATATTGCTTGAGCAAACATCCCGTCTTCGGGGATCGTTCTCAAAACGCCACTCATTAAATTCAACCATTAGTTACTGAGCTTTGGGTAAAAGTCATTTGTGTCCAAATTATGGCTTTGACCTTAAAAATTCACACGTCCTTAACCTCTGGCAGCTGCGCGCTTTTAACCATCCGCGACGCGCGGGCGGCCAGTTGCCTCAACAGTTATGACTGCCTCGATAAACACCTCGCGGCTTTCAATGCCTGCGGTGCGAATATCACGAACAGCACTAACCTGAATATCCGCAGCACCTGCAGCTTGTGCATCTGCCTTCGCCTTATCGCGCAGAACCGCTTCAAGTGCTGCCAGCGCGCTTTCTTGGTCGCCGAAATCTTGTGGACCGCCGGCCAGATGCAGGCGGAATTTCCCTTCGCTGGGCGACGTCACCGTACCGCTTTCGCGCATGGTCACCCGCCCCACGACCGCGCCAATGGCATTGGCGACGCCTGCATGTTCTGGCAAAATCATCTCGGACCCGAGGGCAACACCAACCGCCGGGTAATAGGCCGGTGCCGACGCCCCCAAGCCGATCACCGGCAGGTTCAACGCCGCGTCAATCCTCAGCAATCCGCGATGGCCCTTTAGCCCCCGTTGCAACAAGACATGCCGCGCCAAAACCTCTGGTGAGCCCGGAAATTCTGGGTCTTCCTCGGCAAAGGCTGTCTCGAGCAGGGCCAAGGCCGTCTGCTGGGTCAGCTGGTCAACGACTCTTTGCGCCATCGCATCTGGATCAGGGTCAAGCATTTCACCCGCCCCGGTCCGTCTGCGGCCAAACAGGCGCAACGCCTTGCGCGCAGCATCAGCGTCCCACGCATCGACCCGCCCCAAGGCATGGCTTGCATCCGACGGGGTCAGCCCCGCGATCTGAACCAGCCCGCGTTCAACCAAGCGCTTCAACGCGCCAGTCTCGATCCTTGAGCGTAAGATGTCCCCCAAGGGGTGCACAGCCTCGCCCATCCGCTCCAACAACACCACTTCTCGGGGGCCAATCCCCTCGTGGGTCTGCCCTGCGACAGCCCGCACAAAACGCCCGTCGAATTCACCCGGCGTGGTGCTGCGCAACTGAGCATCCAAAGCGTTATGCACCACCTCGGGCGCATCCATAGCAACCAAAGACACCGGCAACAGCCGCTTTGGCCCCAGCTCTATTCCGCCTTCCAGGCCTTCGGACAAGAAATGCACCTCGCTGTCGCCACCCAACCCTGTGGTGCGCATGGCAACGGCTTCGACCATGGTGCGGTACTGGCCGACCCGCGCACCCGCCGGATCAATCGCGGGCCGCCCACCGCGCAGCAGCGCCACATCCGTCGTCGTGCCCCCGATATCACTGACCAAGGCGTAATCCGCGCCGGTCATCCAGCGCGCCCCGACAATGGATGCCGCCGGCCCGCTCAGGATCGTTTCAATCGGCCGTTCACGCGCCTGCACTGCGGAAATCAACGCGCCGTCACCGCGCACCACCATCAGCGGGGCAGTGATACCGATTTCGATCAACACATCTTCAGCGCGACCGATCAACCGGTCAATCATCCCGATCAGGCGGGCGTTCAGCACGGCGGTCAGCGCCCGCTTGGGGCCGTTCAGCTTGGCCGACAGTTGATGCGACGCCGAAACAGGCCGTCCGGTGATCTGCGTGACCAATTCGGCGGCACGCAGTTCATGCGCAGGATTGCGCGTCGCAAACAGGCTGGCAACCGCGAAACCGCTCACGTCATTCTTGTGGGTCTCCAGAAACGCGATGAGCGCGGTCTCGTCCAGCGGCACGGCCTCTCCGCCAGCATGGTTATGACCGCCTGCCAACACCAGATGGGGGTCGCCCTTCAACGCCTCGGCCAGCCCATGGGCGGCCAAGTCACGCTCCTTGAACCCGATATAGATCAGCGCAACCCGCCCGCCTTGTCCCTCGACCAGCGCATTGGTGGCCAAGGTGGTCGACAGCGATGCAAGCGACACCTCGGTGGCATCAACACCGGCATCCGCCAAAACGGCGCGCACAGCATTGCCAACACCAACCGCTAGATCATGGCGCGTCGTCAATGCCTTGGCCGAGGCGATTACAACCGCCTCGTCGCGGATCAGCACCGCATCGGTATATGTTCCGCCCGTATCAACACCCAGCAGCAATGCCATCGTTCTCTCCTCGCCGTGTTGTGTAGGGTTTAGCGGTTACCGGCCCCGGTTCCAGCCCGTTTGCGTCATTTTGCAGTCAAACAACCCATAGCCCAGCGCGCAGCATCCGCAACAGCTGGGTCAGGATCATCTGCCAAGGATTTAGCAACGGGTGCCAGCTTGGCCAGACCCGAATTACCAATCGCATAAAGCACATTTCGAATAAACCGGTCCCTCCCGATGCGCTTGATCGGCGATCCTGAAAACCGCGTCCTAAATGTTGCATCGTCCAAGGTCGCAAGCTCGGCCAGATCCGGCGCGCCCACGCCCCCATGATAGCGCATATCGCTGGCGGCCACGGCAAACTTGTTCCACGGGCAGGCGGCCAGACAATCATCGCAGCCATAGATCCGGTTGCCCATCTTTCCACGCAGCTCTAGGTCAACAGGACCCTTATGCTCAATCGTCAGATAAGAAATGCACCGCCGCGCATCCAGACGGTAAGGTGCCGGAAACGCATCTGTGGGGCAGGCCTCCAAACACGACCGGCACGACCCGCAATGGTCCGCCTCTGCCGCATCAACCGGCAATTCCAAAGTCGTAAAAATCGCGCCCAGAAACGCCCAGTTCCCCCAATCGCGGCTAACCAAATTGGTGTGTTTCCCCTGCCAGCCAAGCCCTGCCGCCTGCCCCAATGCTTTTTCTGGAACCGGTGCCGTATCAACAAAGACCTTCACCTCGCAGGCTTCTTGCTCAATCAGCCAGCGCGCCAACCGCTTAAGGCGCTTCTTGACGATATCATGATAATCACGTCCCTGCGCATAGACCGACACCGCCGCCTTTTCCGGCAACTCCAACACGGCGGTCGGATCATATTCGGGCGCATAGCTCTCGGCCAGCATGATCACCGACCGCGCCTGCGGCCATAACGCGCTCGGGTCACCCCGCCAAGCCATCCGGTCCGCCATCCAACCCATCTGGCCGTGATATCCGGCCTCGATAAATGCCCTTAGCCGCTCGGGCATATCTGGCACGTCAGACGGCTTGCAAACCCGGCACGCGACAAACCCCTCTCCCAAGGCGCGCGACACCAATCGCCCCTTCAGATCATCCATGACTTCTCTGGCTCAAAAATATCCTCGGGGGTCGCCCTTTGTGGCACCATTGGTTCAAGCCCAATGGGCGGCGGGCAGACAGCCCCAGCGCTTTCAGCTTAAAAATCAAGGTCATTATAATGTTTCGGCGGGGGAAACCCCGGCACCTGATCGGCCAGCAACGACCGGAATGCCGGGCGCGACTTGATCTTGGCATACCAATCCTTGACCACGTCCGACCGATTCCAATCCACGTCCGAGATATAGTCAAGCGACGACAAATGTGCCGCCGCAGCAAAATCCGCCAGCGTCATCACATCGCCGGCCAGCCAGCGCCGATGATCCAGCAGCCACGCCATATAATCGATGTGGTATTTGATCGCCTTGGCACCGTCTTTGACATTGCGGCTGTCCGGGAAACCTTGGCCCATCACCTTCTTGTTCACGCGCTCATACAGCAGCTTGGACGTCACTTCCTCGTGGAATTTGTCGTCAAACCAACTGACCAAACGGCGCACTTCCAGACGTTGCACGGGGTCGCCGGGCATCAACGAAGGCTCTGGCCGGGTTTCTTCGATGTATTCACAGATCGCGGCGCTTTCAGACATTATGATACCATCAAGCTGCAAAACAGGCACTTTGCCCGCCGGATTGCGGCGCATGAAATCAGGCTCTTGTTCCCAATACCGCTCTTCTACGCGCTCTACCTCGATCTTCTTCTCGGCAAGGCTCAGCCGGACTTTGCGGCAGAACGGCGAAAGCGGGACATGAAAAAGACGAGCCATAATACGGGTTCCCGAACGAAGGTTAAGCGTGTTCCTCTCATGCCTTTGTTAGCGCGGCTTTTCAACTCTCGAAACAGGACGCGCGGCCATCCTTGCTGATTGTCGCCGCCCCATCGCGGATTTGGGCGCTGCGCTTGCGCAGTTTGGCCGAGGGTCGTGACGCAGACCGTGTCTTGGGCGACGGCAAGATCGCAGCAAGACGTGCAGCCTGCGTGGCGGTCAAATCGGCGGGAATCACCCCAAAGTAATGGTGCGCGGCCGCATCTACGCCAAACACGCCTTCGTCAAACTCTGCCACATTCAGATAAACTTCGACGATTCGGCGCTTGGTCCAGATGGCTTCAAGCACAGGCGTGATCGCGGCCTCAAGGGCTTTGCGTATCCAAGTGCGCCCGTGCCAGAGGTAAACATTCTTGACCGTTTGCTGGGACAGCGTGGACGCGCCGCGGTTTGATCCTTGGGCAATCGCATTCTTGATGGCGGCCAGATCAAAGCCCCAATGGTTGCAAAAATTTGCATCCTCTGCGGCGACCACCGACCGGGCCATCACAGGCGCGATATCCTCAAGGGGAACCCATTGATGGTCTACACCGCCCAACCTGCGGCTTTCGCTGAACATATATGGGGTGGTCGGCGGGTTAAGCACCGCAAACAGCAAAATACCCACGACCAACGCGGCAACGATGCCCAAGACGGCCTTTAGTACATACCCCATAATGCGGCGCTTGAACCTGCGCCCTGCGGGGATGGATGTCTTTTTCTTTTTGGATGCTGCGCGCTTTGCCATGAAGACGGGTTATAGGGCCCACGCGGCTTATTGTGAACGGGCATCACGCGCGGAAATCGCTTTCGCCAGATATCTGCCAACCAGTGCTGCACCTTTGGGGGACGGGTGCGTGTTGTCGCCTGCGAACTGGGTATCGTCCTGCGAATCTATAACGTCCTCACTATCAAGGAACATCACGCCTTCCGTCTGTGACGCAAAGCGGCTTATGCGGCGCTCAAGACGCACCAGATCGTCGCGGCATCCTTCAAAAGATCCTTTTCCGTTGCCTTTATAGTACCCCATCCACAAGATTTGCGAACCGGTGGCGCGCAAGCGGGTCAGAAACGCGGGGATCGCACCAGACATGGCGTCCGCGCCAATCAAGCCATCCACTTTCGCGCTGCAGTCCTGACATTTGCAATCACCGAAACCCAGATCATTGGCCCCGCCATTCAACACGATCCAGCTCCACGATCCGCCCGGATACTGGCGCTGAATGTCAAAGCCGAATGCAGAAAAAAGCGCATTATCGTTATCAAAAAGCGCCCCGGGGACGGCCTTGTTGATGACCTGACGCCCCAATGCCTGCCCCATCACGTCTGGAATGGCCTGATCTGAGCTGCCGTTCCAAGCCATCACGGAATCGCCGATCACCAGTATGTCCCCACCGTTTTTGGGGGCCTGATCCGTGCAGGCGGCAAGGCCAATGCCAACAAACAGCACAAGCAGTATCCGTAGGCGAGATTTGAATTTTTTAATCATAACGAAAGACATAGACCGTGTCGTCACCCGGTAAAGGACATCAAAGCGATAAAAGCTGCGCCTGATTGCCTTCAACCGCAGGACGGGCCAGCAGTTGGCCCGGCATCACCACACCGCGCGGCCCGATCGCCTGCTGCAATGACAGCGCTTGATGGGGAAGATCGCTTTCTACTTGGGCGTCATGGGCAAAGATAATCTGATGTTCGTCAAACCCAAGACATATATATTCGATATGGGTAACGTCCTCACAGGTGACGGTCGTACCGTTCACTAAGGAACGCGCTTCGACCAGCACTTCGTCTTGGCCGAAATACAATTCGGCTTGCCAGCCAGAGATCAACACGCGGTGCTGGGGGGCAAGTAATAGCGGCTTTTCGTTGCCAACCACGCCGATTGAGATGCGGATAGGGGCGGTGCCACCTTTGCCTAACATTGTCTGGCGGCTGATGCTGCGCAAGGGTTGCAGACCGTCGTCAAGGGTTTCGATCAAGTCGCCCAGCTTCAGGCTGTCGATTGCGCGATTGCCCGTCGCTGTTTCGATCAATGTTCCCGATGTCAGGCCATTGGCGACCAAGACAGGGGAAGCGTTCAAAAAGGGATCACTTAGCAGTTCCGACATCACATTCACCTTACACTTAATACTCTGTTAACGTGTACGGCAATCATGGTCGATTTAAGGAGTTTTCCCGGTCAATTCGGGCAATTGCATGCCGGGCGCGGCCTGAAACCACGCCCGACTGCCAATTTTCGCCTTATTCAGCAGGCATCGCTTTTTGCTCATGACTTAGCGGGGCCGGAATGTGGATCAGCATCTCTTTGGGGCAAATCTGAAGGAAGTTTTCCTTTTCGCTGTCCCAGTGCTGCAAGATATCCGCGGCCTTGCGGCTGTTGGTTTCTTCCAGATGCCGTTCAATCAGACCTTTCAGCTGGTTTTCCCAGTGGTCCACAGTGACCGGACAAGTCACCAGCGTCTCGCGGTTCAGCATGTCGTCTGCCTTGCCTTGCGGATCGTAAAGATACGCCATACCGCCGGTCATCCCTGCGCCAAAGTTGGCACCGATATCGCCCAAGATCACCGCAACACCACCGGTCATGTATTCACACCCGTTGCTGCCGCAGCCTTCGATCACGACATGCGCACCAGAATTGCGGACGCCGAAACGTTCGCCCGCACGACCAGCCGCAAACAAGAAACCTTTGGTGGCACCATAAAGAACCGTGTTGCCGATGATCGTGTTCTCGGACGCCTTAATGGTGCTGGCCATCGGTGGCCGCACGATGATTGTACCACCAGACAAACCCTTGCCGACATAGTCGTTGGCATCGCCGGATACTTCGAGCTTTAGCCCAGGTGCTGCAAACGCCCCCAGCGATTGCCCAGCAGAGCCACTAAGCTTTACCGTCAGGTGATCTGGCTGCAACTGGTTGTTCATGCCAAACCGGCTGATGATGTGGCTGGAAACCCGCGTGCCAACTGTCCGGTGCGTGTTCTGCACCGCATAGCTTAGCTGCATTTTCTCGCCGTCTTTCAGGAACCGTTCGGCGTCGCGCACGATTTCAGCGTCCAGCGTATCCAGCACGGCATTGCGCGGCTTGTTGCGGTCGTACACAATCTCGGCAGCGCCATCGACGGTGATCAACAGCGGGTTCAGGTCAAGATCATCAAGATGCGCGGAACCACGGCTGACCTGTGCCAGCAAATCGGCACGGCCAATCACGTCATCCAGACTGCGCGCGCCAATTGACGCAAGCAATTCGCGTACTTCGGTGGCGTAGAAGGTGATCAGGTTCACGACCTTGTCAGCATTGCCGGTGAACTTGTCGCGCAATGCCTGATCTTGGGTACACACGCCGACGGGGCAGGTGTTCGACTGGCACTGACGCACCATGATACAGCCCATCGCGATCAGCGCGGCGGTGCCGATGCCGTATTCCTCGGCCCCCATCATCGCCGCCATGACAATGTCACGACCCGTACGCAAACCACCATCGGTCCGCAAAGTCACACGGTCGCGCAGGTTGTTCATCGCCAGAACCTGATGCGCCTCTGTCAGGCCCATTTCCCACGGCAGACCCGCATATTTGATCGAGGTTGCAGGCGACGCACCTGTGCCGCCGTTATGGCCCGAAATCAGAATGATATCCGCCTTGGCCTTGGCCACACCGGCCGCAATCGTGCCGACGCCCGAGGACGCAACCAGTTTCACGGTCACTTTACAACGCGGGTTGATCTGCTTGAGGTCATAGATCAGCTGCGCAAGGTCTTCGATCGAATAGATGTCGTGGTGCGGGGGCGGCGAAATCAGCGTCACACCCTTGGTCGAATGGCGCAGACGGGCAATCAGGTCGGTGACCTTCATACCGGGCAACTGACCACCTTCACCGGGCTTGGCACCTTGGGCGACCTTGATTTCCAGTTCTTCGCACTGGTTCAGATATTCGGCGGTCACACCGAAACGGCCCGATGCAACCTGCTTGATCTTGGCCGAAGGATTGTCACCGTTGGCCTCGGGCACAAAATGCGCCGGATCTTCGCCGCCTTCGCCGGAATCCGACTTGGCACCAATACGGTTCATCGCGACGTTCAAGGTCTTGTGCGCCTCTGGCGACAATGCACCCAGCGACATACCCGGCGTCACGAAACGCTTGCGGATCGAGGTGATGGATTCGACTTCCTCGATTGGCACGGGTGCACCAAGCGCCTTGATATCCAGCAAATCGCGCAGATGGATCGGCGGATTGCTTTGCATCTTGGCGCTGTATTGCTTCCACATCTGATACGATGCTTTGTTGCACGCCATTTGCAGCATGTGCATCGACGATGCTTCCCATGCGTGGGTTTCGCCGGACGTGCGTGCCTTATAGAAACCACCGATGGGCAAGACGTTGCCATCACCCTTCCAGCCCAGATCATGAACGGCTTCGGCTTTGCGCTGAATACCGATGATACCGATACCGCTGATGCGGCTGGTCATGCCGGGGAAATATTCGGCGCACATGGCGCGCGACAACCCGACAGCCTCAAAGTTCAGACCGCCGCGATACGACGACACAACGCTGATCCCCATCTTGGCCATGATTTTCAACAAACCTTGGTCAATCGCTTCGCGGTAACGATCCATGGCTTTGGTCAAGGACACATCCAACAGACCGCGATCAATGCGGTCTGCCAGCGAATCCTCGGCCAGATAGGCGTTCACCACGGTGGCACCACAACCGATCAACACGGCAAAGTAATGCGGATCGACACATTCCGCCGAACGGACGTTCAGAGATGTGAATGTGCGCAACCCCTTGCGGGTCAACTGGCTGTGGACCGCGGATGTCGCAAGGATCATCGGCATCGCAACACGGCCTTCGCCGCTGAACTGGTCGGTCAGCACGATGTGCCCGGCACCGGAGCGCACGGCGTCTTCGGCCTCGTCGCGGATACGGCGCAGACCTTCGTTCAAGTTGCTGCCGCCTGCCTCGAAGGTACAGTCGATGGTCACAGAATCCGCGTTGAATTCCCCCATCAGCTGATCGAATTGCGCGTTGGCAAGGAACGGGCTGTCGAGCACCAGAATCTCGGTCTGAGCGCTGGATTCATCCAACACGTTCTTGAGGTTGCCGAACCGCGTTTTCAGGCTCATCACGCGGAATTCGCGCAAGCTGTCGATCGGCGGGTTGGTCACCTGACTAAAGTTCTGGCGGAAGAAGTGGCTGAGCGGACGGTACTGGTTCGACAGAACCGCAGACGGGGTGTCATCGCCCATCGACGCCAATGTTTCTTTGCCATCCTCGGCCATCGGGGCAAGGATTTGCTCGAGGTCTTCGATGGTATAGCCCGCTGCAACCTGACGGCGGCGCAGTTCTTCGCCTGCGAACACCGGCTTTTCCTCGATATCGCCCAAGGCTTTGTCGAGTTCGTTGATCTTGCCGACCCATTCCCCAAAGGGACGCGACGCGGCGAGCTTATCCTTGATTTCGGTGTCGCCGAACATCTTGCCTTCTTGGATGTCCACGGCCAGCAACTGACCGGGGCCAAGCGCGCCTTTGCGAACGACATTGGCTTCGTCTTGCGGGACCATGCCTGCTTCGGAACCGGCGATCAGCATGCCATCAGCAGTCACAACAAACCGCATCGGGCGCAGGCCATTGCGATCAAGACCCGCGCAAACCCAGCGACCATCCGTCATGGCAAGGGCGGCGGGGCCATCCCAAGGTTCCATGACCGAGTTGCAGTAGGAATACATGTCGCGCCATGCTTCTGGCAGATCAATCGCTTGCTTGGACCAGCTTTCGGGGACCAGCATGGTTTTCGCCATCGGCGCGTTACGGCCCGCGCGCACCAGGACTTCGAACACGGCGTCCAGCGCGGCGGAATCCGACGAACCGGCAGGCACGATCGGCTTGATGTCATCTGCCATGTCGCCAAAGGTACCCGACGCCATGCGGATTTCGTGCGATTTCATCCAGTTCAGGTTGCCCTTGAGGGTGTTGATTTCGCCGTTATGGGCCAGCATGCGGAACGGCTGCGCCAACCACCACTGCGGGAAGGTGTTGGTCGAATAGCGCTGGTGATAAATCGCAAAGGCGGATTCAAAGCGGTCGTCCATCAGATCGGGGTAAAAGCTGGCGACGTCTTGGGCCAGCATCATGCCTTTATAGATGATCGACCGGCAGGACATCGACGCGATATAAAGCGTGGGCACCTGCGCGGCGAGAGCTGCTTTTTCGATGCGACGGCGGATCACATAAAGCTCGCGCTCGAAGGTTTCCTCATCAACGCCTTTGGCGTTCGAGATCAGGATTTGCTCGATCTCGGGGCGGGTTGCGTTGGCTTTTTCACCCAGCACAGAAATATCGACCGGCACATGGCGCCAGCCATAGATATAATAGCCCATGCGCAGGACTTCGGTTTCGACGATGGTCCGGCAGGTTTCCTGCGCGGCAAAGTTGGTGCGCGGCAGGAAAACCTGACCAACGGCGATCAGTTCGTCTTCGCGCGGGCTGTGGCCAGTGCGGCGGACTTGATCATGGAAAAAATTAACCGGAATCTGGACGTGAATGCCCGCGCCATCGCCGGTCTTGCCATCCGCATCAACGGCACCACGGTGCCAGATTGCTTTCAACGCCTTGATGCCAGACAAAACCACGTCGCGGCTGCGCGAACCGTCAATGTTCACCACAAGGCCAACACCGCAGGACGAATGCTCTTCTTCCTCGGAATACAGACCGTTTTCGGCCATATACGCGCGCTTTGCTTCTTCGCGGGCTACCCAGGCGTCATCATACTTGGTCATTTACTATCTCCTCATTCGGGCGCGCCTTGGGCGCGAAAATATATACGTTTCAGACGTGGGTGCGTTTATTCGGCTGCGATTGCCGTTTTCGTTCCCAGCTTCTCAAGGATCGCTTGCGCACAATCGCGGCCATCCTTGATCGCCCAGACGACCAGCGATGCACCGCGCACAATGTCGCCGACGGCATAGACGCCATCCATATCGGTCGCCCCCGTGACATAATCGGCCTTGATCGTGCCCCAACGGTTCACGGGCAATTCGGGTGTACCCCACAGCGTTGGCAGATCTTCGGGTTCAAAGCCAAGCGCCATGATGACCAGATCGGCCTCTTCAACGTAATCGGCACCTTCGATCACCTCGGGGGCCTGGCGGCCTGTGGCGTCGGGCGCGCCAAGACGCATTTTCTGGACCATCACGCCAGTCACCGGATCACCAACGAACCCTTTGGGCGCTGACAGCCATTCGAATACCACGCCTTCTTCCTCAGCGTTTTGCACTTCGCGTTGGCTGCCGGGCATGTTTGCACGGTCACGACGATACAGACATTTCACGGATGTCGCGCCCTGACGGATCGAGGTGCGCACACAGTCCATCGCTGTATCACCACCACCGATGACCACAACCTTTTTGCCATGGGCATTCAAGCGACCGGATTCAAACTCCTCGACCGCGTCGCCAAAGCTTTTGCGGTTGCTGACGGTAAGAAAATCAATCGCGCGCTCAAGTCCGACCGCGCCGACGCCGGGGGCCTGAATGTCGCGGGTTTTATACACACCAGTCGCAATGATCACTGCGTCATGCTTGGCGCGGATATCGGCAAAGCTGATGTTGACACCGACATCGCAGTTCAACTCAAAGTTCACGCCACCTTCGGCAAGCTGATCGTTGCGGCGCATCACCACGTCTTTTTCCAGCTTGAAACCGGGGATGCCGTAGGTCAGCAAACCACCGGCGCGGTCATAGCGGTCATAGATGGTAACCTGCACGCCTTGGCGACGCAGTACGTCAGCGGCGGCCAGACCACCGGGGCCGGCACCGATAATGCCGACGGATTCAGTGCGCTCGGTATGCGGCTTGATCGCTTGGACCCAGCCATTTTCCCATGCGGTGTCTGTGATGTATTTTTCGACTGACCCGATGGTCACGGTGCCGTGGCCGGATTGTTCGATCACACAATTGCCTTCGCACAGACGGTCTTGCGGGCAAATGCGACCGCAAATCTCGGGGAAGGTGTTGGTGGCTTGCGATACCTCGTACGCTTCTTTCAGACGGCCCTCGGCGGTCAGGCGGAGCCAGTCAGGGATGTTATTGTGCAAGGGACAATGGGTCTGACAATAGGGTACGCCACATTGGCTGCACCGGCTGGACTGCTCTTTGGCCTTTGCATCGGCGTATTCGGCGTAAATTTCTTTAAAGTCTTCACGACGTAGATTCGGCATGCGCTTTTCAGGCATGTCCCGTGAAACCGTTGTAAACTTAAGCATTGGCTGCTTTGCCATGGTAGAAATCTCCGCCAGAAAAACTTTGTTGTCCTCTCTTATACGGGCTCGAAATATATATAAAGGCAGCAATACTGACCTATATGAATTATTTTTCAGCGCTCAATGATATTTTTCACGAGATATGACGAATATTAGATCCGGTTCGGACCCAAATATTCACTTTGCATTTTTTTCATGGGCCTATACGTCAAATCCAACCGTCATCAGCACAGGCACCTTATTACATGACATTGCTTCAACTTTTGCTTGTCGCCATCATTCAAGGGCTGACAGAATTTCTGCCCGTTTCATCCTCGGGACACTTGATCCTGCTGCCGACGCTGACTGGCGCACAAGACCAAGGGCTGGCGATTGATGTCGCAGTCCATGTGGGCACATTGCTGGCGGTAGTCTTGTATTTTCGAACCGCTGTCGCAGAGGCCACCGTCGGACTGGGTCGTCTGCTGCGCGGCAAAATGGACACGCCTGGCGCACGTACTGCCTTTCTGCTGATCATCGCCACGATTCCGGTGATGGTCGTCGGTCTGATCCTTAAGGTGTTGGGGATCGACGAAATGCTACGATCAGTCGCTGTAATCGGGTGGACCATGCTGATCTTTGGGCTGGTGCTGTATTGGGCCGACAAGACCGGCACAAAAGCCCGCACGTCCGAGGACTGGCAGTTGAAAGACGCCCTGTGGATGGGGCTGGCGCAAGTCATAGCACTGATCCCCGGCACCTCGCGGTCGGGCATTACCATCACAGCTGCGCGCAAGTTGGGCTATGACCGCACCAGCGCCGCAACCTTGTCGATGCTGATGTCTATCCCTACGATCCTTGCATCGGGCGCGCTACTGTCGCTGGATGTGATCGGTCAGGCCAACTGGCAACTTGCCCGCGATGCGTCAATCGCGGCGGCCTTTGCCTTTGTCGCGGCAATGTTGGCGCTGATATTGATGATGCGGCTGCTGCGCAGTGTCAGCTTTACGCCCTATGTGATCTACCGTGTGATCTTGGGCATTGCGCTGCTGGTCTATGCTTATTCCTAAAGACAGCTGAACGAAAAAAGGCCCCGCCGGTCATGGCAGGGCCTTTGAAAACTCCAGCGTTACCGTCAGATCAGGTGCGCAGGTTCTTTGCAGATTCCTTGATGTCGTCATACTGCCCCGACGGACGGAAGCGCCATAGATATTCAGGCAGGACCGACGCCATCGACACAGGCGAAATGCCCAACGCATCAAAGCCTTTTGCGCCATCAGTAACGACATTGTCCTTGCCAAGGTTCTTGACCTGATCGCGGGTGACCATACCGTTTTTCACCAAGCCCAATGTCGCAGACTGGAGAAGATCGAACGCGAACGCCATAATCTTGGCCGCAAACATTGGTACGGCCAACACCAGACGGCGGCGATGGATCACATCCAGCATCCGCTGCATCAAGGCGCGAAAGCTTTCTACGTCCGGGCCGCCAAGTTCGTAGATGCCCGGAGCCGCCGTGCCCAGCACCGCCAGTTCGGCCGCGCGGGCAACATCATCCACATAAACCGGCTGGAACAACGTATCGGCACCGATCACAGGCACCGCAGGGCTAATCCGCGTCATGCCGGCAAAGCGATTAAAGAACTCGTCTTCTGGGCCAAACACGATCGAGGGGCGCAAAATAACAGCGTCCGGCATATGCTTGAGAACGGCAGCCTCGCCCATCGCCTTGGTCTGGGCATATTCACTTGCCGCCTCAACATCCGCACCGATAGCCGAGATTTGGACCATGCGGCCAACGCCTTCGGCGGCAGCGATCCGCGCGATCCGTTCGGCACCCTCAGTCTGGATAGCATCGAATGTGCTTTTGCCTGCTTCCGCCAGAATGCCAACGCAGTTCACGACCGCATCGGCCCCCAGCAACGCGGCGCGCACCGATGCATCATCGCGAATGTTGCAAAACACGGGTTCTACCTGACCAACAGCACCGTAAGGGCGCACAAAGATCGCTTCGTTAGGGCGGCGCACCGCGACACGGACGCGCCATCCTGCTTTGGCCATACGCCGCGCGATATAGCGCCCGACGAACCCCGAGCCGCCATAAATCGTCACCAGCTTTGACATGATGATGCTCCTGTCCAGAAAATCTGAGCAATAGATACCGTTTTGCCCATTTGGGAACAAGTCGCAAATCAGACCAGTTTGATAGAGTAAATCAACCTATGCGACAGCGAAAACCCTGAACGGGACCGCCGCGCCACCGGATTTGAAACAACTTGCACAATTGGCAACGAATCCAATTGACACCCCCGCCCCGCACGATTAGAGCACCCCTCACAACCCCCCTGTGCCCAGGTGGCGGAATGGTAGACGCGCTAGCTTCAGGTGCTAGTACTGGCAACGGTGTGGAGGTTCGAGTCCTCTTCTGGGCACCAATTCATCCTAAATTATTGTATCGAAAAATAATGCGGGCTGATTGCGTCTTTTCCCTGCCACGACACTACCAACAAACATTGCTGGCTGTGTACTTCAAGCAGTTCGACTAAAAGATTGACTTGCGCCCTCGGACCTCAAGCGCACGGCGCGACTGTTCGATCTTGCCGTTTTGCGATCTGATTGTGACCGGCGGGGCCTTTTTCAGGTCTTTCTTCATCGCTACGATTGAATCGAAAAAATGCACATAGGTCAGCTCACGGGCCATCTGGGACAGCGGAAAAATATCGTCTTGATCCGTGTACCAACTGTGCATCTGATCCACGAGCCGTTTGGCGTATTCGATAAAACTGGCGTGCTCTTGATAGCCGCCGCCAAAGCCGGGCCAATAACTGGTGTGGGTGTCTTCGACCAGATATTGACCACCATCTTTCACGGCAGGCCAAAGGTTTTCAAAGCTGATCGTTTGCTGGTCCATCTTGTGACCGCCATCGTCAATGATCACATCAAAAGGCCCGTGTTTTGCGGCAAGCTGTTTCAGAAATACAGGGTCAGATTGGTCCCCGATTTCGATAAAAACGTCGGGGTCCGCCAAAGCCCGGCACGCAGGATCGATATCGGCAAAGACCAGCTTTGACCCTTTGCCGAAATATCCGCCCCACATGGGGATCGACCCGCCCCGGAAAATGCCAATCTCGAGAAAGATGATATCCTTGCCCTGAAGATGTCCCAGTTCGGCTCCGTAAACGTCGAAATAGTGCAGCCACTTGGTGACCAGACGGTGATCCGTTTTGTTCAAGAAATCGATAAAATAGTCTTTAGTCATGCGGATGCCCTGAAAATACCTGCCTTGCAGAGCTTGGTAAACCGATTTTGTGGCAAGACTATGCCCGATATTGTGTTACACATATTTCCGCTATGACGACAGAACGTAACATTTAAGTTGCAGCGAATCGCAACTCGCCTTAAGCTTTGCCAGAACAAGGGCTTTGGCGGTCGGAAGGAAGACGCGCCGCGCGGCCAATCACCTGAATGAAAGGATCTGGACGATGTATGCACAGATGATCAAATCCACCGGCGAGGGCGTCAAACCCCTGGACGAGATGGAACCGCAGGAACGCGCCTTTCAGGAACGGACCAATGCTGGCGGCAAGATCGAGCCGAAAGACTGGATGCCGGACGGGTATCGCAAGAACCTGATCCGCCAGATTGGCCAACATGCCCATTCCGAGATCGTCGGCCAACTGCCCGAAGGCAACTGGATCACCCGCGCGCCCACGCTGGAACGCAAAGCGATCTTGCTGGCCAAGGTGCAGGACGAGGCCGGGCACGGGCTGTATCTGTACTGTGCTGCCGAAACGCTGGGCGTTACGCGCGATCAGCTGACCCGCGACCTGTTGTCGGGCAAGATGAAATACAGCTCTATCTTCAATTATCCGACCCTAACATGGGCGGATATGGGGGCTGTGGGCTGGCTGGTTGACGGTGCCGCGATCATGAACCAGGTGCCGCTGCAACGTACATCATACGGGCCCTATGCCCGTGCAATGGTCCGCATCTGCAAAGAGGAATCTTTCCACCAGCGCCAAGGCTACGACATCATGATGAAGATGGCGAAAGGCACGGCGGCGCAGAAAAAGATGGCGCAGGACGCGCTGAACCGCTTCTGGGGGCCTGCGTTGATGATGTTCGGGCCATCGGACGAAAATTCGGTCCATTCGGCGCAATCCATGGCGTGGAAGATCAAGATGAACAGCAACGATGAACTGCGCCAGAAATTCGTCGACGAATGTGTGCCGCAGGCTGAATATCTGGGCCTGACCGTCCCTGACCCCGACCTGAAATGGAACGAGGAACGCGGGCATTATGACTTCACACAACCCGATTGGGATGAGTTTTTCGACGTGCTTAAGGGCAACGGCCCTTGCAACAAGGAACGCTTGGAAGCGCGCAACAAGGCGTGGGATGACGGCGCTTGGGTGCGTGACGGCCTAATGGCCCATGCGGCGAAAAAACGTGCCGCAAAACTGGCAGCGGAGTAATTTGAAATGACCAACACGACACATGAATGGCCTCTGTTCGAGATTTTCATTCGCGGGCAACACGGGCTGAGCCATCGCCACGTCGGATCGCTGCACGCACCTGATGCCGAAATGGCAATCAAGAACGCCCGCGATGTTTATACCCGCCGCAACGAAGGCGTCAGCATATGGGTCGTTCAGGCCTCTGATATCGCCGCGTCCTCGCCCGAAGAAAAAGGGTCGCTCTACGAACCTGCGAATGACAAGGTGTACCGCCACCCGACGTTCTTCGACATCCCCGATGAAGTGGGTGCAATGTGAGCACGCAACTATTCGAATTCCTGTGCCGCATGGGCGACAACACCTTGGTGTTGGGCCACCGCGTATCTGAATGGTGCGGCCATGCGCCCGTGCTAGAGGAAGACATTGCGCTGGCAAATACCGCGCTTGATCTGATCGGGCAAACAACCCTGTGGCTAGATTTGGCCGGAGAGGTTGAAGGCGAAGGCCGTAACGCCGACAAGCTGGCGTTTCACCGCGATGTCTGGGATTTCCGCAATCTGCTACTGGTCGAACAACCCAACGGGGATTTCGGCCAGACAATGATGCGGCAGTTTCTTTTCGACGCATGGCATCTTGCGCAGCTAAAGGCATTGATGGGCGGGTCACACGATCAGATCGCCGCTATAGCCGAAAAGTCTTCGAAAGAGGTAACCTACCATCTGGAACGCGCCACCGACACGGTAATTGGTCTGGGCGACGGAACCGAGGAAAGCCATGGGCGCATGCAGGCCGCACTGGATAAATTGTGGCCCTATGTCGGTGAAATGTTCACGTCCGACGAAGTGGATACTGCTATGGCTGAGGCGGGCATTGCACCTGACCCCGCGTCCCTGCGCCCGGCTTATGATGCGCTTTTGGACGACGTTTTCACCGCAGCCACGCTGGCCAAGCCACAGGATGATTTCGGCCACAAGGGCGGCAAATCCGGCAAGCGGCATTCCGAGCATCTGGGACACATGCTGACGCAGATGCAATGGTTGCAACGCGCCTATCCGGATGCGACATGGTAGTCGAAAAACCCACACTAGAGACTGTTTGGGGCTGGCTTGACGCTGTACCCGACCCGGAAATCCCTGTGATATCGCTCACAGATCTTGGGATCATCCGCGACGTGCAATGGCAAGACGACACGCTCGAAGTGACCGTGACGCCGACCTATTCCGGCTGCCCTGCCACCACGATCATCAACCTTGATATAGAAACCGCTTTGCGCGGCCATGGCATTGAAAAACTGGCTCTAAAGCGGCAACTTTCGCCTGCTTGGACCAGCGATTGGATGACAGATGCAGGCCGTGCCAAGCTGGAAGAATACGGCATTGCGCCGCCCCAGCCTGCGGGCGGTCCTCAGCACTGCCCCCGCTGCAAGTCCACGCATGTGGAAAAGATCAGCCAGTTCGGATCGACCCCCTGCAAGGCGCAATGGCGCTGCACCGACTGTCTGGAACCCTTCGATTATTTTAAGTGTATCTGACCCATGGCCCAATTTCTCCCCTTATTAGTGACTGATATTCACCACACGATCCGCGATGCTGTGGTCCTGACTCTCAAGCCGGAAGACCCACGCGCGTTTGATTTTACCCAAGGGCAATATCTGACGTTCAGGCAGGATTTCGACGGCACTGAACTGCGCCGAAACTACTCGATCTGCGCGGGTCTAGACGATGGCGTGTTGCAGGTCGGGATCAAGCGCGTCGATGGCGGGGCATTTTCCACCTTTGCAAATGAGGCACTCAAGGTCGGGGATACGCTGCACGCAATGCCACCGCAGGGCAAGTTTTTCACAGAATTAGAGCCTAATAGCGCCAAAAATTACCTTGGTTTCGCAGGCGGGTCGGGCATTACGCCGGTTCTCTCGATCCTGAAAACCGTGCTGAAACGCGAACCGCAATCCACCTTTACGCTGGTCTATGCCAACCGCGCCGTGAACACGATTATGTTCCGCGAAGATCTGGAGGACCTCAAGAACCGCTTTATGGGGCGGCTTAGCGTGATTCACATGCTGGAATCCGGTCAGGATATCGACCTGTTCACGGGCCGCGTCGATCAGGCGAAATGTGACGCTTTGTTCGAGACATGGATAGACATTAAAAGCATCGACACAGCGTTCATATGCGGGCCGGAACCCATGATGCTTGCCATTGCAGAAGCGCTAAAAACCCACGGGTTAGAGCCTGATCAGATCAAATTCGAGCTGTTCAGCGAAAGCCAGCAAGGGCGTCTGGCCAAGCAGGAAATGGCCAAACGCAGCGAAGACCAAGCGTTGACCAAAGTGACCGTCACCATCGACGGTGCCGCCCACAGCTTCACCATGACCAAAGGCCAATCCGTGCTTGAGGCTGCGTTGGAAAACAACCTTGATGCCCCGTTTGCCTGCAAGGCGGGCGTTTGTTCGACCTGCATGTGCAAGGTCACCGAGGGCGAGGTTGAAATGCTGTCGAACCACGCTCTCGAGGACTACGAGGTGGAGCGCGGCTATCGCCTGAGCTGCCAAAGTTACCCGATCAGCGACAAACTTTCCATCGACTACGATCATCACTAAGGAACACATCATGCGCGATATTCAAAGCTTTGCCGCCGGTCAGTGGATCAATCCGGGGGCCGGTTCGCGCAGTATCGCAAGTGCCATAACCGGCGATGTGATTGCACAGGCAGGCAACGACGCTTTGGATGTGCAAGTGATGCTGTCTTTTGCCCATGACGTTGGCGGGCCCGCCCTGCGCAAGCTGACGTTTCATGACCGCGCCAAGATGCTCAAGGCGCTGGCAGCCTATCTGAAAGACCATAAACAGAGCCTATATGACCTGAGTTTCGATACTGGCGGCACCAAGTCCGATCACATGATCGACGTGGACGGTGGTATTGGCAC
>NZ_JBFEKM010000028.1:0-28882 GCF_041552635.1 Sulfitobacter sp.
ATAAAGTTGGTACCACTGATATCGCGTCTCGACTTGGTTCAGCGTCCAGCGGACGGGCATTTCAGTGGCACTGCCGTCGGGACTGACAGCTGTGATCTGGAACGTCGCTTCTGCCCCTTCGCTCAGCACATCGTCAAAGCCCGGCTTGATTCCGATCAACGCGCCTGATGGCGCGATCGCCTTGGACAATCGCCGCTCTACCGGGCGGCCTGACCCTTCGGAAACGCGCAGGATCGCTTCGGCAATCAGGGGCTGGCCGGGGGTTTCCTCAAGCTCGGGCAGGGTCAATGCCATGATGGCAGTACCTGCAGCATCGGTCGTCGCATTGCCCAGATACGAAGTGCGCGCATCAAAGCGCGTATCGTAGCGGCCAAACTGGTATCCGTCCCACCCCTCAAGGCTGCGCGTGCTGCGCAAAGTTACTTCGCCTTCGACGGCAAGACCTGCACCGGGCGCGCCAAACAGATAGCGAACATCGACGGTCAAGGGGGGCGTATCACCCAACCGCAGCGGGGCATTCGGCAGACCAAGTTCAAAGTCGATCCGTTCAGGCAGGAAATCTTCGACCAGCAGGGTTTGGCTGGCCAGCGCGGGTCCATCCACATCCGACAGAATATCCAAACGCCACGCGCCGCGCGGCACATCGTGACCCAGAGGCAAAGCAAAGACATGCCCGCCTGCAACGTTGTCCTGGCTTAGGATCCGGCTGTATTCGACCCCGTCGGGGCGTTTCAGAATGGCGGTCACCGGCAGGTCATCCAGCGCTTTGGCCTGATCGTCGCGGGTCAACGCAGTGGCAAATATCGTGTCGCCAGCCCGATAGACCCCACGATCTGTCGTTAGAAACGTATCAATTGGCGGGCTTGGATTGCGGCCTTCGACGCCACGGTCCGACAGATCGAATGCAGGGTCAGTCAAAGGCAGAAACGCCACATCTTGACGACCGTCCTCGGCCATCAGCAACGCAGGGCTGGCCGACCCCGTCCCGCGCGTCAGGCCTGCGGGAAATTGCGCAAATCCGTTCTGATCAACGGTC
Organism: Sulfitobacter sp.; assembly: GCF_041552635.1. Lineage (GTDB taxonomy): Bacteria > Pseudomonadota > Alphaproteobacteria > Rhodobacterales > Rhodobacteraceae > Sulfitobacter. Next base: position 1,037 of record NZ_JBFEKM010000028.1, read on the forward strand.
GCAGTCCCCAAAACCTCGTTTGCTGCGGAAATCAGCGTCAGCGTGACCCCGTCTTTGGCAGACGCATCGCCCAGGCCGCGCACCGCGACGGCCAGACCATCAGTGCCACCCCATGTGGTCAGGCCCAAATCCGACAGTACGAACCACTGCATCGCCGCGGGGTGTTCATAGGCGTCTTGGCCCGGCACCGCAGCGCTTAGGGTGTAGATGCCTGCGGGTTGATCTGCCAACGCGGTGCCAAGGGGCAAGCGGGTCGTCATATCGGCGTTCAGCGTGTTCTGGATATCGCCGGTCCCGCGCCAGATTTCCTGCGCAATTGTATCGGCAAAGGTTTCGCCCTCATATTGGTTCAGCGGGCGGCCAAAATAATTGTCTTTGATCGCCGCAACCAGATTTCGGTCACTGACCTTGCGCAAAACCAGATCGACGCGGTCGACATTCACGCTTTCTATCGGCAGCGCAGCATCGGCACTGCGCGGCAAGACATAGGCACGGCCCGCAAATCGGACAAGCGGTGTACGGTCGCGTACATAAAGGGTCAGGGGAATATCCTTGCTCAACACCTCTCCGCTTGCGGCAGGAAGGCCCGCGCGAAACGTCACGCGGTAGCGTGCCCCGTGATCCACACCATCAATGCAAATCTGCTGGCCGTCCGCCTCGATCGCGAGGCCGGGCCCGTCGATGCGGATGAATGGCGTATAATCGACACCGGCCTGCAAAAGTGGTTCGGAAAATTCAGCACAAATGCGCGGTGCGGCTGCGTCGCTGTCTACGCGATGTTCAATAATGCGAAACCCGTATTTGCCGATGGCATCGTCTAGTGCAGCGTCAAGATCGGCGCTTGGCGAAAGGGTGTTTGCCAAGCGCAAGACAGGGATCATGTCGCGCCCGCGATTGTTGCGCTCCAGTGCTTGGGCCAGCGTCATCAGCGCCGTGGTTTGCATGCCGGTGTCGGTGGCACGCAGATACGCGTTGAGTGCGGCGGACACTGCCTCGCGGCGCAATTGCATACGGTCCTGATACGCCATCTGCTCGTTTTCTCGCAGGCCAATACGGGAAAGCTGAACCCAGTACTCAGGCGCGTCGGTGCCCGCGATCAATTGCCCGGTGGCCCAAAGCGACGCAGCCGATGCGGGCAGGTCAGGGCCATCAAGGGGATACCGCCGCGCTATATCGCCAACCAGATCACGCGCGGCACTTAGATCGGCGGGATCTAGAAACGCCAGATCGGACGCACGGGATTCAGCGCCGCCGAGCAACGCAAAATCAGCCCGCACCCGCCTTGCGGACATTGCACCGTCATAAAACTGCTGGTCGGTTATCGCTGATTTCGGGAAACAGGCGTTGGACCGTGTGTTAAAGGTAAAGGCCACACAGGTGCTTTGGGCCGCGCAGGCACGTTCGCAGGCTGCCAAAGTCGTATCGAAAAGCTTGCCCAGATCCGCGCCGTAGAAATCAATATTCCGTGTAAATACAAATCGTTCTTCCGGCACCGCCTGTTGCGCTATTGCCTGTTGCCCAAGCCCTAAAAGCCCAAGCGTCACGCTGAGACACAGGATTAATTTGCGCAAAGTGGTCATGGGCCAAGTCCTTTTCACGATCTAGCCAGAGTACGGTCGCATGCGCACACTATATCTGGCAACCATCCTATAAGGCTTAAACACTTGTTCACCTCGTTCGCGGAATGTCGGCATCGCAAACAACCATCTGGGATTCGGAGCAGCGCATGAGTTTGGCAGACAAGCTGACGCAAGAACGTCGCGGGCGTCTCGCGGCTGAGCGGATGCTTGAGCTGAAGCAGGCAGAGCTATTTGCCGCCAATCGCAAGCTTGGCCAACACGCGCAACGTCTTACCAATGAAATCGTCGAAACCCGGGCACAAGTCGAAACGATCCGCGACGAAAACCAGCGCGTAAAATCAGACCTTACCGCCGCGCGCGAAAAGATAGAATTGACTGAACGCCGGCTTTGGCAATCGATTGAAACCATCAAAGACGGCTTTGCGTTCTTTAACGCGAACAACGAAATGATCATGGCAAACCGGGCCTATCTGGCCATTTTCGACGGGCTTGATATCATTTGCCCCGGTGTGAACTATGTTACTATCTTACAGGTTCTGACCGACGAAGGCATTGTAAACACAGGAAATCTGAACCCCAAAAGCTGGCGACGGCTGATGACAGAAAGGCTTCAGGACGCGGCACCGGAACCGACGGTCATCAACCTTTGGAACGGGCAACATATCAAGCTGATCGACCAACGCAGCCCCAGCGGGGACATGGTCTCGCTTGGGCTCGATATCACGGCCACTGTCGAATACGAACGCCAACTGCAAGAGGCGCACAGCATCGCAGAAAGCGCCAACCGCGCAAAATCTGCATTCCTGGCCAATATGAGCCACGAAATCAGAACCCCCATGAATGGAGTCGTCGGGATGGCAGATGTTCTGCGCGATACTCTTCTGACCGAAGATCAACGGCTTTACGTCGATACGATCAAAAATTCGGGAGAGGCGCTGTTGGTGATCATCAACGACGTTCTCGATTACTCCAAGATCGAAGCGAAAAAGCTGGACCTGCATCCCGAACCTTTTGATCTTGAACGTGCGATCCAAGAGGTCATTATGTTGTTGCAGCCGCTGGCCCGGGAAAAAAGCCTTGAGATGGCGCTGGATTACGATCTGTTCATGCCCACAAGTCTGGTCGGCGATCCCGGTCGAATCCGTCAGGTGTTAACCAACTTGCTGGGCAACGCCGTCAAGTTTACCAGCGATGGCCATGTGCTGGTGCGCGTCACCGGCGTTCCCGACAAAGCGACGGGCAATGTACAAGTCAATATCGCGATCGAAGATACAGGCATCGGCATTGCCCCAGATATGGTTGGCCATATTTTTGGCGAATTCAATCAAGTGGAGAACGAACGTAATCGAAAGTTCGATGGCACTGGGCTTGGACTCGCGATCAGCCAACGGCTGATCCAGATGATGGACGGGGACATTTGGGTCACTTCAGAAGAACAGGTCGGGTCTTGTTTCGGCTTTCAATTACCTCTCGAAGCACATGGAGAGATCACAACACCGCACCCCCCCCTGCCCCGCAACCTACGGCACATCATGGTTGTTGAAGGAGAAACGGTTAACCGTTCTATCGTCTTGAAACAACTCGAACAATTAGGGCTGAAAGTCACCTGTTGCGACACAGCACAAGACGCGCTTGCGCAAATAGACGACAGCGTAGACCTTGTACTGACCGATCATATCATGCCCGAAATGGACGGGTTCGACCTGGCCAGCGCCTTGCGTGCGGCACACAATGAGGTGGCCATAATTATCGTCAGTTCGAACACCAGTCTGGCTGACAACGACCCCGCACGGGCTTTGGTCAGCGCTATTCTGAAAAAACCGATCCCCCGTAGCGACTTGTTCTCTCAACTTAGCGATATCAAAATCATAGCTTCAAAGAAATCAAGCGCGCCCCTGCGCAAAATGCGCATCTTGGCAGCAGAAGATAACAAGACCAATCAACTGGTCTTCTCAAAAATGATCCAACATCTCGACGTCGATTTGAGGATCGCAAACAACGGCGAAGAAGCCGTTGATTTGTATCAGTCCTTCATCCCGGACATGATTTTTATGGATATCTCAATGCCCAAGATGGACGGTAAAGAGGCAAGTATGGCCATTCGGCAAATCGAAGAAACAAAGGGCCTCCGCTGTCCAATTGTTGCGCTGACCGCCCACGCGATGAGCGGAGATGACAAAAGCATTTTGGCCGCCGGGTTGGATCACTATCTAACGAAGCCATTAAGAAAGACAGATATCGTATCCCAGATCGAGCAGAACCAACCAGACGGCACGCGGCCGCTTGAACCAGATGCACCCCAGCAAGCCACCGGATAAGGGAGAATGAAAGCTGTCGGCTAACAGATACCCTGATCCCGATGCCAGTCCCTTACCATATTGGGAACATCATGAGCCTTAACCGCAATACCATATGGTGCATGATACAATGCGACTTCAGCACCATAACATGTGCTTGCAAAGGTTAATCCCTTTCGCAGGCAGGATCGTCCATCGGTCAGGAATACGATGTCATGATACACGCACAAAAACAGGCTGATTGGCATTTGAGGTTTCGGCGTCGAAAGCGTATCCGCCGACATCAAATGCCTCAAGATCACGGGCGTCAAGTATGCCGTCCTGCAATACCCATCTTGCCATCGCGCCGCGCGCCCGTTTTGCCGCGATCCCGACCACTTTACGCTTGCCGCCCTTGTCTTCCTCAAAGCGCGGACTGACCACAGTCAAATCCCCCAAGGCAGTCCGTTCAACACCCTTACCATATTCCTCTGAAGCGAGATTTAAAATGGTCTCCGTCCCAAGCTCCGCCGCATCTTGCGCCACGGCCTCGGCAATCTTGCTCCCCCAAAATTTATAAAGGGTGCCCGCAGGATGTCCCGGGCATTTACGCCCCATTTCCATCCGGTATGCGCGGACAGCATCGGTTGGGCGAAGCAGGCCATACAACCCCGAAAGCAAGCGCAAACGATTTGACGCTGCCGAAAGTCCCCTTTCATCAAGGGTGCCAAAGTCGAGTTCCTTGTACACGTCACCGTTGAACAAAAGAGCTGCCGCACAGTCCCCCTCCCGGGTCCAATTGGCGAATCTTTCCACATTTAGCTTGGCGATTGCAGGGGATACTTTCATGATCTGACTAATGTCGTCTTCTGACCACTCACGCGCAACCGATACGATTTCTTCGGCTTCAGCAAGAAATCTGGGGGACGTGACGGCGTGCCCCGCCGCCCTTTTCTCATCTACATTCTTCGCGGGGGATAACAAAATAAGCACCAAGCGGCCTCCGTCATAACTGTATATTGGATGAGATAGATCAGGTTGCAGACCGCGCAAGTCGGTTTGCACTTTCTGTCATGATGCCGCGCAAAGAACAACCAGTGCCAATTTGTACACGGCTACCCGTGCATACCGAATGCCAGAAAACATCGCCGGCTTCGGATATGTTCAAACTTAAGTATCGCGCAAACCGCTTACGATCGAACTGCCTGACGGCATGCTCCAAATTTAGGCGAAAGCGGTCATCCAGCCTCTCGCAAAGCGTCCAGAAACGCAGGGCCAAAACGCTCAGCGCGCTTGTCCCCCAACAGCTTCTCAAGCGCGATATTATCCGGATTGCGCATCTGCGCGACCTTGGCAAGCAAGGACGCAGAACAGCTGAGCGGTTTGCCAGTACCGCCTTCGCCGCGCGCCAGCTCTGCCTGAATTTCAAGCAACCGATCATACACGGTACCAGCGTCACGCCCCGCCAATTTGCGCCGCGTCGGGTGCATTTCAGCAGAGGCACCATTGATCACATCAAGAAAGGCGCGGCCGTAGCTTTCCAGCTTTTTCGACCCCACGCCGCCAATCCGCGCCATAGCGTCAAGGTTTTCCGGCCGCTTTTCCGCCATCTCTATCAATGTGCGATCGTTGAAAATGATATAAGCGGGCACTTTGGCGGCCTCGGCAAGCCCGCGCCGCTTCGCCTTGAGAGCAGAAAGCAAGGGCGCGTCTTCTTCGCTGACCATTGATTTGACAGCAGGACGGCGCAGCGCGCCCGCGGCCCGAATACTGTCACGCCGCAAAGAAATTTTCGCCTCATCGCGCAAGATCGGCAGGGCCGCATCCGTCATCCGCAAGGCACCGTGACGCTCGGCATCGGGGCGGACCAAATCATGCCCCATCATCTGCCGAAACACCGCCTGCCATTGACGTTTGTCGTATTCTTTTCCGACCCCATAGGTCGGCAAGGCAGTGTGGCCGCGTTCGCGTATTTTGTCCGTTTCATTACCCAGCAAAATGTCGATCAAATGGCCTGCGCCAAACCATTCTTCAGTCCGCAACATTGCAGAAAGGGCTTTGCGCACAGCCGTCGTGCCATCAAATACCTCAACCGGAGAGTCACACAAATCGCAACGCCCGCAGGTGATGTCCGTTTCGTCAAAATACCCTAACAACGACTTGCGACGGCATTCCAGCGCTTCGGCCAACCCCAACAATGCGTTCAACCGCGCATGGTCTGCCGCGCGACGCTCTGGCGGGGCAAGACCTTCGTCGATCTGACTGCGGCGCAGACGTATGTCATCGGGTCCAAACAGGGTCAGTGTCTCGGCAGGTGCGCCGTCGCGCCCGGCGCGCCCGATCTCCTGGTAATATGCTTCAATTGACTTGGGCAAATCAGCATGGGCAACCCACCTGATATCCGGCTTGTCGATGCCCATCCCAAAGGCAACCGTAGCGACCACGATCAGCCCGTCCTCTTGCTGGAAACGACGTTCTGCGATCCGGCGATCATCGGCCTCCATCCCGCCGTGATAATGCAGCGCGACATGCCCATCGTCCCGCAAGGCCTTGGCAAGCCCTTCGGTCTTGGCCCGCGTCCCGCAATAGACGATGCCAGATTGCCCCTTACGGGCCCCGGCGAAATTCAGGATCTGCGCCCGTGGCGAATTCTTGGCCGCAAAGGCCAGATGAATATTTGGCCTGTCAAACCCCCGCAGAAACGACCGCGGTGCCACCCCGTCAAACAATTTCTGAACAATCTCGACCTGCGTTTCCGCATCTGCAGTGGCGGTAAAGGCTGCCAACGGCACATCCAACGCCCGTCGCAATTCGCCGATGCGCAAATAATCCGGCCTGAAATCATGGCCCCACTGGCTTACGCAATGGGCCTCATCAACAGCGATCATCGACACACCAACCCGCCTGAGCATCCCTGTCACAGATCCCGCAGCCAGCCGCTCGGGAGCCATGTACAAAAGCTTCAGCGTTCCAGCCTCAAGCCCCTCCCAAACGGCGTCAGTTTCTTCGGGTGTATTGCCAGAGGTCAGCGCCCCCGCCCCGACACCCAATTCTTGCAAGGCTCGCACCTGATCTCGCATCAATGCAATCAACGGCGAGATAACAACCGTCACACCGCCGCGAAGCAACGCAGGCATCTGAAAACACAAAGATTTACCGCCGCCGGTCGGCATGATCGCAAGCACGTTTTCGCCTGCGGTGACTGCCTCGACGATCTCTTGCTGCCCAGGGCGAAAGCCATCAAACCCAAAGACATCACGAAGTAACGTGGCAGCGCCTGACATGGGAAACCTAACATCTATTTGCTCGACAGCGGCAGAATCCCACACTCAGGTCGCAGGGACAATCCCCCGCTTCTCTTGGCCTCTACTTCTCTGGCTTACCAAATATCCTCCCCGAAGGGTCGATCAGTAAAACATTGCAGCGTTGTTAACTAAAAGGATTCGCAAGATAGCCACCGATATCAGCACAACCAACGGTGCCAAATCAAGTCCGCCCATTTGCGGCAAAAAGCGGCGTACCCGACTGTACACAGGTTCAAGCAAACGATTCAGCCCGTCCCAGATTTGCGCGACCAAAGGCTGGCGCAGATTGAGTACCTGAAAATTGATTAACCAACTCATGATCACATGCGCAATGATGATGAACCACACGATATTCAACAATAGCATCAGAATTTGGAAAATCGACGTCATGAACAGGCCTTTCATTTCTTTGTCCGCAGGTAAGCATAACGCCACCAAAGAACAAGAGGCAGCCGCGCGCCGCAGCCCTTTCAAACCTTCAAATTTGAACTGCCTCAGGCCTGCATTGCGTTAATCACTGTTGAAAAATCAAGCTCATCGACAAACAACATCGACCAGTCGGCAAAGTGCCGTGTATCGATAGCCTTTTCGTCAATAATTTTGAACCCACTGTGGCGTTGATCCTTTTCAATGTCCTGAACAAGACCACGCACCACCTGTTCATCACCCTCAAGCAGTTGACAGAAATTCCTACCGTTGAAGGCCAATGCCCCGGTCACGCCGCGTTCCGCATTCTTTTTTTGCGAAAGCGTCACAATATCCGTGACATCAGAGGTGGATAGGGACGCGCGAGCGGTACTGAAATAAAGCAGTCGGATCATTATAATATCAACCTTGTCGTAAACTTACCGGACCCTTTAATAATTCCCGATGAATTAACCCACAAGCATTCCAAGCGACATTACTACAAAATAAAGTAGGCAACCGCAGATCCTCAACAAACCATGCCTTGCGTCCGAATATGGCACTGCTTTAGCGTCAAACCAGATAAAGGGGGAAAATGTGTCGAAAATTTCAGCGCGGAAAAAGATATGGGGTTGGTACTTTTTTGACTGGGCCAGCCAGCCATTCAATACACTTTTGCTTACCTTTATTTTCGGCCCCTATTTTGCACAGACCGCGACCGCGGCGCTGGTCGACAGTGGCATGGACCTTGCCGCCGCAAAGGCACAGGCGCAGGCCTATTGGGGGTACGGCCTTACGCTCGCGGGTATCTTGATCGCGATATTAGCCCCTACTTTGGGTGCGATTGCAGATTCATCGGGCAAACGCATGCCCTGGATCTGGCTGTTCTCAGCGTTTTATGTGGTGGGATCGGGCGCACTTTGGTGGACTGCACCGCAAGATTTCTCGATCCTTTGGGCCTTGTTCTTTTTCGGGATCGGGCTGATCGGGATGGAGTTTGCGACGATCTTCACGAATTCCTACCTGCCGGAACTTGATCCCGACCCGGACGAACGCGGGCGCTTGTCTGGGTCTGGCTGGGCATTTGGATATGTCGGTGGGCTTGCGGCGCTGATTATCATGATCGCCCTGTTCCAAGCAGGCAGTAACGGCCGCACAATGGCGGGTCTGGAACCCTTGTTCGGGCTCGACCCCGCGACCAAGGCAGATACCCGTATTGTTGGCCCACTATCTGCGATTTGGTACGCGGTCTTTATGATCCCGTTTTTCCTCTTTATTCGCGATACGCCAAAGCCCGATGCCGCGCGCTATGAAATAGGCAAAGGACTTGCTGATCTGATGCGCACGCTGAAAAATCTGCCGCGCCATCCCTCTTTGCTGGCCTATCTGGGATCATCGATGTTCTATCGGGATGCATTGAACGGAATGTACACCTTTGGCGGCATATATGCGCTTGGCGTGCTGAACTGGTCGATTACCGAAATCGGAATTTTTGGAATACTGAGCTTGATTTCAGGGTCGATTTTTTGCTGGGTCGGTGGGCGTGTGGATCGCACTGTCGGACCGATGCCGGTCATTATCGCCTGCTGCATTATTCTGACGGGCACCTCTTTCCTGATCATTTCGCTTACGCCCACTTCGGTATTCTGGTTTCCTGTTCAAGAAGGATCTAGCCTGCCCGACATTATGTTCTATCTGGCAGGTGCTTTGATCGGGGCCGCCGGGGGCACCTTGCAGGCATCGTCGCGCAACATGTTGACCCGGCAGGGCAACCCTGACCGGATGACCGAAGCCTTCGGCCTTTATGCGCTGTCGGGCAAAGCTACGTCCTTTATCGCCCCCGCGTTGATCGCAATCACAACGGATCTGACTGGCAGTCAAAGATTGGGCATCACACCCGTAGCAGGGCTGTTCATTATCGGTCTGGTTCTGTTAATATGGGTGAAACCGAACGGAGATTTCGCAAAATGATCTTGTCTCGCCTGCTTGTCTGCACTGTTCTTTCCCTATCGCTTATTGCCTGCGGCGGCTCCGCTACAAAGCCCAACCCCGGCGCTTCGAAAGTTCTGCCGACAATTGGATCATCCGGTGGTGCCCTGAGTAACGTACAAGCCAAAAAACTGTTTGGTGCGAAATCTGCCCCCTCGGCACAGGTTCCGTCTGCCTATGGCAGTTATGCAAAGGGATGCGTCGCCGGGGCGCAGGAACTGCCCGAAACCGGACCGACCTGGCAGGCCATGCGACTGTCGCGCAACCGCAACTGGGCCCACCCAGAAACGATTGATTTTATCAAAAAACTTAGCGCAAAGGCGGCCCTCCAACCTGGATGGAACGGCATTTATGTCGGTGACATGAGCCAGCCACGTGGCGGGCCAATGCTGACCGGTCATGCCAGTCACCAGATGGGGCTTGATGCAGATATCTGGATGTTGCCGCCAAAATCACTTGGGCTTAGCCGCGCACAACGCGAAAGCATCTCGTCCATCTCAATGCGCAAATCAAGCGGTGCCTACGTCAACAGCAGCTGGACCCGTCAACACCACGAAATCCTCAAAGCTGCGGCATCTGACCCTCGGGTTGCGCGCATTTTTGTATTTCCCGGTGCCAAAGTACAGATGTGCAATGACGAAAAGGGTGACCGGAGCTGGTTGAACAAAATTCGCCCATGGTACGGTCATCACTACCATTTCCATGTGCGGCTAAGCTGTCCGAAAGGTGCGCGCGGCTGTGTAGACCAAGCACCACCTCCGTCCGGAGACGGCTGCGCAGATGCGCGTCAGTGGCAAGCCAATATCCTGAACCCACCACCGCCGAATCCAAATGCACCCAAAAGAAAGCCCAAGCGCGAACTTGTGTTGGCCGACCTCCCGGCGCAATGCCAGTCTGTATTGGAAGCCAACTGAAAATCCTAATTAGCTTCCTAATGTTAGGTCTGGCCGCTGCCGCATTGGCAGGCGATGGGCCGTCGCCGCTTGTCCTAAGATCTGAGATGGTCTGGAGCGAAAAAGCCCGCTGGTTTGGTGGCATTTCTGGTGTGGAAGTCAGTAGTGGCGGCCAGCATATGACTGCCATCACGGATCGTGGCCACGTGATCGAAGCAGTCCTGAAGCGCGAGGGTAGCCTATTAACTCGCATAGAAATTGACCATGAAGTGGCTTTGCATAACTCCACCGGAAAACGGTTGTCCAAACCCTTTATCGATTCTGAAGGATTGGCGATCGGCCCAGACGGTTCCGTATATGTAAGCTTTGAAGGGCAGCATCGTCTTGCCACGGTCAATGTCGGGAACGGTATAACGACCCCTGTCCCAAACAGTCTTGACTTTGAATTTCTCAACGAGAACTCGGGTCTTGAGGCGCTCGCTATCACTTCTGGCGGCACGCTGTTCACCCTACCCGAGCAGAGTGATGCCGACTTTTTTCCGCTTTTTTCTTATGGTGATGCGGGTTGGTCTTTGGCCGCGCGAATCCCTAAAAAGGGTCCTTTCCTTCCCGTTGGCGCGGACTTCGGACCCGACGGGTTGTTTTACATGCTGGAGAGAACAATCACTCTGCTTGGCTTTCGCAGCCAGATCCGGCGCTTTGACCTAAGCAAACCGGAATTGGGCGAACAGCTTTTACTGCAAACGCTGCCGTCCCGCTTCGATAATCTCGAAGCAATCTCGGTCTGGCAGGATGCACAAGGGAAGACCTTTATCACGCTGATAGCGGACGATAATTTCATACCTATCCAGCGGACCCAAGTCGTCGAGTTTGAGGTGATACAGCAATAAGGTTTGCATCTACTTTAGAGTAGTTACGGTACTGAAACCCTTTAGGGTTTGATCCAAATTCATCAGACATCTCAAGAAATAGAATATCCTGAAGTTCGGCGAGAATCCCAGTCAATGGATATGATAGACCATTTAACACCAAAGTAATTTAAGTATCCCAAAAATTTTTGGCACTCAAAGTTTATCATTATCTCAAGATTCATGCTCCTGAACTAACTCGAATTCAATCACCTGCTCCCTATCCCGGGGTGCAGCTGTCTTTGGATTGGAACAAACGTGACTGCTTCTAATCGGCACGAAATGGGCGATAAGGGGTACTCACCTCTCAGCAGCCGGTCAGGATGGCGGGACGGCCTTTCTAAGGTATTGAACGGGAGTGGGTTTATAGTACTTTCGACTTCTATTCTTCTTGAAGCCGGCCTAAGAGAAATTGGCATCGTATTACTTATACTCTGTATGGCTGAAATTTCCTCTTCAATCCCTATTATACTTTCATGCTGGTGCCGCGCAAATGTGGAGAATAAATATTCACCCAAGGCTTCTGATTTTGACTTCATCTTATTGTGGATTATGGCACTTCTAATTGTATTCGTTATGCTGTCAAACTCTTGGAGCCTAATTGCAGGATTTCGCGATTATGATTTTTCCATATTGATATATGTGTTGATCACAGTGCTCCTCGTTTACATAAAGATAAACGGTCGTTTTATTACGAATCTTTTCTATTGTATTTTGATAAAACCTCGCTTCATGATCTATGCATTGCTGGCAACACCATTACCACTAGGGTCACGCTTTTATATTGAACAGGCGTCTGTAAAAATGACTGCTGGTGTATTATTGATAGCCGCTCTCACATTCCTCATGCGCAAGAGTTATCTAAGAGATGCGAAAACTGAAAAAATCTCCAGCATTCAAAAGACAAAAAGGGATGTAGATCCAGTATTATACATTTGTCGAAACGTTGACCTGTTGATTATCGCATTTATCTTTGAGATTGAGGAAGTCGCGGTATACTTGATTGCGAGAGGGTTGGCATTCAGCATTGTCCTTGGCCTATCTTCATTCGGTCGAATTCTTATAGGTGCGCCTAGATATTCAAATAAAAATAACGTGAAATATTCCATTGATGCCCTGGCAGCCCGCCTCAACCTCGCAATTTTCTTTATCGGCTCAGGGGGTGCTATGGGAGTTTTGGCCGCCGGAAAGCTAATAGCCCCCCTATTTGAAGCACACCAAAAAGTCTTTTTGGTTGTGATCTTTTGGTCCGTCGCCCGGTATTCTGCTAAGGCTTTGTTCGGGACCTATGAAGATATTCTTGCATTAAAAGGAATGGACGCATTGGCCCTCACCCTTAATCTATGCTTTCTCACCGGCGTGTTTTTATATTGGAGCCTTCTCCCACATCAATCGGTGGAGAGGTTTGCAATGGTTATCGCCTTTGGCCAGCTGATGCATGCCGCCCTCAGCGCCGGCATCGTTGCTGCCCGATGTGGTATCTGGCCTGGGCCAACAGCAATATTTTTCAGGCAGATCAAATTACTGTAGCTAAATAGCGGTTGAATAAGATGATGCCTGAAAGGCGTGAAAACACTAATTCAGTTTGGGTTCTCACCTCCGCCATGCATTACACAATTCCTCCTGCGTGAGGTGGTCGGGCAAATTAGGACTGCGGCTTCCCAAGACCGGTAGACGTTTTTCTTGGTAGTTTTGGAGCCCACGAGAGACAGATATGAACAAAGGAATACGGTTTACGGACGAGTTCAAGCATGGCACCGTGGTACAAGCTGTTGAGCATGGTTATTTAGTCAGCTAAGTGGCTGAGCGTCTGGGGTCGTCATACACTTGGACAGATCTGCTTGAGAACACATCGGGCATCAGGACAAACACGTTGGAGCAGGCTGCCGAGATTAAGCGGGTCAATGAAATGTGTGACAGAGCAACGCAATATCTTAGAAACGGGTCTCGCATACTTCGCCCGCGAGTCTCAGTGAGATATGCTTTTATATGAGCACATCGGGTCGAGTGCTCGATTTGGGTAATGAGTCGCGTTCTGGCTGTACATTTCAGCGGCTTCGCGCATGGCTTAAGGAACTGTTGAGTCCGCGTGCGAAAGATGATGCCCGCCAGACAGGCCTAATCCAGCAAACATGAGCTGACAGCGGAAAAATCTATCGATACCGCAAGCTGCACAACGATTTATTGAATCGGGACAAGACCTGCTCAGACAACCGCGTTGCGCGTTTAGCCAGCTCGGCAGGCATAGGAGCTCAAATAGTCTATAAACGTCGGCCTGGCCGATATGGCGGCAAACCAGCTGTCATCGCTGAAAACACGCTGGATCGGCAATTCGAGGTCGACGCAGCTGATCGGATTTGGGTGGCCGACATCGCTTACTTCCAAAACCATGTGGGTTGGTCACATCTTGCTGTTGTGATCTATTTTTCCTAAGGATGTGTTGTGGCTTGGTCAATGCAGTCGCGCACGACGACGGAACTTGCGCTGCAGGGACTATTGAGTGTTATTTGGCGGCGCAAACCCAGGCCCAAGGCCAACATCCATTCTGATCAAGGCTGACAATTCGCCAAAAAATAGTGATAAAAGTTTCTTGGTAAACATAATTTGGATGTCAGCCTTTTCTGCGGCATGCTTTGCCTGCGCCAAACAGGTAATACATGAAACCGCCGCACGATCTGATACTTTCGGGCAAGCAACAGCACGTCCAAAATCACAAACAGGTTAGCCACCTTGTCTAGGCGATCATAAGACCAGCGGCAACTCGCACAGTCAGATTGGGAGAAGGAGATGGCATCTTAAAGAATCAGGATGCGCTATGGCTCCTGCTAAAGGCACCTCCACCTGCAACTACTAATATTCCAGCAACAGTCATCTAAAAATGAAGCTCGGACACAAGAACTTTTCGCATTTGAATTCTTATCTATTGAGATAATTCTCTAGCTCGATCCTTCTTAAGCTACTTTCAGCAAGAATTTCTCTCGCACGCCCAATGCTTTTAGTTTCCTTCTCAGGCATTAAACTTACTGTCTCCTCCAACCCAGTTTGACCCTGACCACGGCCTTCAACTAGGTCGGTGTCATTTTGCTGAGCCCCAACACCACCATCAGTAACGCTATCTGCTCGTTGGCTCAATGGTGGCACGCCAATTGGGCCATCCTCTATCGGATCTGCGGTGATAAATTGCGGCGTTTTAGAAAGCCAAATTTTCTCCAATCTATCTTCAAGCAATTTCTTGGTCGCCGGTTTTATACTGTTCAGTTCCCTCTTTGACATGGCCGATGTCACTTCCAAGAGAATACTATCAATACCATTCAGAGTTACGCTCTTGATCAAGCCTTCATATAAAAAAAGATTTTTCGGACTGCCCATTTCGTCTAGAGTATTTAGTGCATCCAAAAACATGCCCTTCGATATCAAAGCAAAAAACTTTTCTTCTTGCAAATTCTCGCGCATCTCCAGATTAGCCTCCTCAAATATTAAGGACTCCAATTTGACAATATCTGATTCTAAGACTTCCCGCTTCAAAATTGACTTTGCACTCATTATAGAAACAAAGTCCTTAGGTGTATCTATTTGGCTTCCAGCTGTAATATCGTCAAGAATATTTCTGGCCTCATTTGGCTCATTCTGATTCAGCTGATACCTGAGCTCCTCCAATTTTATCTCTGTGCTTTGACTAGGCTTCACTCGAGCGAGGGTGTCCAAGACAACTGGCACCGCGTCTGATCTTCCTAGTCGATTCAGCCCATCTAGAAAGGGCTGGAAAAGGTATCTTCGGAGGACAGACGAAAGATCATTAAAGTATATTAACGATTTATGCAGTTTTTCATCAGAAATATGGTCCGTCTTGGTACCCCCAATGATATTCCAGAATATTAAATCACTGATGCATTCATCATTTTCATCAATCAAACCCATGTTTTCACTGCTGCCGTTTTCCAAAATATCTCCAATTACCGACAGGATAAGAACTTCAGTTGTTTTTTCTTTAATCAACTCTATCGCCTGCTTTGCCTCAGCGCCTAACCCTAAACCTATCAGCTTTTTCGCATAGGCCGTAGCAATACGTTGATCAATATTCCCAGCGTCATCCGTAAATTTAGCCAGCTCGGGCAAAGAAAGTAGATCGAACTCATTATCGACTGACATCTTGAAAGATAAACTTTTATCCTTGACGCATGGCTTTGATTTGGCATCTGCTTTCCGGCCTTCTACCGAGTGCTCTATAAAATTTGGGAGGAATATATTACTATTCTCAATCTCGAAAACATTCCGCGACTTAGCCGGATCTATTTTGGCAGTCTGGCGATCTAACCCACCGTGTATTGTTTTGTCTGGAACCAAAATGCTTGCTGTTCCAAGCTGCCCCATATTTACCAATAGGCGTTTTTGAAAACTCGCAAGATCTGGTGTTGCTTTCACCGTCGGAAATTCTTGTGTTCCGAGAGATCTGTCTCTTTTTTCTTTTTCCTGGTCGACAACTTCGACTTCCAACTTTGGAGTATGCGTTTCAAGAAGCCTTCCCAAAATCGATGTTCCTGCGTCAGAGATGTCTATTACAATATTTCTATCTGAATCGAGAAAGTTTGATATATAGCAATCGCAATTAACTCCTATTTCCAATGTATCGTCGGTAGCGATGATGGCGTTCATCCTTCCCTTTCCGATTCGATCAAAAGCTTCACTAATATCAAAGCCATCTGTGTTGCTCTCGATCCGAATGATGACTTTATCGGAATCTCTTCGAGCTTCCCATTCGACCCCATCGTTTGCCAAAATAACCAAGCGTGTAAAGGAAGCATGATCGCCAGTTTTAACTGGTAAAGGCGCTCCCGCCGCCACAATCGGTGTTATTGTGAACATAATCATGACCAGTGTTAGATTAAAACGCATCATCCTCCCCCCTGCTTTAATGACTTGATTGCCTCTTCGAGTTCAGAGAATGATGGTCGGCAGTGCGAGGGTGTGTTCTGGCGGCCGACTTCTATACATATATTTGTTGCGTGATTGTGTAGGTTTGCGACAAGGACTTCCCTTATCAAATTGTAAAAATGGCCGTCCTCTTTCGTAACGTCTGCGACCTTGGCTGCGAAAGGTCCCACTAAGCCATACGCAAGAAATACTCCTAGAAAGGTTCCGACAAGTGCACCGCCAATAAGCTTCCCAAGTATCTCGGGCGGCTGATCGATCGATGCCATCGTCTTGATCACCCCCAAAACAGCGGCGACAATTCCTAATGCTGGTAGCCCATCCGCAACTGTTTGTAATGCGTGACTGGAATGTAAAGAATGCTCCAGGTTTGCCTCCATGCGCTTCTCTAACACCTCCTCAACCTGATGAGGATCATCATAGTTCATTGAAGCAGAACGCATTGTATCACATATCATTGCGATGGCCTCGGAATCAGTTAAGATTTTAGGATATTTTGAGAATATCGTAGATTCTTGGGGGCTCTCAATGTGCGGCTCTATTTCGATAGGATTTTGTCGAGCTAGCCGGACAAGCTCAAACAAAAGGCAAAGGAGGTCTCTATAGTCCTCATGCTTCCATTTTGCCCCCTTGAAGACTTTACCTACGTCTTTCAGGGTATGTTTAACTGCTGGAAGATCGTTACTTATCAGAAACGCACCCGCAGCAGCGCCACCAATCATAGTAAACTCAAATGGGAGAGATTTTAGGATAATTCCCATTTTCCCACCAGCTGCAAGATAGCCGCCAAAGACCATGACAAAGATAGTGATAATGCCGACGATACCGATCATTTGAGCCCCGTATTTTTTAAGGTTTTGAATATTTCCGCACGCCCTGATTAAAAGGCGGTGACTATGGTCAGCTCTTTGGAGCGTTTGCATTTCTACCAGCAAGAATAACACTGATAGAATATGCAAATTCGGGTGGAAGGCCTGCCATGACATTTGCTGCGGCATCTGGCCTCATTCGACTCAGAAATCCAGCCGCAAAATCTGGCTCCATAGCTTCAAAGAGCGCGGCAGCGTCTTTTGGCTTCATATTCTCGTAGACAGCGGTTAACTTTGATAAATCGCCTTCGGAAGCACCGTCAGTAATCGCGATAGTTGCGCGGAGATTATCTTCGGCCTCTTTTAGCTCAGCGAGTCTGGTACTTATTTCTTCACCGGCAGCTTCCAGAGTTTTTTCGCGCGAATTTTGTTCTTTTTCTCTCGCTTCGATTTCAGCTTCTTTTACTTGAATTGTTTCCAACATTTTCGCTAACCGTTGCCGTTCTGCCGGCGCGCTAAATGTTTCGACCTGAGAATACCTATCAAATTCGACAGCACTATTTTCTTGTGTGGGTAAGCTTGCTTGCGCAATTGCTGTATTCGCTCCAATGAAAACCCTCAAAGCTGCGGAACCTGCAAAAAGTAAGGTGATCAAGGATAGCGCGCTTAGACTGCGCCTGCGAGATTTTTTGTTGGAGATTTTCATCCTGCCTTCCTCTGTTTCTGGTGGCGTACAAACATCGGCTCCACTGCGTTTGATTGGGTAGGATGGGGTTTCGACACAGGGGATGCTTCCACCGCGGGATTCGTTTTTGTGGCAGGTGCAGGTGATGCGGGTAGGTCGTGAAGCGCCGCAATTTGAAGTTCGATTCGTCGAGAACTTTCTTCTGCTTTCGCCGTTAGGTCCATCAAACTTTCTGCAGATTGGGCTGCCGTTTTTTGGGCTGCGGAAAGTGTTTTCGTAAGGTCATCAACGCGGGAAGAAAGCACAGCTACTGCACCACCAACACCTTTCTCCAGGTCACTGAAACGCTTTAGTCGCCTTGACAAGACCAGACAGTAAATTGCCGCGCCGAATGCTCCCGCTGCCAGTAGAATATCAGATATCAGTCCCATTTTATGTCCCTCAGGTGAAAACAAATTCCATGATGAGCAAATCCTTGACCCGGTCTGGACCAACGACAACTTCGATACGGTGAAGCATCTGAGAGCGTAGTCGTAGCAGAATAGCCGGGCTCTCTAGATCTTCGACCTTTACCGCCCTAAGGTAACCATTCAGGATATCGGTCACCCTAGGCAGCAGCTTTTCGACGTCGGCACGATATTTTGACGGAACTTCCATCTGTGCGCGAAACCGAAGATGTTTTGATTGGGCCGGTTGTCGAAGGGAAATAACAAGCGGGTCTATGGGAACATAAACGAAATCACCTATTGGCGCGAGATTGTCTGTGTCGGCCACATCGCTCTCTGTCTCGTCGCCCATTATCATCCCGCTCCAAGTCAAATAGAATCCGCCCCCACCGCCGACGAGCGCTAAGACAAGGCTCAGAATTAGCGGCATCTTCGATTTCTTCGGTGGTGCCTCTTCAATCTCTTCTGGTGTGTCTGTCATGGTTCTCCATCCGTGCTGTTGGAGATGGTATAACCATGATTGCACTAACCGATTGTTAAGTCTGATGGGTCATTTGTTCCTCATGAGCTGGGCAGAAAGCCCGGCTGGATGGAGGCAATTGTGCAGCAATTTCTGAACATTTGGACAGAACTTACCTTTCGCAAACAATTAACGATTATTGTTGCGACCGTGGCGATGTTTTTTGGCGTACTTGCGATGTCGAGAATGGTATCTTCGCCCAATATGACCCTCCTGTATGCGGGGCTGGAAAGTGGTGCTGCCGGGGACGTGGTCAGGGCGCTTGAACAAAGAGGTGTCGTTTATGAGGTGCGAGGCGGATCGATTTTTGTCGATTCGAAAGCACGCGACGAACTCAGGCTCACCTTGGCAAGCGAAGGGCTTCCGGCCAATGGCAACCGGGGCTATGAACTGTTGGATAACCTCACAGGGTTTGGCACCACATCACAGATGTTCGATGCTGCATATTGGCGCGCAAAGGAAGGCGAGCTGGCAAGAACAATCGTGGCGAATCCCCAGATTTCAATGGCCCGGGTGCACATTGCTGGTACAGGGTCGAACCCTTTTCAACGAGGTGTTGTTCCTAAAGCTTCGGTTTCACTGACACCAAATGGTGGAGAGATTTCTGCAGCGGAAGCGAAGGCCGTTCGGTTTCTTGTAGCCTCTGCTGTTGCTGGTCTTTCTCCTGATGACGTCGCGGTAATTGATGCAAATGGTAGCCTTATTGGATCCAGTGATGACGCTATGCCGACATCCCAAGGGGATGACAAAGCGGACATGTTTAAGGAAAAAATCCAACGAATCTTAGAGGCGCGTGTCGGGCTTGGGAATGCCATTGTTGAAGTAAGTGTAGACACGGAGACTGAAAGCGAATCGGTTCGTGAACGGCGTTTTGACCCCGATGGGCGTGTGGCGATTAGCACTGATACCGAAGAGCGCAGCAATACATCTTCTGACGCGGGAAACGGTGACGTCACCGTCGCAAGCAATCTGCCAAGCAATGATGGGCAAGCAGGTGGAGACAGCTCATCTTCTTCAAATAGTGAGACGAGAGAACGCGTAAACTATGAAGTGTCCGAAACTGAGAGAGAGATTGTACGCGCGCCGGGAGCTGTAAAGCGAATTACTGTGGCCGTCTTGATCAACGACACCATTGCTACTGACGAAGGCGGTGCGGAGGTCTCTCAACCAAGAGACGATACCGAGTTGGAGGCGCTACGTGAGTTGGTATCTTCTGCTGTTGGTTTTGACGCGGAGCGAGGTGACATCATTACGATCAAATCCATGGCGCTTCAGTCGATCCCACCTATGGGCACTCAAGCAACCACCTCCATTGTTGATCGCTTCAATCTAGATTTGATGTCTGCAATTCAGATAGCCGTTTTAGGTCTAGTTACTATTATTTTGGGTCTTTTTGTTGTGAGGCCACTTCTTTCGCGGCAGCCACTGCCTGATCCCAATGGCGGTTTTCCTGCGCTGACATCCGATCAAAACGGTGGGCAATCTGATCAGCAAATGAACGATATGAATTTGGCGATTGGATCCCAAAACGCGGGTCAGTCAGAATTTCTATCCTCAGATGAAGGGTTCCAAGGGGGAATGGAGCCTGGATCGTTTCTTCCCATGATGGGAGGCGGTCAAGATACGCAAGTTGACCGCTTGCGTGGCATGATCGGCGATAAACAAGAGGAAACCATCGAAATCCTGCGCAGTTGGCTTGAGGAAAAAGAGGAGAACGCGTGATGTCACTTGCACATAGATACAGTGAGTTCAGTTCAGCGGAACCAGATGTAGCTGATTCAGATATGGGGTCTGTCGATGCCAACGCTGATGCGAACCTAGAATCTTTCGAAAACGGCTACCAAGCGGGCTGGCAAGATGCTGTCGTAGCGCTGGAAGCTGAGCAGAGAAAAATTTCTGCTGATTTTGCACAGAATCTTCAAGACATGACGTTCACTTATCAGGAGGCGAGAGGAAAGCTTTTGACCTCTCTCAAGCCAGTTCTCGAGGCCATCATGGCAAAACTAATACCCGGGACGTTAGAGGCATCACTAAGATCCCATTTGGTCGAGCAAATCCATGATTTATTGGGTGAATCTACTGAACACGCGATCGAGTTTGTCGTCTCGCCCAAAAATGTAGAGTTCGTAGAGGCCTTGCTGAACCAACAACTCAACGTGCCATTTCTTCTGAAGTCCGAAGCAAGCTTGGGTGAGGGGCAGATCTTTCTCAAAGCTGACCAGACCGAACGCCTCATCGATATGGATGAATTAAGTAAAAATATCTCCAATTCACTCGCTTCGTTTTTTCAGCAATCTGTAGAGGTTCCAAACAATGGATGATCCCGTTTCTGTAAGCCGCGCCGCCGCTGATAAAACAAACCCTTTTACATCTGTGCCCATTGAGGTGTCAGTTTGTGTCGGAAAAGCGCGCCCCCTCATAAGGGACTTGGTCGCGTTAGGAGAGAATGCCGTTCTGACACTTGATCGGCGTGTTGACGATCCGGTTGAACTGTACGTCGGGGATCGCCTGATTGCGCGCGGTGTCCTTGAGGAACAAGTTGAAGGCGGGTCAGATCAACTTGTTGTCAGATTGACCGAAGTTGTTGATATGCAATCCGTCCTATGACCGGAAAATTCCGCCTCGGGGTGGGGCTTATCGCGTTGCTGGTTTTACTACCTAGCTTTGCGATTGCGCAGGATGTTTCGATCGATTTGGGGGATCAAGGTGCGCTTTCTACGCGCACGATCCAACTTTTTGCCCTAATTACGGTTCTTAGTTTGGCACCGGGCATTGCCATTATGGTGACGTGTTTTCCTTTTTTGGTTACGGTTCTATCGATACTAAGGCAAGCAATTGGGCTTCAGCAATCTCCACCTAATATGCTGATCGTAAGCTTGGCTCTTTTCCTGACCTATTTCATTATGGAACCCGTGTTTTCGGCGGCGTGGGAAAATGGCTTAAAACCACTGACCAATGAAGAGATTGACGTCGAAACTGCGTTTGCTCAGACAATCGCACCTTTCCGACAGTTTATGGTCGGAAGAATGAACCCTGATACTTTCATCGCTATGGCGGAACTAAGGCCCGATACGGCAGGCCTGAAGTTGGAAGTAGATGCGCCCCTATCTGTTTTAGTTCCGAGTTTCATGCTGTCTGAGATTACACGTGCGTTTCAGATCGGTTTTTTGGTCTACCTCCCCTTCCTGATCATCGACTTGGTTGTGGCGGCAATTTTGATGTCAATGGGCATGATGAT
Source organism: Sulfitobacter sp. (assembly GCF_041552635.1). Taxonomy (GTDB): domain Bacteria; phylum Pseudomonadota; class Alphaproteobacteria; order Rhodobacterales; family Rhodobacteraceae; genus Sulfitobacter. Next base: position 23,020 of record NZ_JBFEKM010000028.1, read on the forward strand.
GGTACCTCCAGCTGTTGTTTCCCTTCCTTTCAAACTCGCTTTCTTCGTCGTCGCTGATGGTTGGAGCCTGATCGCAGGCAGTCTCGTGAGAAGTTATTTTTAGGATCTATCGAATATGTTCTGTCACGTTATCGGGAATACCTAGGGTGGAGGGCAGGTGCACTGCGCCTGCTATTGAGTGCTTTTGAACTAAACGTAGCGCATCATGGGACACGATGCCGCTTTTGCGTCATTTGCGTCTTTCTTTTAACGCTTCAAAACTGCTCATCGTAAACAGGTGGGATAAGACGCGCCTCATAGCCAAGCCTGCCAATCTCGCGCCCCAGTAAGGAGATGTAGAGCAAGCCTACATCGGAACAACGCACCTTGGAAACTCACTCAGGAACGCCACAAGCTCAGGACGTGACAATTTCCTGCGAAACACGACAGAACCGTTAGCAGCAGCCAAGTACAGCTGTAAGGCTTGTCGCAGTCGTCTGGCCAACAGCGGTCTGATCTCGTCACGCTGGCGTATATCAAGGAGCAGTTTGATCTTCATTTGGGCAGCGCCCCACTTGGACCAACATGTGTCGTGACCCGGAGTGATTGCGCGTGTGCAAATCGCGCCGCTATTTATCGGTATCGGTCCGGTGCATATCTAAATAGCCGGACCCGCTTGCTCATTTGGAGAAGCCCGCGTTCAGCAATCTGCCAATTCGTCCAAGATCGTATGAGCGCTGCACCAATATGATGAAGCGGTGTCCCGCTCTGCGCCTTGTCTGAACTGTGCGGGGCAAGGCAGACTTTATTCACCAGCAAGGCCCTTGCATCGAATTCGCCAGTGACACGCATCAAAAACGGAGATCCAGGATGCCCGTTAACCAGATCGTCGAAGAAAACGCCCGCACCGACGGGCGCATGCCGAAATCTTATTGGGACGTTCCCCACTCCACATTCATAGAAGGTTTCACGACCGATTTCAGCGTCGATGCAGGCACTCTGATCGACTTTAAGATCAACGTCAGCGACAATCCGGGCAGCGATTATCAAGTCGAAATATTCCGGCTGGGCTATTACGATGGCGACGGGGGGCGCATGGTCGAAAGCTGGACGAACCAATCTGCAACCGTACAACCAGATGCCATGTTTAATACGACCACGGGTACCGCAGACGCAGGCAACTGGAGCGTTACCGACAGTTGGAATATTCCGGTGGATGCGGTTTCCGGCGTCTATCTTGCGCGGGTTCAGCGGCTGGATGCGAATGGTGATCCCGTCACGGGCGCGGTGAATCAGATCCCCTTTGTCGTGCGCGATGATGACCGCCCGGCGGATATTGTGCTGCAAACCTCTGACACCACTTGGCAAGCCTATAACGGATGGATCGGCAATAACGGCGAGATTGGTGCAAACTTTTATGGCGATGCCAGCAACACGATCAACAACCCCGACATTCCAGGTGCCGGCGGTTCCGGTGTGGACCGGGCATATGCGGTAAGCTATAACAGACCGCTGATCACCCGCGGTATTGATGGCCAGCAAGGGGGACCAGCGGCTGGCGCTCAGGACTATTTGTTCGGCGCGGACTATGCAGCCATCTCGTGGCTAGAGCAAAATGGATACGACGTCGCCTATATCTCGGGTGTTGATACCGATCGGCTCGGCGCAGATTATCTCAAGAAATACGAAGCATTCATCTCGGTCGGACATGACGAATACTGGTCTGGCGATCAGCGCTACAATGTCGAAGAAGCGCGCGATGCGGGCGTCAACCTGCTGTTCTGGAGCGGCAATGAAGTCTATTGGAAGACACGTTGGGAAACCAGCACGGTAGACGGCCAAGAGTACCGCACTTTGGTTTGTTACAAGGAAACATGGGCGCATCTGGACCCCGCCGCACAGCCAAGCGACTATTTCAATCTTGATCCTGAAAACATCTGGACAGGCACATGGCGTGACGACCGGTTTATCGGCAACCCTCTCGCGGGTGATGCGGCAGACCGGCCAGCACTTTCAGGCCAGCCCGATCTCTTCAAAACTGCCGAAAATGCGCTGACGGGTCAGCTTTTTGGTCCCGATGGTACCGGAGAGTTTGGCGGCGCATTAGATGTGCCTGAGGAGTATGCCACGCTAAGGTTCTGGCGCGACACGGACGTCGCGGGGTCAGGTGCCGTTGACATGGCAGCGGGGATTTTAGGGTATGAATGGAACACCTCGCCCACCGATGAATATCGCCCTGACGGGTTGATCCACCTGTCCGAGACGACAATCCCGTGGAGTGGCATCCTGGTCGATCAGGGCAACACGGTCCAACCCGGCATTGCGACACATAATCTGTCGCTATATCGGGCCGATAGCGGTGCGCTGGTCTTTGGTGCTGGTACAGTGTTCTGGACATGGGCACTTAGCAATCTACACGATGGTGAACCTTACGATGCGCAAATTGAGAACGTCGCGCTTCAGCAGTTTGTCGTCAATCTCTTCGCTGATATGGGCATCCAGCCGGGTCAGACCGATACCGTGCTTGCCCTGCAAGGCCTCGCCCGTGCAGCGGGTTCAACGGATGTCACGCCCGCAACCGCCACGCTTGATGCGCTGCCTGAAAACCTGCCGGCGGGCACAGCTTTCCTGCTGACGGGCACCACCACCGACAACGATGGCAATGCAGCCACAGATGATGGGGCAGTGGCGTTGGTCGAAGTGTCATTCGACAACGGTGGCACTTGGTCTATGGCGGAGGGCACCACGAACTGGTCCTATTCTTGGTCCCCCAGCGCCGTGCAATCCTATGAAATTCTGGTCAGAGCAATCGACGACAGCCTGAACCTGCCCACGACATCAGGGCTTGCCCGAGACATCGTTCAGGTCACGCCACCAGACACAATCAGACTGTTTGACCCGTGGGTGCAATTCAACGGCGCAGACTTTAGCAATCCCCAGCCGTTGCAGCTTGGCACTCAGTTTTCTGCTTCGACGACGGGCCAGATCACGGAAATCCACTATTACCGTGACATTTCGGATGCTGCCGACACTGATACAAGGACCGGGCGGTTATGGCGGGACGACGGCACGTTGCTTGCCACCACCAGCTTTGTCTCTTCACCCGACCAAAGCGGCTGGCAAACCGCAACGCTTCTGACCCCTGTTAATCTGCTCGCTGGGCAAAACTATATTGTTTCATATGAAACATCAGATAACTACGTATCCACGAACGGCTTTTTCGCAGAGCAATACACCGACCCCTTCGGCTTCCTGACCGCAGCGACGTCAACCGGCGGTGTCTATGCTCAGGGGGCCGGGGCCATCATGCCCACCCAAAGCTATCAAGGTTCAAATTATTGGATCGATGTCACATTTGATCCCGGCGAGATTTCTACCGATCCGCCAGTCTTTACCTCGTCTGCCGCCGTGACCGTCGCCGAGAATTCGGTGCTCGCCGCCACGGTGGTCGCTCAGGATGCAGACCCGATATCCTATGGCATTCAAGGGGGTGCGGATGCTGCCGCATTCACCATTGACGCGATCACCGGCGCGCTCAACTTTGTGTTTGCACCGGATTTTGAGGTACCTACCGACAGCAACGTCGACAATGTTTTCGAGGTAACGGTCAGTGCATCGGACGGATTAAGCGCCGCTGCGACTCAAGATCTTGAGGTCACGGTAACGGATGTTGCCAATGAAACGGGGTCCATTCTATCGACCCTGTTCGGGCCCACAGAATTGCCCACCACAACAGAAACCGCTGATGCGACGGATTATGAACTTGGGATGCGCTTTACCGCAAGCAAGAGCGGTGAAATAGCCAATCTGCGCTATTGGCGCGGGGCACCGGACGCGGGCGATATTGATACCCGAACCCTGAACCTTTGGGACAGCACCGGCACGCTGCTTGCATCTGAAACAGTAACCTCAGCCGCGGGGCAAAGTGGCTGGCAGGTCGGCGTCCTGTCGTCAGCCGTACAAATCACAGCAAATGCGACATACACCGTATCCTATGGCACCACCCAGAACTATGCCGTGAACACAAACTATTTTGCGACACCCCAACCTGGGGCAGACGGCATTCTGGCCGCCCCGGCAAGCGCTGGCGTCTATGCTGCGGGCACGACCGGTGTCATGCCAACCCAAAGCTATCAAAGTTCGAACTATTGGGTCGACGTCGGATTTCGCGGCGATGATACCCCAAACCAACCGCCTTCGTTTACGCTTGCAGGGACCAGTTTCACCGCACCCGAGGGCCAGATTGCCGCTGCTTTGATCACCGCGATGGATCCCGATGGCGATAACTTTGTGTTCGCCGTCGCTGGCGGGAACGATGCCCCTGCCTTTACCATTGATGCCACCAGCGGCTTGCTGCTTTTTGCCTCGGAGCCTGACTTCGAGGCGCCACAGGATTTCGACTTGGACAATATCTATGAAGTTTTGCTGTCGATTTGGGACGGAACAAACCCAGCGGTAGAGCAAGCCATCACCATTGAAGTCTCCGACGTGGTGTCCGAACCCGGGCCAGACACCGTGTCCCTGTTTGGCGCAAGCGATGCCCCGACGGAGATCATTACAGATGACGCGACCGACTATGAACTTGGCGTCGAATTTGTCAGCTCGGCCGCAGGTGAAGTCACCGCGCTGCGCTATTGGCGCGGTGATCTGGATGCTGGCGATACCGACACACGGACGTTGAACCTGTGGAGCGGCACCGGTACCCTGTTGGCAACTGCAACCGTTATGTCGCCCCCCGGTCAGGTCGGCTGGCAAACTGCGACATTGGCCACACCCGTCGCCCTGAACGCCAACGAACTTTATGTGGCGTCCTATGGCACGACGCAAAACTATGCCTTCAGCGGTGATTTCTTTGCAACCGACTGGGTTGGCGCAGATGGGACGCTAAGCGCGCCTGCCGGAACAGACCCCTCGGGTAATGGCGTCTTCAGTGCAGGCACGACCGGCATTTTCCCAGACTCAAGCTACAACGCGTCAAACTATTGGGTAGACCTTTACTTCGACCCCTACGACGCCTTGGTTTAATCCGATGAGCGGGCGGCAGGACCAAAGCAGTCACACGCCTTGCACTATTCCCCGCGACCATCCGGACGGGTTCACCCCGATTCAGCCGCATAGGTATCTCGCGCAACTTCTGTTTGAGCCTCTGCTGCAGGTCAGACAGACGCGGGATAAAAGGTTCCGGAACCTAGATAGCACTCAGTGAATGGAAATTGATCAACCTGCCAAATCAGCACGAACTCGTCGATGTCCGAAACTTTACCTTAATATATTGAAGAGAAAATAAAACAGTACTCAAGGTCCATTTAGGGTACCGTTTTGCACAGACACTGGCATTTTTGGACGTAAGTACTTGAAAAATTGGTGATCCCGGCTGGGTTCGAACCAGCAACCTGCCCCTTAGGAGGGAACCGTTCATAGCGCTATTCCTTCTTTGATTTCTTGGGTTTGGATGTTTGTACAGGGTCTTCCTGTGCATGGTTTGTACGAAAACGGGCCCTAACGTCGGCCTCATCCGTCTCTGCATGGGCATAGATGCGCATAGGCAAATTGGGGTCAGCCCAGCGGCCAGCCTTGGCTGCGGTGACTGGATCGACACCTTGCCTGACCACCAATTCAGTGAAGAACCCATGACGCCCTGCTTGGTGCGCGGATAGGTATTGGATACCAGCCCGCTTGCAGATGGTCTTCCAGCGTGTGTTGTACCCGGTCGAGCTGCCATAGCCAAAGACGCGCGGCTTCATGAATTTACCGGTCTTGCGGTTCTTGGGTCGCTTTGGTGGCAAGGCCAGCAGTTCGTCCATCATCTCTGGCGATACCGTGATCCAGCTCTCGGGGTGTCCCTTCTGGGCCTTCACCCTGACCTTGTTCTCGGCGGGCCGCA
>NZ_JBFEKM010000029.1:0-28705 GCF_041552635.1 Sulfitobacter sp.
CGTAAATCTCGAGCGGCAATGTGTTGTAGCTGCCTGCGGTCAGCAGGGTGCGCGCAAATTCATCGTAGCTTAGCGTAAAGCCGAACAGCGCCACACCGATCAGCGACGGTGCAATGATCGGCAACACAACATGTCGAATTGCCTGCCAAGGGGTGGCCCCCAGATCACGGGCGGCTTCCTCGTAACTTTTGTCGAACCGGTTAAAGACGGCGAACATGATCAGCAAACCAAAGGGGAGGGTCCATGTCAGTTGTGCGCCAAATCCTGAGGTTGACCAATGCACGCTGAGCCCGGTTTGCGAGAACATCAACCCCACCCCCAACGAGATGAGGATCGACGGGATCACCAGCGACGTGATGATCAAATAGAACAAGATGCCCGAGCCGGGGAAACGCTTGCGAAACGCCAGCCCGCCCATGACAGATACGACCACTGTGGTGACCATGACCATCAGGCCCAGCAAGAAACTGCGGCGGAAACTGCCCCAGATGTCGCCGACGGCCTGCTGTTCAAACAGGTCCTTGAACCAATACACAGACACACCGCGCATCGGAAAGGTCAGCCCGCCGCCTTCGCCCTGAAACGACAAAATGGCGATGGTGATCGTTGGACCGTAGAGGAACAGCAAGAACAGGGCAAAAAAACCGGTGAGAATATAGAACGAGCGGGGACGGGGTTCCATCAGATCAAAGCTCCTTACGGATGTCGACAAAGCGCAGCAGGATACCGATCACCATCAGCACCGTCAGCAGCAGTATGATCGCGGTGGCCGATGCGCTTGGGTATTGTAACAAGGCGATGTCATTTGAAATCAGGCGGCCCACGTTGGCGGACTGGCTGCCCGACATAAAGCGCACGGTAATGAAATCCCCCATCACCAGTGTCACAACAAAGATCGTGCCGATCATGATACCGGGCTTGGTCAGCGGCAGGATCACGTTCCACAGAATTTGAATGCCACTGGCACCCGCATCGCGCGCTGCTTCGATCAGGGATTTATCGATGCGCATCATCGTATTAAAGATCGGCACGACCATGAACAGCGTATAAAGATGCACAAAGGCAAGGATCACGGCGAAATCGCTGAACAGTAACCATTCTACAGGTTCGTCAATCACCCCCCACGAGATCAGCGCGGAATTGGCGATGCCATTGCGGCCCAGAAACGGAATCCAGCTGATCATTCGGATGATGTTCGAGGTCCAGAACGGAATTGTGCACAGCAGGAAAAAGGCGATCTGCCACGTCTGTGTGCGGATGTGAAACGCCAGATAATAGGCGACAGTAAAGCCGATCACAAAAGTGAAGGCCCATGTGATCAAGGCATATTTAAACGTGTTGAAAAAGACGGTGTAGGTGACGGGAGAGCCGAATAGAAATTCGTAATTCTCCCAGACAAAGGCGGGAATGATCGAAAATTCCGTCGCCCGCCAAAAGCTGACAACAGTGATCATGACAATCGGCGTGACCAGAAAGATCAATAGGACAAGGACAAGCGGCGACACCATCAGCCAGCCCATCAGTGCGTTATTCGCGCGAAGTTTGTTCATGTGAGTTCCGGTCAAGAAGTGATGGGCGCACACCCAAATGAGATAGCATGTGCGCCCAAAATTGAGATTAAGCGGCGATGAACTCGTTCCACTTGCGGACCATGTACTGGTTTTCGTCCATGACAGAGTTCCAGCAGGCAACTGAGCCCATGCGTTCCTCGAACGATCCACCGTCACGGGTGTCACCGACACCGGCCAGCGTGTCGCCGAACGGCGAAGTGATATCGCCCTCGGCCTGCTTGCCCTCGAACCAGTATCCCCACTCATCCGCAGACATGAACGACTTCGAGGTCTCGGGCACGGCCGAGTAATAACCCTGGCGCATCAGGAAACCGCCAACCCAACCGGAGAGGTACCAGTTGATGTATTCATAGGCCGCCTCCAGCTCGAGGCCCGACAATGCGGCCGAGATGCCCAAGCCGCCGCCCCATGAGCGATAGCCTTCTTCCAGCGGCTGATAGACGCAAGGAATGCCCTGTGATTTCACAGCCGTGATCGCGGGCGACCACATGGACTGGATCACAACTTCGCCCGATGCCATCAGGTTGACGCTTTCGTCGAAGGACTTCCAAAAGGCGCGGAACTGGCCGTTTTTCTTGGCTTCGGTAAAGATGCCAAGGGTCATGTCGATTTCTTCTTTCGTCATGTTGCCTTTGTCGGGGTAGGTGTATTCCCCCATGGATTCCACGACCATTGCCATGTCCATGATCCCGATCGAAGAAATGTCGAGGATCGATGCTTTGCCCTTGAATTCGGGGTTCAGCAGTTCGGACCATTTTGAGATCGGGCGGCCGATCAGGTCAGGGCGAATGCCAAGCGTGTCCGCGTTGTAGATTGTCGGGATCAGGGTCATCCAACCGGATTCCTCATCCACGAAATCAGTGCCGTTCTGACCAGAGGTGAAGCCCACCGTATGCGGTGCCGTGCCTTGTGCGATGGTGCTTTCGGGCGTCAGTTTGCCGTCGCGAAAGATGCCGACAATCTTGTCGTAATTTGTCAGTTTGGTGGTGTCCATCGCCTGCAGGTTGCCTGCGGCCCATACCTTTTTACAGATAAAATATTCGATATCCGCGATGTCAAAGCTGTTTGGCTGGGTCGCCGCGCGCTGTGTCACGCTGTCGGTATCAAGCGCGGTCATTTCAAGCGTAAAGCCGAGGTCTTCTTTGACCTTTGTCGCGACCTCGTTGAGGTTGGAAACGCCGGTGCCGAATTGGCGGATGGTCACATCCTTGATGTTTTGCGCCCAGACCATCGGCGCGCCAAGGGTCGATGCCCCCGCGACAAGGGCAGTCGAGGCGGCCCCCTTAAGCAACGTTCGGCGGCTAAGACCATTTCGGTTCGTAAACTGGGTCATGTGTCGTTCTCCTTGTTGGTGGAATGCCGCAATTTTATGCGGTCAGGTGGTGTAGTTTTGCGCTGTCCCAAGACAGTCCAATCGCGTCGCCGGGGTTGTGGGGGTGGGCGAAAAATGCAGCATCCGGGATCAGGGCTGTGATTTCCTGATCGCCCGCTATGCGCGACAACACGGACACAAATGTGCCTTGGTATTCGATCGCGGTCACATGCGCTGCGACCACACCCTTGTCAGGGGGGGTGATGTCGACGGCATCGGCGCGAATGGCGAACAACCCTTTTGGCAGGGAAATCACATTGTGCCCGCCCATAAAGCGCGCGACGAATTCGGTCTTGGGCGCGTTGAACACCTCTTGCGGGGCACCGGCCTGTTCGATCACCGCGTTGTTCATCACGACAATCTCGTCGGCCAGCGCCAGCGCTTCGTCCTGCCCGTGGGTGACGTGGATAAAGCTGATGCCGAGCTCTTTTTGCAGTTTCTTCAGTTCGGCACGCATCCGGATACGCAAAAAGGGATCCAGCGCCGACAGCGGCTCGTCCAGTAACAAGACATCGGGGCGTGTGATCAGGGCGCGGGCCAACGCGACCCGTTGCTGTTGCCCGCCCGACAGTTGGTCAGGCAGGCGGTCGGCAAGGGCGGTCAGATCGACCAGCTCCAACATCTCGCCTGCCTTGGCGCGGCGGGTGGTAGCGTCAACGCCCTTCATCTTGAGGCTAAAGCCCACATTGTCGATCACGCTAAGATGCGGAAACAACGCGTAATTCTGGAACATCATCGCCGTGCCACGCTGTGCAGGTGCAAGGCGTGAAATGTCGCGACCGCCCAGCAGGATCGCGCCGTCTGTCACGCTTTCATGCCCGGCAATCATGCGCAGGGTCGATGATTTACCACAGCCCGACGGCCCCAACAAGCAGGCGTAGGACCCGGCCTTGAACCTGTGTTGGATCGCATCCACCGCAATCGTCGTACCATAGCGTTTGGTGACGGTTACCAGCTCCAGATTCTGTTTTGATGTCGTCATTCAGGCCCCCTCGGTTTCAACGACAGGGCAGGGTCGCGGGGCCAAATTCAAACAAAGCCGGTACTTTGTGGGTGGCCAATCTGAAAATGGCGCAAATTTAATCGCAATTTTTGCCGTATGCGTAAATATTGCACACAATATTGTATACAATTATCTGGTTACCCGTGTGCATCGTGGCCATCTTGTTCAATACGATCAGGTCTGGCATCAGAGGATTCGAAGGAAAAATTACATGCCCGCACAGCCAGTTTCATCGTTCAAACCCAAGGACACGACCGAGAAGGTTGCACAAGCGTTGGCATTGGCCATTCACGAGCATCGGATCGCACCGGGCACGAAACTTGGCGAAGACGAGATCGGCGAGATTTATGATGTCTCGCGTACTGTTGTGCGCGCCGCCTTGCAATCGCTGGCCCATATCCAACTGGTAGAGATGCAGCGCAACAAAGGGGCCTTTGTCGCCCAACCTACCCTGCGCGAGGCCCGTGAAGTTTTTGAAGCCCGCGCCTTGCTTGAGCCGCGCACGGCGGGGTCTGCTGCCACGCGGGCCACGCCGCGCGACATCGAAATTTTGAAACACCATATCGCGCAAGAACATGCAGCGATGGATGCGGGGGATCATGGCCGGGCACTTAACCTGTCGGGCATGTTTCACATTGAGATGGCCCGGATCGCCGATCAGGACACAATCCGCCAGTTCATTGAAACGCTGATTGCCCGTTCGTCACTTATCATTGCGCTCTATTGGCGGCGTGAAAGTGCGCTTTGCGAAAGCCATGCCCATCACGCGCTGGTTGATGCGATTGCCAAGGCGGATGCGCCAGAGGCAGAGGACCTGATGCGCAGCCACCTTGTAGATCTCAATTCTGCATTGGATCTGCGCGACCGACCAAGCCAAACACGAAGCCTCAAAGAGCTACTGCAAGACCCCAAACTTTGATCTTACAAGCATCTCGCGCGCCGACAGCGAAGGTTTTCACTGCAATAAGGGGCGACGATCCAAAAACGGGCCTGAAGGATCATCGCACGAGGTCACATCCAGCCCACGCCCTTGGACGGAAGGAGGCTTACGCCTCCATCGCTTCCAATTCATCAATAAAGCCCGAGATCATCGAAAGGCCTTTATCCCAGAATGCAGGATCAGAAGCGTCCAGACCGAAGGGGGCCAGCAGCTCCTTGTGATGCTTGGAGCCACCGGCTTTCAGCATATCGAAATATTTGTCTTCGAACCCCGGTTTGCCTTCTTCGTAGACGGCATAAAGCGCATTCACCAACCCGTCGCCAAAGGCATAGGCATAGACATAGAAGGGCGAATGCACGAAATGCGGGATATAGGCCCAGAATGTCTCGTAGCCGTCCATGAATTCGAACGCCGGTCCTAGGCTTTCGGCTTGGACGGACATCCACAGGGCGTTGATGTCGTCCGGCGTCAACTCTCCGCCACGGCGGGCATCGTGCAACTTGCATTCAAAGTCATAGAACGCGATCTGGCGCACGACCGTGTTGATCATATCCTCGACCTTGCCGGCCAGCAGCACCTTGCGTTCTGCGTTGGTCTTGGCGTTGTCCAACATCTTGCGGAAGGTCAGCATTTCGCCAAAGACACTTGCGGTTTCGGCCAGTGTCAACGGCGTTGACGACAGCATTTCACCCTGACCGGCGGCCAGAACCTGATGCACACCGTGGCCCAATTCGTGGGCCAGCGTCATCACATCGCGCGGTTTGCCCAGGTAGTTCAACATCACGTATGGGTGCACGTTCGTCACGGTGGGGTGGGCAAATGCACCGGGTGCCTTGCCTGGCTTGACGCCTGCATCAATCCAGCCGTCGGTAAAGAAGGGCGCGGCAATCTCGCCCATGCGCGGATCGAATGCGTTATAGGCATCCATCACCATCTTTTCGGCGCGGTCCCAGCCGACAACCTTTGGATCTTCCATAGGCAGCGGTGCGTTGCGGTCCCAGACCTGCATCACGTCAAGCCCCAGCCATTTGCGTTTCAGTTCGTAATAGCGGTGGCTCAGCTTGGGGTAGGCTTTGACAACCGCGTTGCGCAGCGCCTCGACGACCTCGGGTTCGACATGGTTGCTAAGGTGACGACCGGTTTGCGGGGTTGGCATCCCACGCCAGCGGTCGATGACCTCTTTTTCCTTGGCCTGCGTGTTGTGGACGCGCGCGAAAGTCTTGATGTTGCTTTGGAACACATCGGCCAATTCGCGGGCTGCGGCCTCGCGCATGTCGCGGTTGGGGTCGGTCAGCAGGTTCAACACGCCTTCGATGTTCAACTGGTCCCCTTCGACCACGAATTCGAGGGCCGCGATGGTTTCGTCAAACAGACGTTCCCATGCGTCGCCCACGACACCCAGATCATGCAGGAACTTTTCCAGCTCGTCGCTGAGCTGATAGTCCTTCATCGCGCGGATGCGGTCGAAAACCGGCTTGTAGCGCGCAAGATCGGCCTTTTGATCCAGAAGCTTGCCCAGATGGTCGTCTTCCAGACGGTTCAGTTCCAGCGTGAAAAACACCAGCGGGGTGGTGAAATTGGTGATCTTTTCCTGTGCATCGGACAGGAATTTCGCCCGACCCGCGTCGGTGGTCATTTGGTAATAGCGCAATCCGGCATAGGACATGATCCGCCCTGCGATCTGGTTTATCTTTTCGTTGCGCAGCACACAGTCCAGAAACCCTGCGGCATCCAGCGTGGCCAGATTGCCTTCATAGTCAGCGGCAAAGCTGCGGCATGCTTCTTCGAGCCAGTCGAGATCGCGCTTCAGCTCGGTTGCATCTTCGCCTGTATAGAGGTCATCCAAGTTCCATTCGGGCAGATTGCCCAAGGGGGAGGCGGCTGCACCAGCATTTGCATCGCGGACGGGGAAGGGCAGTTGAAACATGAAGAACCTCATTTTGACGTTGAACTTACCTAAGCGTCAGGTGTGGTCAAGGCAAGGCGGCGACATGGCGGAATCAGCCGTAATTGCGCAAGATTTCTTCTAAATCGGCCAGTGTGTTGGCCTCTTGCAGCGGTTTATCCTGTCGCCAGCGCAACATTCTGGGGAATCGCAGGGCAACGCCCGATTTATGGCGGGGGCTGCGGGCGATCCCTTCAAAGGCGATTTCGAAAACATGATGGGGTGTTACCTTGCGCACAGGACCAAACCGTTCGAGCGTATTCTTACGCACCCAAGCGGTAATCTGGCGAAACTCTGCGTCGGTCAGCCCGCTATAGGCTTTGGTAAAGGGCACCAGATCGTTGCCGTTCCAAACGGCAAAGGTAAAGTCGGTGAACAGGTTCGCACGGCGTCCCGACCCTGATTGCGCATAGATCATCACCGCATCAATTGTCAGCGGGTCCAGCTTCCATTTCCACCAATCGCCCTTTTTGCGCCCCGCCAGATAGGGGCTGTGACTGTGTTTCAGCATCACCCCTTCGGCTTGGGCTTCGCGGGCCTTGGCGCGGGTCGCAGCAAGGGCGTCCCATGTGGCAAAGGTCAGCTGCGGCGACAGACGGACCGGGGCCTGTGGTTGAAGGTCGGCGCAGGCCTGTTCCAGCAGTTCACGGCGCTGCGCAAAAGGCTGGTCGCGTATGTCCTGACCGTGCCATTCCAGCAGATCGTAGGCGTGCAGAACCACCGGTGCTTCGGCCAGCAATTTCTTTGGAACGGTTTTGCGGCCAATGCGGGATTGTAGCGCATTAAAGGACGACGGGGTGGGTTGATCTTGGGGCCAGACCAGCAATTCGCCGTCCAGCACGGTGCCATCGGGCATGAAATCCAATGCACGCGCCAATTCGGGAAAGCGGTCAGTCATCAGTTCTTCGCCGCGCGACCAGACGAAATACTGCCCGTCGCGCAGGATCAACTGACCCCTGATCCCGTCCCATTTCCATTCCGCGCGCCAGTCTTCGGGGGCACCCAGATCGTGCGGGGCGGTTTCCAGCCCATATGCCAGATAAAACGGATAGGGCCGCGATGCATCGGCCGAGGCATCTTCGGCCTCGACCAACGCATGCCACGTTGTGTCATCGGGGTGCCAATTGCCCATCAGCCGGTGCGCCAGCTCGGTTTCCGGCTTGTCGGTGGCACGGGCCAAGGCGCGGGTCATCAGTTTCTGGCTGATGCCAACACGAAACCCGCCGGTGATCAGTTTGTTAAAGATAAAGCGCTCGGCGTCATCCAAGCGGTCCCATGCGGACGACACGAACGCTTTGCGCGCGTCCTCATCTTGGGTGTAAATCTCGCGCAGGGCTGCGATCCAGTCAGACAGGCTTTGGTCGTCTTGGGGGGCTTTTGGCGGCAGCACCAGTGCGATGGTTTCCGCCAAGTCGCCAACGATGGCATAGCTTTCCTCGAACAGCCAAAGCGGGATGCCAGCACGTTCGGCGGCCCATGCGCGCAGGCGGGAGGTGGTCACGGCGCGTTTGGGGCGACGACCCGAAAACAAGGCGATGGTCCAAAGGCGATCTGCCTCGGGGGCGTCTGCGAAATACGCGGCAAGGGCAGCGACTTTCACGTTCGTTTTGGTGCTTTGGTCGATCGTTGTGAACAGCTTGGCAAACCGCTTCATTCCGCGGCATCCTTGTCGAGTGTTTCCCCTTCAAACTGTGTCGGGACCACCTGTGCGTTCCATCCGTTTTCGTTCAGGTAACGGTTGAAGATATCAGTATAACCATGTGTCACATATATATTTTCTGCTTCGGTTTCTTTGATCGCTGATAGCAACCCGTCCCAGTCGGCATGGTCCGAAATGACAAAGCCCCGATCCCCCGCGCGGCGGCGGCGCACGCCCCTGATGGCCATCCATCCACTGGCAAAAGCAGTTTCCTGCGGGCCGAATTTCTTGGCCCACGCACTCCCCAAAGCCGAAGGCGGGGCAAGCACGATGGCACCGGGATGATCCTTTGGCTTCAGATCGCCATTTGCAAGGATCGTATCGGGCAAGGCGATTCCCTGATCGCGCATCACGCGGTTGGTGTTTTCGATCGCGGTGTGGGTCAGGACCGGCCCAATTTCAGGATCAAGCATCGTCAGCAACCGCTGCGCCTTGCCAAGCGCATAGGCCCCCAGAAACGCGGTCTTGCCATCCTTGGCGCAGGTGGCCCACCATGCGTTGATCTGGCGCGCCACACTGGCCTGATCTTGCCACCGGAACACGGGCAGCCCAAAGGTGCTTTCGGTAATGAAGTGATGGCATTTCACGGGAGTGAACGGGTCCGACAGCCCGTCATCCACGACCTTGTAGTCGCCCGAGGCCACCCAGACCTCGCCCTTGACCGCGACCCTGATCTGGGCCGATCCCGGCACATGTCCTGCGGGATGAAACGAAACATCTGCATCCCCGATGCGACGCACCTCGCCATAGGCGATACCCTCGGCGGAGATCTCGCCCAGACGGTGGCGCATGACGGGCAGGGCGGCATGGGTGGCAAGATAACTGCCCATGCCCCACCGCGCATGGTCCGAATGTCCGTGGGTGATCAATGCGCGGTCCACCCGACGCCACGGGTCGATATAGAAATCACCCGCAGCGCAATAGATGCCATTTTCCGTAAAGCTAAGAACCGGTACCGTTGTCATGCGCTAAAGATAGGGGCCACAGGCGGTTTGGACAGTGCAGCGTGATCGACAAAAGAAAACTTAT
The DNA here is from genome assembly GCF_041552635.1 of Sulfitobacter sp. Classification (GTDB taxonomy): domain Bacteria; phylum Pseudomonadota; class Alphaproteobacteria; order Rhodobacterales; family Rhodobacteraceae; genus Sulfitobacter. The sequence continues at coordinate 9,560 of NZ_JBFEKM010000029.1, forward strand.
TGGGAAGTTGTTCAAAACAAACCGGTTAACATGCTTTCTTGATCTGTTTCCTCAGGATCTGTTCTTGGCATTCCCCAAGAATAACCGCGCCATATCGTCGATTGCAGCATCCCGGATGGCTGGCTTTTCCATCAATATCTCGTGCTCTGCGCCTTCGACGATTTGCAGCTTGCTGCCGGTCCATGTCTTCATCCGCTGATGGATGCGCCCGATGTGAACGATCCGTTCGTTTGACCCCAGAAAGGTCACGCATGGCAGGCTGGGGGCTGCGCGCAGGGCAAGGTGTTTGGTTTCGTCCAACGCTTCGCGCAGCCAGACATAGCTGGGACCACCAAGAGCCAGCTCTGGATGGGCGACAAGCTGGTCGCGCATCATGTCGAACATGGGTGCATCTGTGGTCAGCATATTGTTTTCAAACGGTTCTGACGCGACATAAGAGTCGTATTTTGTCCCGAATGGCAATTGGTGTCCTTGACCAATCCGCGGCATGATCCGCGACAATCCCCATGCGAAAGGACGAAGATGCGGGGCAAGATGAATGCCCCACATTGGCGCGGTAAAGGCTGCAGCCTGAACCGACAGCCCCTCCATCGCGGCGCGCAGACCAATGGCACCACCCATAGAGTGGGCAAGCATGAAAAACGGTCGTGGCAATTGAAGCGTGCGCGCGGCACGCATCATTGTCGCCACATCTTTTTGGTAGTCGGGAAAGTGATCGACCTGACCGACCCTGCGATCCGGCAAAAGCCGGTCGGCAAGCCCTTGTCCGCGCCAGTCAATGGCCATCACGGCAAGGCCGCGCTTGGCAAACTCGGCAGCGGTCACCCCGTATTTTTCGACATATTCCGTGCGACCAGGGAACAGCAATACGGTCCCCTTTGCACCGTCCACCGGCCAATGCGCCACCCGCAGCCTTTTGCCGTCCGGCGTTTCTGTCCAATGTGCCAGCCCCGTTTCGGGGCCGGGATAAAGGTCAGTGAAAAGGGGTGCGGGGGCGAGGGTCATCAGGCCAGCACAGACGCCAGTTTCATCGCCATGCCCATATCGCCGTCAAGCTTGAGCTTGCCAGTCATAAACGCACTTGTCGGGTTGGTTTCGCCTGACAGAATGGCCTGAAACGTCTCAACATCCGCAGAAAGCGTGACATCTGCGGGCTCATCGGCAGCGCGCGCGCCTGTTGAATCCATCATAACGCAGCCCTCGCCTTCAATGTCGAACTTGGCAGTGCCGTCAAAATCGGCCCCCGCCAGTTTTCCGTTCAAGACAGTTACGGCTTCATTCACAATATCGCTCATCCGAGGTCCTTTTTTCGAAAATGCTGCCGAGATGTCTGGAAAAGTGGCGGCAGCCTGTTACATTCACTGTTGTTATGGTCAATCACATCGTCAACCTCAAACATACCGTCGCGGCACTTGGTTTCTGGGTGTTGCTTGGCGGTGTGTCTTTTGCGCAAGCGCAGATGCCCCAAGCGGAAGAATTGCTGGATGAATTGCGCATGGCCCCCGCCGAGGAAGCGTCGCGGATCGAACGTGCCGTTCAGACGGCTTGGGCGCGGTCGGGGTCAGCCAGCATTGATCTGCTGCTAAAACGGGGTCTTGATGCGCTGGCGGGCGGTGACACCGTCCTCGCGATCGAGCATTTTACAGCCCTGACAGATCATGCACCGGATTTTGCCGAAGGGTATCATGCCCGTGCACAAGCGTATTTCAGGGCTGATTTATACGGGCCTGCGATCGATGATCTTGAATTAACTCTGGCGCTTAACCCGCAACAATTTAACGCGATTTTTGGGTTGGGCGCAATCTTGCAGGAATTTGGCGACCTGCGTTCCGCTGCCACTTTGTATCGCCGGGTTCTTGCGATAAACCCTCACCATGAAAACGCGCAAAAGGCGCTGGACGGGCTTCGGCGCGACGGCATCGGGCGCACTCTTTAAGACGTCGGGAATATTCTGGTGACAGGTGATAGTAGGGTCGTGGCCGTTTTGGGCCCGACCAATACGGGCAAGACCACATATGCCATTGAACGGATGCTTGCGCATCGGACAGGGATCATCGGCTTGCCGCTGCGCCTGTTGGCCCGCGAGGTCTATGACAGGATCGTGGCCCTGCGTGGCCCGTCCGTGGTGGCGCTGGTCACAGGCGAAGAACGTATCGTGCCGCCGCGCACGCAATACTGGGTCTGCACAGTCGAGGCGATGCCTGAAGGTATGGGCGCTGATCTGGTGGCGGTCGATGAAATCCAGCTTTGTGCGGATCCTGAACGAGGTCATGTCTTTACGGACCGGTTGCTGCGGGCGCGGGGGCTTCACGAGACGCTCTTTATGGGGTCGGACACGATGCGCGGCACCATCGCCGCACTGGTCCCCAAGGCGCAGTTCATCAAGCGCGAACGGATGTCTGAATTAACCTATGTAGGTCAGAAAAAGATAAGCCGGATGCGCCCGCGCAGCGCAATCGTCGGGTTTTCAGTTGAGAATGTATATGCCATAGCCGAGCTGATCCGCCGCCAAAAAGGCGGTGCGGCGGTTGTGATGGGGGCGCTTAGCCCGCGCACCCGCAATGCGCAGGTCGAGATGTACCAAAGCGGAGAGGTTGACTATCTGGTCGCTACTGATGCGATCGGGATGGGGCTGAATCTGGACGTTGATCATGTCGCTTTTTCAGCGCTAAGCAAATTTGACGGGCGGCGGATGCGTCCGCTTGCCCCGAACGAATTGGCCCAGATCGCCGGACGGGCAGGGCGCGGATTCAAAAGCGGGACATTCGGCGTCACCGGCGATGCGCCGCCGCTGGACGACGGGGTTGCCCGCGCGATCATGGATCATAGCTTTACGCCGCAAAACAAAATCAACTGGCGCAATCCGTCGCTGCAATACGGCAGCATCACCCGGCTGATCCAGACGCTTGAGATGTCGCCAAATCACGAACGCCTGTACAAAGCCCGCGAGGCGGACGACCTGCGCGCACTGAAGGCCCTCGGCGAAGATGCCCAGATAACAGCGCGATGCACCGACGGGCCGTCCGTAAAGTTGCTATGGGATGTCTGCCGTATTCCTGATTTTCGCGGCATCAGCCATGCCGAACATGCCAGCCTGTTGGAAACAATTTTCAACTATCTTCACCAACGCGGAACGATCCCCGACGACTGGATCGCGGGACAAATTAACCGCATAGATCGAACCGATGGTGACATTGATGCGTTGTCCAAGAGACTGGCGTTTATTCGCACGTGGACATATGTGACCCAACGCAAAGGGTGGACGATTGACGAAAGTCATTGGCGAGACGCGGCGCGTGTCGTAGAAGACAGACTGTCGGACGCGCTGCACGAGCGTTTGACCCAGAGATTTGTAGATCGGCGCACATCCGTGCTTTTGCGCCGGCTAGGACAGAAGGAAGCCATGGTGGCCGAAGTAAACGAGACCGGTGAAGTAACCGTTGAAGGCGAATTTGTAGGCAAGTTGGACGGGTTCCGTTTCCGGCAAGACAAAGGCGCGGGTGTGGCGGAAGACAAAACGATCAAGACAGCTTCGTTGCAGGCCTTGGCACCGCAATTCCATTTGCGTGCTGATCGCTTTTACAATGCGCCTGACACTGAAATTGATTTCACCGAACAGGGTGGCCTGATGTGGGGCAGCTCTGCTGTTGGGAAACTGGTGGCTGGCCCTGAAGGGCTGCGTCCGGGCATTGAGGTGTTCGTAGACGATGTGGCTGGGCCCGAGGTTGCGCAAAAAGTGCAGCGTCGTTTGCAGCATTTCATCGACCGCAAGATCGCGGCGTTGTTTGAACCGCTAGTTACGTTGTCAAAAGACGAAGCGCTCACCGGTCTGGCCCGTGGCTTTGCCTTCCGGATGCTTGAAAACTTTGGCATCTTGCCCCGCGCTGACATTGCAGAAGACGTCAAAGCACTGGATCAAGACGCCCGTGGTGCACTGCGCAAGCACGGCCTGCGCTTTGGTCAGTTCACGATTTTTATGCCTTTGCTGCTGAAACCAGCACCGACGCGTCTGCGTCTGGTGTTGTGGTCACTGACCAAGGGGTTGAGCGAATTTCCGGAATCGCCCCCTCCCGGCCTGGTGACCATTCCGGTTGATGCCAGCGCGCCCGATGGGGCGGCAACGATGTCCGGCTACCGCAACGCGGGCGAACGTGCGATCCGGATCGATATGCTGGAACGCTTGGCAGACATGCTGCGGTCCGAGGATTCGCGCGGCGGGTTCGAGGCCAAGGCAGACATGCTGTCGATCACCGGCATGACACTTGAACAGTTCGCGACGTTGATGGCAGGGCTTGGCTACAAGGCAGAAAAGTCAGAGCGTCCAAAGGTCAAAGCTGTTGATGCGGTTGTGCCGCATGACGGCGCGCGGATGGCTGTTGATACCGGTGCGGATGCGGATACGCCTGTGATGGATGTCGCAGCAGAGCAGCCCGCAGGCGGCATCGTCGCTGATCCTGCTGCGGTGCAGCCGGATGATGTGGTGCCTGAGACGGCGGATATCCCGGACGAAGGGATCGCCCCCATCGCCGAGGAATTGGCTGAAACGCCCGTCGTTGATGATCACATCCCCGACACGGTTGCCGAGGAAACTGCAATCGGAACCGCCCCTGATGCGGCAATTGCCGCCCCCGAGATGGAGACGTTCTATGTCTTTACATGGGGCCGCGCAGCACGTGCCAACCAAGGGCCGCGCCGCGGCGGTGGCGAACGTCCCCAAGGCAAGGGCAAGCCCGGTCCGCGTGGCAAAAAGGGTGCGCCTCGTGGCGACAAGGGGGGCAATAAGTCTCAAAGCTTTAACGCCCGTCCACCCAAGGCCGAAAAGCCAATCGATCCTGACAACCCCTTTGCTGCGGCCCTGATGGGTCTGAAAGACAATAAATAATTGTCGCAAGGGGCGACAAAGCTACGGCTGGATAAATGGCTGTGGCATGCGCGGTTCTTTAAGACCCGTTCTTTGGCTGCTGCCCGCGTTACAGCGGGCGCAGTCAGGGTGAATGGTGAAGCTGTCCAGAAACGCGCCACCTTGGTCGTGCCGGGCGATGTTTTGACCTTTGCCATGGGGGACGATGTGCGCGTGATTCAGGTCGCGGCCATCGGTACCCGGCGCGGTCCTGCGCCCGAGGCGCAAGAGCTTTATGCCGATCTGTCCCCGCCATCCCCCAAATCCGAGAAAAAGCCGCCTGAAAATCCGGCATTTGAGGGAAAAGGGCGCCCAAGCAAGCGTGATCGGCGTGTGCTTGATCTTTCTCGGGCACGCCACCTTGAATGATACGCGGCGCTGATTTAGCAATGCGCAAATCATGTCAAAAAAGATGAACTTATGACCTACATTGTGAACGACAGCTGTATCGCCTGCAAATACACCGACTGCGTCGAAGTCTGTCCGGTGGATTGCTTTTACGAGGGCGAAAACATGTTGGTCATTCATCCTGACGAATGCATCGACTGTGGTGTCTGCGAGCCGGAATGCCCTGCGGACGCAATTCGCCCTGACACAGAGCCGGACATGGAAAAATGGGTCGAATTCAACCGGAAATATTCGGAACTTTGGCCGGTGATCATCACGAAAAAAGACCCTTTGCCCGAAGCAGAGGAACGTGATGGTGAAGAAGGCAAGCTTGAGAAGTACTTCTCTGAGGCACCGGGCGAAGGTGGCTAAGTGATTCGTTTTTTCGGGGCGATTTCGGTCGCCCCAAAGGGATTGTTCACCATTTAACTATTTGTTATACAAGAATTTAACGACAAACACGCGATGGGCCGCTTTTAGCGGGCCCTTTTTTGTGATATGTATGTGTCCAAATGACTTTACATATCTGCACCCTTTCAACCCTTCTGCCGCGGTTGAGCTTGAAATTCTGAAGTTGTGATACTTGGCTGGAGACCTTTCGGGTCGCCCAGCATTTGTCTTTGTGAAAAGGCAAAATTACCCATGCGGGTGCCCCCCGCGCCTAAGGAGCCATACTTATGAGCAAGTCGAAAAAGCTAGATTTCCGCCCCAACGAATTCGTCGTTTACCCCGCCCACGGTGTGGGCCAGATCATATCGGTCGAAGAGCAGGAAGTCGCGGGCATCTCGCTTGAGCTATTCGTCATCGCGTTTGAAAAAGACAAGATGACCCTGCGCGTGCCAACGCACAAAGCCACCGAAATCGGGATGCGGTCGCTTAGCAGCCCTGACACGATCACCCACGCGATGAAAACCCTCAAGGGTAAGGCCAAGGTCAAGCGGGCCATGTGGTCGCGTCGTGCGCAAGAATACGAGCAAAAGATCAACTCGGGCGATCTGATCGCTATTGCCGAGGTCGTGCGCGACCTGCACCGCACCGATGACCAGCGCGAACAAAGCTATTCCGAGCGTCAGCTATATGAGGCCGCACTGGAGCGGTTGACCCGCGAAGTTGCAGCCGTTGCCGGTGGCGATGAACTGGCCGCTGCCAAGCAGGTTGGTGATGTGCTGGAAAGCCGTGTCGCCGCAGCCTAAGCGACGTTAACTAATCGGCGTTGCCCAAGCGACGTGGACTAAAATAAAAGCCGCGCCTGACATGATCAGGCGCGGCTTTTATTTGAGGGGCGGGTAGGTCAGGCGCGCTTTCTCTCTTCTTCGTCGATGCGGTTCATGAAGGCGGTTTCAAGGTCCTTCTGAAGCTCTTTCGCGCGGGCCACATAGGCCTTGTTTTCGCTGGGCGGGATGTCGGGGCGCCATAGTGCCGCCAACTCGCGCACCGAAGCACGGTCATGGCTGTAGAACATGCGCTGCGCCTCGGCGGCTTCGTAGTCGGAAAGACCAAGGTTTTCCAACACATAGCGCCCGGCGCGAAGCGAACTGTCGAACATCTCGCGGACGATGTCATTGGCCCCGGCCTGATAGTGCTGATACACATCGGTGCGGTCATGGGCGCGGGTGACAATGTGCAGGTCCGGGCGTTCCTTGCGGGCATAGGCGATCAGCTGCAACGCCGCCTTGCGGTCGTCCAGCGCCACCACCAATACCTTGGCATCCTTTAGCCCCGCTTTGCGCAGGATATCGGCACGGGTCGGATCGCCTAAAAACGCTTTGTACCCAAAGCGCCGCATGACGGCGATGGTTTCGGGGTTGTGGTCCAACACAACTGTGCGAAAGCCAGACGCCTGCACCAGCCTGTTGACGATCTGCCCGAAACGGCCAATGCCCGCGATGATCACAGTGCCCTTTTCGTCAATTTCGTCTGCGATGATGGGCCCGGTCTTGGTTTCGCTGCGTTTGCTGATCTGATCATAAAGGATGAACAAAAGCGGCGTGATCAGCATGGATAGGGCGACCACCAGCAGCAAGGTTTCGGCCACATCATTTGGCATAGCCCCGGTTGCCACCGAAAAGCTGACCAGCACAAAGCCGAATTCACCCGCCTGTGCCAAGCCAAGGGCAAACAGCCAGCGATCACGGCCCTTTAGCTTGAACAAGGTGCCAAGCGCATAAAGGATCAGGCCTTTGACGATGATCACCAGCAGCGCCATGCCAACGATAATCACCGTATCTGCGTAAAGCAGCTCAAAGTTGATGCCCGCGCCGACGGTGATAAAGAACAAGCCCAGCAGCAGCCCCTTGAAAGGCTCAAGGTCGGTCTCAAGCTCGTGACGGAATTCGCTGCTGGCCAACACCACACCGGCCAGAAACGCGCCAAGCGCAGGCGACAGGCCAACAAGCATCATCAAAAACGAAATGCCGACCACGATCAGCAGGGCCAGTGCGGTATACATCTCGCGCAGCTTGGCTGCGTGAATAAAGCGAAAGACGGGGCGCATGAAAAATACGCCGGTTATGATGATGCCGGCGATGGCCCCGAGGGTGACCAGGGTAATGCCCCAACCGGGCAGACCTTGGACCAGCGATATCGCGGCCTGAGCCGTTTCCGCACCTTGTCCCACGGCCTCTGTTGCGCCATGCCCTCCGGCACCATGGGCAGCATCGCCCTGCGGGGCCAAGGTGATTGACCCATCCGCTTGCAAGGACATTGGATTGGCGACGTTCACAACCAGCAATGGCAAAAAGGCCAAAATCGGGATCACGGCGATATCCTGCGTCAGCAGAACAGAAAACACGGACCGCCCGCCTGCCGTCTGCATCAAGCCCTTTTCCGACAGTGTTTGCAGCACAATCGCCGTCGACGACAGCGATAGCGTCAGACCAACCGCCAACGCCACCCCGACCGGTTGACCGTAGGCCATGGCAATGCCCATCAACGCCGCCGCACTCAGCACGACCTGCAAGCCGCCAAGCCCCAACAACCGGTGCCGCATGTTCCACAGCGCGCGGGGTTCAAGTTCTAGCCCGATCAGGAACAACATCATGACAACGCCGAATTCGGCAAAATGCTGAAGGTCTTTGGTTTCAGACCCGACCAACCCGAACGCTGGGCCGATCAAAATACCTGCGGCCAGATACCCCAACACTGACCCAAGCCCGAGCCGCGCGGCAATTGGCACCGCAATCACGGCTGCGGCCAAATAGATCGAGGCTTGGAACAGGAAACCTTCCATAGGGGATACTCTTTCGTTTGGCCGAGGGGCCCTGGTGCATTTAGGTGGGCAAAGGCCCGTCGATCTTCAGCTGGTCCATCACGATCTGGCTATGTACTTTTGCAACCGCCCCGTGGGGCAGCAGCACGTCGTGGATCAGCCGGTTCAGACTGGGCAAGTCTGCACAATAGACGCGTAGCAGATAATCTGCATCCCCTGTCATGGTCCACGCGCTCACGATTTCGGCACGTGTGGCCAAAAGCCGCGCAAAGCTGTTTGAATATTCGGGCCCATGGGTGCCCAGATGGACCTGAACGAAGCCCTGTACTGCCAATCCCAGCTTCTCGGGGTTCAGCTTGGCACGGTAGCCTTCAATAAATCCCTCTTGCTCAAGCCGCTGACGCCTGCGCCCAGCTTGCGAAGGCGACAAATGCAGTTGCTCGCCCAATTCCTGCGCCGTCAGGTGGGCGTTCTTTTGCAATGCAGACAAAAGCCGGCTGTCTATATCATCTAACGCCATGCGGGGTTCTCACATAAATTTTTACAATTGTGCGTTAATGCCGCGCATTTATCCAGTCTTGAGTGGAAATTTGCGCAAAATACGCGGGGAACTGCCGATAAAATAGCCTAAATCACCTTAATTTGCGGAGTTCCCCATGGGCCCTTTCCCACATGATGCAGAAAAATCGAAAATCACCGCCGATAATCCTGCGGGCACAGACGGATTTGAATTCGTAGAATTCGCCAGCACCGAGCCGCAAGAGCTCCGCGATTTGTTTACGCGCATGGGGTATGCCCATGTTGCCAATCACAAGACTCAGCAGATCGAGCTTTGGCAGCAGGGCGACATCACCTATGTCCTGAACGCCGAACCAGACAGCTTTGCTGCGGGCTTTGTAAACGACCACGGCCCTTGCGCGCCTTCAATGGGCTGGCGCGTGGTTGATGCACAACATGCATTGGCCCATGCCGTCTCAAAAGGGGCAGAGGAATATACCGGCACGGGCAAAGTTCTGGATGTGCCTGCGATCAAGGGAATCGGCGGATCGTTGATCTATTTCGTGGATCAATATTATGACACCTCACCTTATAACGAGGAATACGACTGGATCGCGCAATCCAAACCGGCAGGGGTGGGGTTCTATTACCTCGATCACCTGACCCACAATGTCTTCAAGGGCAATATGGACGTCTGGTTCAAATTCTACGGCGATTTGTTCAACTTTCGCGAAATCCGTTTCTTCGATATCGCAGGCAAGTTCACCGGCCTGACCTCTCGTGCGCTGACCTCTCCATGTGGCCGCTTGCGGATACCAATCAACGAAGACCGTGACGAAAAAGGCCAGATCGTCGCATACCTCAAGAAATACAAAGGTGAGGGCATCCAGCACATCGCCGTCGGGGCACGCGACATCTACGAAGCCACCGATACAATTGCTGAAAACGGCCTTAAATTTATGCCCGGCCCCCCCGAAACGTATTACGCGCTCAGCAAGACCCGCGTGACGGACCACCAAGAACCTCTCGACCGGATGAAGAAACACGGCATCTTGATTGACGGCGAAGGGGTCGTAGATGGCGGTGAAACCCGTATCCTTTTGCAAATCTTCTCAAAGACCGTGATCGGCCCGATCTTTTTCGAGTTCATTCAGCGCAAAGGTGATGACGGCTTTGGAGAGGGTAATTTCAAAGCCCTGTTTGAAAGTATCGAACAAGAGCAAATCGACAGCGGTGATCTTAAAACCGCCTAAGACAAAAAATAAGACCCGCAGTGTAAAATCTGCGGGTTTTTCGCTTCTCTGGCTTGGAAATATCCCGGGGGGCCGCCCAAGGGGCGGTGGGGGCTGGCCCCCGAACACGGTTCCATCATCAGCCGCGCGGCATTTTCAACACGACATCCCGACCACGTTTGGTATAGCGCAATTCAGCATCGCCAATCGCTGACACACGGCCTCCGTCCAACTTGTCGCCAACGGCGACTTTCTGATAGCGCCCGTTGCTCAGCCGGATCAGGGCGCGGCGGCTCGATGGTTTGCCATACACCCCGATCAGATTGATATCCCGCAGCTTGATGGCATTCTTGACCGTCGCTTGTTTGGCCACGGACGTTTTTGACGGTGCAGATGGCTTCACGACGCGCGGCGCGACAGACGCGGCACTGGCCACCTGCACGGGCTCGGGCTCGGGCGCGGTTTGTTCTGCGCGCTTTACAATGCGGGCAAAGTTTTTTGGTCTTGTGTCAGGGCGCGGGGACGCCTTCACAGCAAAGGCTGTCGCATTGACGATCGTTTGCGGCGGGACGGTGGCGGCCACGACAGGCGAAGACACTGCCGCAAGCGACGCAGCCGCCGAAGCTGCCGCAGCGGCTACCTCGGGGGCGGGTACGGCCTCTGCGGCTTGTTGAATCGATGGTTGTCGCAATTGCGGCCGGATGCGGCCAAGCTCGGCGCGGGTCAGGCCGGACAGTTGCGATCTCTCGTTGCTCTCGACCAACCCTGTCGGACGGGGTTTGGGCCGGAACCCTGTCAATGCGACGCTTTCCGTCTCACTGACGGGTGCCGCGTCTGCGCGTGTTGGGCTTGCGGGCGGCAATGCTGGCGGCTGACCTGCGAAAACCAGCACTCCATCGGGATTTAGGGTGCCTTGCGGGCTGGGAGCGACCAGCCCGCGGGCATCCAGCGCGAATGTTGTGCCAGCCGCCGCAGGCGAGGCGGGATTAAAATCAAACGTATCGCCGCCATAAGAGGCCAGCGTTGGCAGGGCAATTGCATCACTTGCGGTGCTGATCGGGTCAATGCTGGTCAGATACAAATCATCCAGCGTAATCATTGCCGGTGCCACAGGTGTTTGGGGGGCTAGGGCCCAAATTCCGCTCGTGGCATATTTCGCCTCAAGCTCTTGCTGCGTCGCGTCGCGGGGTTGGGCCCGTTCGGGAACCCGCAACGCATCCAACACCGCGCCATCTTCATCGCTGAGCGTTGGATCAAGGGCTGCGACGACGGTCTGTTCGCCAGAGTTGGGATCGACGCCGGTCATACCCGTTTGTGCAGCAGCGCGGGACGCGCTGCCCTGATCAGGGGCCTGCGCGGGGGCAGAGGCAATCGCCCTGGTGTCGCGGGTACCAAAAATACGCGACAGCGACACCCGGTCGTCCATAAATACAGAAGCCCATGCCGCCACGCCTGCCAGAAAGACCAGCAGGGCCGCCGTCAGCAGCAGTCCCAAAAAGCGGGGCTTTCCCCCGATACCCGTCGATTTGCGCGCCCCGAAAACCGTCATTTTTTCAGCTTCGCTGCTGGTCTGCGGGACCTTGATGCCGGTGTCGGTGACGATGGCTGCCGTTGGGGGCAAGGGTTCGATCTTGCGCGGTTTACGGCGGCTTAAAAACGCAAGTTTTGAAGGCTTTACCTGCGCGGCAGAGACAAAGGCATCTGGCGTCGATGCCCTAAGCGAACTGCTATCGGGAACGGGTGCCGCGCTGCCCGTGGTCTGGAGCGCGGGGGCCGAAACGGTTGCTGCCGAGGGCGTTGTACGCGACGCGCCACCCACTGTCGGAGCAGGGGTTGTGCGGCGGCTTGTGAACGCTGTGGCTACCGGGGCGGCTGGAGCTGGCGTGCGCCCGGTGTCCTTGCCAGAAGGTGCCACCGCGGCAATGATGGTCTTGGGGGGCAGGTCCGGCTTTTTTTTCGCAGCTTTTGCGTCAGTGTCATTTTGCGCAGGGCTTTGGCCAGCCAGAGCGTCGGGCGCAGTTTCGCCAGATGCACCACCTTCGGGTGCACTGTCTTTATCTTCGAGTACACTGTCTTTTGCCAGACGATCTTCTGCTTGCGCATTTTGCGCAGCGCTCTCTCCCTCAGTTGGAGCATTTTCTTGAAACAGATCCGACTGGGGGTCTTCCCTTGGGGTAACGTTTTCCGGTCCTCGGTCCTCTTGGGGCATCTCTTTTGCGGTCAGGTGCGTCGTATCCTGCACTGAAATGATTGTGTCGGTGCTTTTTTCCTGTGCGGAAGCCGTTGCCAATTCGGTTTCAGCTGGGCGGTCTGCTTCATCCTTGGTCGCGGCTGGGTCGGGTAGCGCGACGGGAAGTAGGGGCGAGCCGGTTGTCGCGGTTTCTTTAACGGCAGGCATTTCGACGGTCGCGGTTCTAGCGGGGTCATCCGGCTGTTTCGGCAACGGAAGGGTTGCCTGTTCGGGACGTGCCTTGGCAGCTTCAACGGACGTCAGATCGTCCAGAACCACAACGGATTCATCATCAGGGTCAACCGCATCGCCTGCGTCCAATATGGTTTCGGCAGCATCGCTTGGTCCGAAAAATGGCTCTGCCCGAAAGGTGTGGGGCAGGGGAATTGCAACAAAACTGACCGGATGAAACCGGTGCTCGTTCGCGAAGGCTTCGGCCTCGGCCAGTGTTTCGCGGGCAACCGCAGCGATATGTGTTTGCGTGCCGTCACTGCTGATATCAAAGGCGAGATCATCAACCGCATAGGGTGTCGCGTTTTCCAACGCCGCACGTGCTGCCGCGCGCCGTTCAGCATCTGAATGATCCGGCGTGGAAATGGTCATGTATTTGATTTGATCATTCGGGATCAAAAGCTTGGTGCGGACGCCGCCGGGTTCAAGCGCAGCCGCTGTCTTGCGCAAAACAGCAAGCTCACCGCTTAAATCATCGCCGTCTACTGCGGCTTCGCCAATGACGCGCCATCCGCCAGATACACGGTGCAGAAGGCGAATGCCTTCAAAAGAAAGAGATAATGCAAAGTTTGGCTTCATGAGGACGCTTTTTGATAGGGCTGACGAGATCGGGACTTGGGCAGATCGAGAGTTGCACAATCAAGTGTTAACACGCAGATGCGCTACAAAACAGGCCAGCAACATCTGTCAAAATAATAGAGCAGTAGTTTGCTTATGGAAAGTGGGCTGGACACATCAGGGTTGCGGTGGCTGATTTGGGCCGCCAAACAGAACACAAGCGGATTATGCTTAACCAAAGGTTGAAAATATGAAATTTTTGAAAATTGCAGCGGTTGTTTGCGCGTCGTTTGCTACAGTTACAGTCGCACAAGAGGCCCCGAATGGAATCACGGTTTCGGGTCAGGGCGTCGTGGCGCTGGCCCCGGATATGGCCACGATCCGGCTTGGTGTGACCGAACGTGCAGAACTTGCGTCGGACGCGATGGCGCAAACCTCCGAAAAGGTCGCGGCGATTCTGGCGCAACTGGATGCGCTTGCGGTGGCGGGACTGGATCGGCAAACCAGCGGTCTGTACTTGCGCCCGGTTTATGACAACCGTCCGCGCGACGACAATGCACCACAGCAAGTGGTAGGTTACGAGGCGGGAAATACCGTCAGCGTTACCGTGCGCGACCTGACCAAGCTGGGGCCGCTTTTGGATGCGGTCATCGCCGAGGGTGCAAATGATTTCAATGGTTTGCAATTCGGCCTTCAAGACAATGCCGAAGCGCTGATTGCCGCACGCAAGGGGGCGGTCGCCGATGCAATGGCCCGTGCTGCGCAACTGGCTGACGCGGCTGGTGTTAAACTGGGGAACCTGGTGCGGATGTCAGAATCAAGTCAGGGTTTTATGCCAATGGAAATGAAGTCGGCGCAGATGCGCAGCATGGACATGCCGATTGCCACGGGCGAAATCGACGTGAGCGCCCAAGTCACACTGCAATTCGAGATCAAGCAGGCTGAGTAAGCCTTTGTCTTGAAAAAAAGCTTTTGAAACGGAAAACGCCCGGCAGATTGCAGTCTGCCGGGCGTTTTGTTTGAAGGGCTTGCGCGCTTAGCTGGTCGCCTTGGTCAGGGCCTGATCCAGATCGGAGATCAGATCATTTGCATCCTCTGTACCGATGGACACCCGCACCACATTGGCACCTGCACCGGCGGCCTCTTGCTGCTCAGCGCTGAGCTGGCGGTGGGTGGTCGAGGCGGAGTGAATGATCAGCGACCGCGTATCGCCCAGGTTGGCCACATGGCTAAAGATTTCCAGCGCGTTGACCAGTTTGACGCAGGCATCATAGCCGCCTTTGACCGCGAAAGTGAACAAGCCGCCAGCGCCTTTGGGGCAGACCGTTTTGACACGCTCAAAATAGGGCGAGGATTCGAGACCGGCATAGGTGACGTAATCAACACGGTCGTCATTCTCGAGCCACTGCGCGATCTTCATGGCGTTCTCGACGTGACGCTCCATCCGTAGGGATAGCGTTTCGGTCCCCATCAAGGTGTAATGTGCGGCTTGGGGGTTCATGGTCATCCCCAGATCGCGCAGACCGATGGCGATACCGTGGAAGGTAAAGGCCAGCGGGCCAAAGGTCTCGTGGAATTTGAGACCGTGATAGGCTGGCTCGGGTTGGCTGAGGGACGGAAATTTATCGTTGGCAGACCAGTCGAACTTGCCGGAATCCACGATGCAACCGCCTGTGACCGTGCCGTTGCCGGTCAGATATTTTGTGGTGGAATGAACCACCAGCGTGGCACCATGTTCAATCGGGCGGCACAGATATGGTGTGGCCGTGGTGTTGTCGATGATTAGGGGGATACCCGCCGCATCGGCCACATCGGCGATGGACCGCACGTCCATGATATAGCCGCCCGGGTTGGCAATCGCCTCGCCGAAAATCGCGCGGGTATCGTCATCAACGGCAGCTTTGACCGCTTCGACATCATCGAAATCGACGAATTTGCATGACCAGCCGAACCGTTTGATGGTCTGGCTGAACTGCGTGACGGTGCCGCCATAAAGGCGGGTAGACGCGATGATGTTCTTGCCCGGACCCATAAGCGGAAACAGCGCCATGATCTGCGCGGCGTGACCGGAGGAACAGCAAACAGCACCTACACCGCCCTCAAGCGTGGCAATGCGTTCTTGCAGAACAGCGACCGTGGGGTTGGTCAGGCGCGAGTAGATAAACCCGACCTCTTGCAGGTTAAACAGGGCGGCGGCATGGTCTGCGTCACGGAAAACATAGGCGGTGGTTTGGTAGATTGGCGTCTGGCGTGCGCCGGTTGCCGGATCGGGCTTGGCACCCGCGTGGATTTGCAGCGTGTCAAAGCCGTAGGTTGGGCCGTCTGTCATGATCTCTCTCCCTTGATATGTTGCGCTATGGATATGGGAACGGGGTTTGGGGCACAAGAGAATCCACCCCGCCCTGTTAGCGCATCCAATACCCGTTGGATTTAAGTTTGTTGCGGATCGCCTGTTCCTTGCGGGGCAGGTTGTCTTGATCAAACAGTGCCCGCGCCTTTTGACCGCGCCCCTGATAAACCATCCGCTTGATCGGCTCATAGCCCTTCAGGACTTTCTTGAGCTTGTTCGGTGCCGTTACCGTTTCCAGAATATCTACAGCAGCCTGGGGTTCGCGGGCATAAAGCAACGGCAAGAACCGATAATGACAACTTACTGTGCCATCAATCAGCCCTTCGGGCAGGGTGTCACGCCCGCCCCCTAACGCGTGGATGACCAGTGGCAGCGCGACTTGATCCAGCCAAGGATCAAAACTTTGGGCGCAGAGTTCGACCGGGGGGGTGTCACGGATCGCAAGTGCGTATTTCTCGAAAAGGGCACCGAATTCGTGAGGGCAGCGATAAAAGAAGAAGCCCGCGTTGAAATAGAGGTAGCGTTGCCAGTATTCGTCAGGCTGGCTTAGGTCGAGGCTGCTGTCGAAATCCAGCCCGAACTTGTCATAAAGCGATTTCCAAAGACCGGCATATTGCGGGCCGTAAAGCTGGGGCACAGGCCATGTATTCGTACGGCGCAGCGACGCCATGGGCCGGTCAAAATCAAATGGCACGGATGTGATATCGCCGGTGATCAGCGTATCGGTATCAAAAAAAACGAATGGTTCGCCCTTTGGCAGTGCATGCAGCATTTCGATCTTGTTGCCATAGGGATACGTGGCCCCGAAATGATTACTTTCAAAGGGAATAATCTCGGCCCCGAGCCCCTCGAGCGCATCGCGGATATCATCGCCTTTGATCGTTGGGTCATTGGGCCACAACGGCCCTGCTTGCGGTTCAGCAACCAGCAAGCGGCCCTGAAACGCAGGGCTTGAATGGCGCAAGGAGGCGGCGAAAAGCAAAGCCTCGTAAGCCAGTCGCCCCTGTTGGCCGACAATGACGATGTTAAAGGTGGGGGCGGGCGCTGCGTGTTGTGTCAAACTAGAGGCCTTGCAAATGTCTATGTATTTTAACTTTAACTATATAGGCAAACGGGGGCTCGCAAAAGGGACGTTTTGATAAACCGCGCGCCCTATCCCTGACCGGTGCTGCTGCGCCGCGCCTTGCACCAGTGTGAGGCCGGCAGACGCGCACGCGGCGCTGTAGGTGGTCAAGGGACCACTAGAACGGATAAGCACCGAAATACCGCAAAATTTTCCCGCGCCTGATACGACCTGGCGTCCGTCGTGTGACCGATTTCATCGGCGATTCCTTTGCGGTCAAGGGCGCAAGAACTACTCACCTTTTTGTTATTCTAATGCGCTTGTGCACCCGCATTGGGACTGTATGAGTATAATAATAATTCTACTCTCCCAAAATTACGAGAAGTCCGCACGTATGACTTATGAAAATGACGTGCAGGATGCACAGAGATTTCTGCAAGTTGGAAACTATAAACGCAGTTTGAAGGCCGCGCTTTCGGCGGTAAAAAAATCTCCGCGCTCAGCAATGGCCCCCAACATCGCTGGCATAGCAGCAAGCGCGAGCGGGCACCCGAGCGATGCGATCAAGTATTTTCAAAAAGCCATAGCGCTCAACCCGGATTTCGCCGACGCGCAAAAAAACCTCGCTCAAACCTTGATTGTTATTGGGCGTGCCGACACGGCTTTGGCGGGGTTGGTAAGGCTCTCCAAAAACACGCCGGACGATTGGAAGGTCTGGTATCTCAAGGCGCAGGCCGAACTTGCCTTGGGAAAAGAGAAAGACGGGCTTGGGTCCGTGCAGAGCGCTCTTGCCATCCAACCCGATACGCTTTCCGTGTATCATTTGCGAAGCCTCCTTAATCTCAGCCTAGGCCGTATCAAAGACGCGATAGATGATCTTTATGCTGTCTTGAACATCAATCCCGATGACGTGGTCGCCCTGACCAACCTTAGCCTCCCGCTTGCACGCCAGACGCGGTCCCAAGAGGCGCTGGATGTGGTTCAAAAGGCAGTAGAGCTTGACCCGAGCAATGTGGCGGCCCGTTACCGGCTGGCGACCCAGTTTGTGGAAATGGGCCAGTGGGACGAAGGTATCTTCCATTACAAGGCCATTCTGGAGTTTGAGCCGGATCATCCCGCAGCACTTGAGCAGCTGACACTGTTGTTGCCCAAGGCGCAGGTTGCTGCACTTGAACCAAAGATTCAGGCCGCGCTGAAAAAGGTGCCCAAGAATTCCGAGAACCGTGCATCGCTGTTTTACGCGCTGTCCGCGGCCCTGTCTGCGGCCGAAAAGACCGCAGATGCCGAGAAAACGCTGGGTCTTGCGAACAAGGAAATGGCCAATCTTTTGCGCTATGTTCCGGCTGCAGATGCAGATGTGACCCGCGCGATACTTGGCCGGTTTCCCACCGAATTGAAAATTGAGGGTGACACACCCGCAGGCCCCAGCCCGATTTTTGTGATCGGGCTGCCGCGCTCGGGCACGACTCTTGTTGAGGCTGTGTTGGGGGGCCATCCACACGTCACCCCTTTGGGAGAACGCGGCACCGCTGGGTTTTTGCTGAGGGACACCATCGAGCGGGACTTGCCTTTCACTGCGCTGGACGCCGCCGAAATGGTGCTTGAGGATCAGCGCCTGCTGCCAGACCTGCCAGAGGGGACCGTCGCCTATGTCGATAAAATGCCCGAAAACTACCGGCTGGTCGGCTTTCTAAAGCTGGCCTATCCGAATTGCCGCATCATCAACGTGCGTCGTGATCCAAGGGATATCGCGCTTTCGATGTGGAAATCGCACTTTTCGGGCACGGCGCTATCCTACACTTATGACTGGGATTGGATGGCTTTCAGGTTCAATCTTTATGCCCAATCAATGGCGCATTGGAAATCGGTGCTGCCAGCGCAGATCTTTGATGTTGATTACAAGGAACTGGTCAATGATGTAGAAGGCACAGGCCGCAGGATGGCGGAATTTTGTGACCTAGAGTGGCAGAGCGCGATGGCGCGTCCAGACCTGAGCGCGACACAAATTCTGACCCACAGTGCCACACAACTGCGGCGTCCGGTGCATACAGATTCCGTCGATAAATGGCGAAAACATACCGAGCTTCTGGCGCGCTTTGTCGATGGGTTGGACCGTAAGCTGTGGCATGACTATCTTAATGACTAGAGCGTTTTGCTTCCGAATCTGCTGATCGGTCTTGACCGTAGATTTAGAGGTCGATCCGCAGGATGGCCTATGGCTGCGGCACTTGGCGGCGTCGATGGCATCGTTCTGGCGGGCGGAATGGGCTCCCATGCGCCCGCGATCCGGGAAAGACTTGCGGCTGAACTTGGTTGGCTGGGCATCACGTTCAATGCGTTAGCGAACGCCCCGAGCAACACGGTGATCTGGAGCGAAAAAAGCGCGGCGTCCTTGTTGATGATCCCCATCGACGAGGGGGCCATTCTGGCACGCGATTCCGCCGGGCTGCTTGGAGCGGGCTGTTTCGAGAAGACCGATCATGTTATT
The DNA here is from genome assembly GCF_041552635.1 of Sulfitobacter sp. Taxonomy (GTDB): domain Bacteria; phylum Pseudomonadota; class Alphaproteobacteria; order Rhodobacterales; family Rhodobacteraceae; genus Sulfitobacter. The sequence goes on from NZ_JBFEKM010000029.1 coordinate 28,705, forward strand.
C
>NZ_JBFEKM010000030.1:0-28492 GCF_041552635.1 Sulfitobacter sp.
CAAGATCGGAGGTCAGGAACGTCGCGAGGTGCTGCTGCTGTATCCACTGTTGGCGAATTTCGTGGTGATGCTCTGCCTGTTGCCCTTCGTCTATGTCCCCATGCCGATTGAGGATTTGGGGCTGGTGCTGGCGGTATCTGTGCTGGCAGTCCTTGCGATGACCCTGATGATCCGCGCCTATACCCTTGCCGATGCAGCACTGGTCGCACCGATGCAATACAGCCAGATCATCTGGGCCGCGCTGTTTGGCTGGCTGTTTTTTGATGAGACGACGGACCTGATGACATTCCTTGGTGCGGGGATCATCATCACCAGCGGCATCTATATTGTCGTACGTGAAACTGGCGGTGCGGTATCGCTGAACAAACCCGTGCTGCGCGCCCTCAGCCGCCGCCCCGAAATGGGCGGTCTGCCCCGCATCAGTGTCGCCAGTCCCGAGACCCAACAGACCGTTGAGGATGCCAGCGATTAGTGCCAGTGTCCCCGCAAACCACACCGGAAGCCTGATATGACACACTCGATCCAAGCCGAAGTGCTGCTCCCCACTCAAGAGCTGCGCGATGACCTGCCCTTCTATACCAAAACGCTTGGCCTGCGGCTGGACAGTATCTTTCCCGCAGATGATCCATCGGTGGCCAGCTTTTCCGGTCACGGCCTGCGCATCCGCATCGAAAAGGGTGCCGACGTGCCCCCCGGAAAAATCCGCATCCTGACCGATGATCCTGACGATTTTGCGGAGGGGGCCCGCGCGTTGGTGGCACCCAACGGCACACGGATCGAAATCGCCCCACTGTCGCCAACCGTCGATCAACCCCAGACACAGCACGAATTTGCCGTGCGCCGCCTGCGTGACGAGGCCCCTTGGGTCATTGGCCGCGCGGGCATGCACTACCGTGATCTGATCCCCTCGCGGCTTGGCGGGTCGATCATCGCCAGCCACATCCGCATCCCCGATGGGGGGCCTGTGCCGGACATGGTGCATTACCACACGGTCGGGTTCCAGCTGATCTTTTGCTACCGCGGTTGGGTTGATGTCTTGTACGAAGACCAAGGAGACCTGATCCGCCTGCACGCGGGCGACTGCGTCACCCAACCCCCCGGCATCCGCCACCGCGTGGTTGAGGCTTCGCCCAACATCGAGGTGATCGAAATCGGTGTGCCGGCCGAACATGTCACAACCATCGACCACGACATGGCCCTGCCCAATGGGAAAGGCGACCCAATGCGCGAATGGGACGGCCAGCGTTTTGTGCATCACCTGAAAGACGGGGCAGTCTGGCAGCCGTTCCGCATCCCCGGCTTTCACGCGCGCGACACAGGCATCAGCGATGGCACCCGAGGGATTGCAGGCATTCAGGTTGTGCGCGTTGACGCAGGCACGCCGCCGCCCAGCAAACACGACGCTGACATCCATTTTACCTTTGTCATGGAAGGGTCAATGACCCTGACTGCCGAAGGCCAGCCCCCCCGTGATTTGCAGCCGGGCGACGCCTTTGTCATCCCGCCGGGAATGGTCGCGCAATACACAGACTGCTCGCCTAATCTTGAACTGCTCGAGGCAGGATTGCGGGGCGATTTCAAGACCGTGCTGCTGGGCTAACGCAGAAGCGCCGAAACGTGTTGGACCGCGCGCTTGGCCTGATAGGCTACGTTGAACGATCTGACTGGGCTCAACGACCAAGGCTTGCTAAAAATTATCGGTGATACCCCCACAGCCGAGGCAAACTAGCCCCTGCTTGCCACGACGGGAAACTGTCCGCGTCATCACATTGCTTGCAAGATGCAGTTCCTGCGCTTAAAGGGGGCCGGTCTTCGATCCCCGCAGGCCAAGTCGCCGCACCCTTGCAAAAAACGGTTAATATATGACACGCACACATCTTCCTGGCATCCTTGCCATGGCTGCCATCGTTGTGGCTTCGAACATTCTGGTCCAGTTTCTCTACGGGCAATGGCTCACTTGGGGCGCTTTCACTTACCCCTTTGCCTTCCTCGTCACAGATGTGATGAATCGCGTCTACGGCCAGGCCCCCGCCCGCCGTGTGGTTCTCACAGGGTTTGGCGTCGGCCTTGTCTGCTCGCTTGTCGGCACGCAGATCATGGGTGAATTCGGCCCTCTCGTTACTATCCGTATCGCGATCGGCTCAGGTCTCGCCTTCTTGGTCGCCCAATCGCTGGATGTCGCGATTTTCTCGGCGCTCCGGCAGGGAAAATGGTGGCGTGCGCCATTGGCCAGCACCTTGATCGGCAGCACAGTCGACACGGTTATATTCTTCTCGATAGCCTTCTCAGGGGCGCTGTCCTTTATTCACCTTGGTACAGACGTTTCCTGGGCGTCCGAAACCCTGCCGCTTCTGGGCATTGGCCCCATGGCCCCACTTTGGGTTTCCCTCGCAGTCGCGGACTGGTCGGTAAAGCTTGGCCTTGCCTTGATTGCACTGGTTCCCTTTCGCATGATCACAGCACGCCTGCTCAAGAATACCTGAAATGTGTCCCTCGGCTTCTCTGGCTTGAAAATATCCCAGGGAGTTTGAGGGACAGCGTCCCTCATCCGCAAAATAGATAGAATGCGGCTTTGCCGCTCAATTCAGCAGCCAGCTTGTTACATACAATTTTTTGTAATCAGGCGCAGAAACTGTTTTGACATTCAGTTTGATTGTGCGACGCTTCACGTGAGTTCAACAAATGTAAAGGAGGTGATCCAGTGTCAAGAACGGTATTGGAGCGAGGTGTCGGAACAGCTTGGGAGGATTCCCGCTAGGGCAGCCCTTGGCGGTTGAAGAAACCCGGGTGGATCGCTGATCTAACCGATCCCACCTCCGTAAACCATTCGATTGGGCCGCTCCTTAGCTGGGGCGGCCCTCTTCGCATCTCCCCCTTCACCTCGGGCCTCAGCAATGCGATAGTCAGGCCAAGGGGTAAACGATGCTGCACATTTCCAACGACATTGCCATTCAGGATTGGGAACTGACAGAGACGTTCATGCGCGCCTCTGGCCCCGGTGGTCAGAATGTTAACAAGGTCTCCAGCGCGGTCGAACTGCGGTTCGAGGCGGCCACCTCGCCCTCTCTGAGCGCTCCGGTCAAAACACGTCTGCGCAGACTGGCGGGGCGTCGCTGGACCACCGAAGGTGCCCTGGTGATCCAATGTGACGAAACCCGCAGTCAGGCCCGCAACCGTGAGATTGCGCGCAACAGGCTAAAGGATTTGATCATATCCGCCCTCACACCGCCCAAACGTCGGATTCCCACACGGCCGACTTTGGGATCGAAAAAGCGCCGCCTAAAAGAAAAGAAGGTGCGCGGCGAGGTCAAAAACCTGCGTGGCAAGGTTGATCCGAATACCTAGGGCAACATCATCACGACTGGCATTTTTTAATAGTCAAAACCACCCGCTCTGTTAGCCTGCTGCAGGCGGGAAATGCCCCGCAAGGGTACGCAAATCTATGCCGATGAACAAAACGACCCTCGCGATCATCTTTTCGCTGATCGCCTTGTTACTGTTTGATATGATGGGTTTGATCATCAAGCATCTGTCCCCGCATTACGGTGCCGCCGAACTGTCCGCCTATCGTAATATCGCAGGCTTGATCCCCGCTGGCATCGCCCTTTGGTGGTCACCGGAATGGCACAAAAACGGGCGTAGATTGAAAATCCGTCAGTGGCAGTTTGCGCTTATGCGCGGGTTTATTCTGACCTTCGCGCAGTTCTTCTTTTACCTGTCCCTTGGTCTGCTTACCTTTGCAACCGCATCAACCATTACCTATGCCAATGCCCCGATCATGGTTGCCTTGGCCGTGCTGCTGCTTGGCGAAAAGGTTGGCGTGCTGCGGTGGGGTGCCGTTCTGATGGGCTTTGTCGGTGTGATAATGGTCGTTGGGCCGGGGCGGGACTCCTTCCAGCCTGCGGCGCTCTTACCGTTGGCGGCTGCTGCGTGTTACGCCCTTGTCGCCGTCACTACCCGGATGATGGACGATGATGTGCCCAGCGCGTTGATAAACCTTTATTCATCCGGGTTTGCGGCGGCAGGGTCTCTTTGTCTTGCCTTTTTCACCGTGGGTTTCAGCCCGCTCCGAGAGGCCACGGATATCTTCTGGATTGCCGCAATGGGCGGGTTCGGCGGTACGGCAGTCCTGTTTCTGGTCATATCATACCGCATGACCGAACAAAGCAACCTTGCCCCGTTCAGCTACTTCGGTATCCCCTTTGCCTTTGGGCTTGGGTGGCTTTTCTACGGCGAAGCGCCGTGGTCCGAACTTTTCCCGGGCGCGTTACTGATTGTTGCAGGCGGCCTTTTGATCGTCTGGAGAGAACGTCGCCAGCGTGTAAAAGACGCAAAGATCGCCGCTTAGACGATCACCTTTTGCGCCGTTTGATCCCCGACATCAAAGACACGTTTATAGCGGTCGATCTCGCTTTGAGGGCCCATAGCCTTGTTGGGATTGTCTGAAAGCTTAACGGTTGGACGGCCGTTTGCCGCCACGGCTTTGCACACAAGGCTGAACGGGGCCAGCGCATCGTCGGGGGTCAAGCCGCGGAAATCATTCGTCAGCAATGTGCCCCAACCAAAGGAAGCTGTCACTTTGCCTGCAAACTGACGGTGCAATTCTTTGATCTTGGCCACGTCCAAACCGTCGCTAAAGATTAACCGCTTTGTGCTGGGATCTTCGCCGCGCGATGTCCACCAATCGATTGCGATCTGGGCAGCCGTCGCAGGGTCACCACTGTCAATCCGGATGCCTGTCCAACTTGCCAGCCAGTCAGGCGCATTGTCCAAAAAGCCTTGTGTGCCATAGGTATCAGGCAGAATGATCCTAAGGTTTCCATCGTGTTCATCCTGCCAATCTTGCAAAACATCATAGGGGGCCTGCGCAAGTGCAGCATCATCTTCGGCCAAAGCAGCATAAACCATAGGCAGCTCATGGGCGTTCGTGCCAATCGCCTCGACTTCGCGGTCCATGGCGATCTTGCAATTTGACGTCCCGGTAAAGGCGCTCCCCAGCCCTTCTTGCATGGCCTGCACGCACCAGTCTTGCCACAAGAACGAATGGCGCCGCCGCGTGCCGAAATCTGCGATTGAAAGGTTTTGAATCTCACGTAGCTCTTCGATTTTTTCCCAAACTCTCGTCATGCCACGCGCATAAAGCACTTGCAGTTCGAACTTGCCCATCCGATCAAGCACGGCGCGGCCACGCAGTTCCATCAACACGGCCAGCGCCGGAATTTCCCAAAGCATCACCTCGGGCCACGACCCTTCAAACGTCAGTTCGTATTGGTCGCCAACGCGTTCCAGATGATAGGGCGGCAGGCGCAGGCCTTCAAACCACTCCATGAAATCGGGGCGGAACATCTGGCGCTTGCCATAAAAGGTGTTGCCACGCAGCCAAGTGCTTTCTCCACGGCTCAGGCTAAGCGAGCGGATATGGTCCAGCTGCTCGCGCAGTTCGCCTTCGTCGATCAGGTCGGCCAGCGGGATATGTTTGGATCGGTTGATCAGGCTGAAGGTGACTTGGGTTTCCGGCTTGTTGCGGAAAACCGACTGGCACATCAACAGCTTATAAAAATCCGTGTCGATCAACGACCGCACGATCGGATCGATCTTCCATTTGTGGTTCCAGACACGTGCGGCGATATCAACCATTGGGGACCCCTTTGCGAATAACCCGCTTTTGACAAAGATACAGGTCTGGTGACAAGGGGAAAGGCATGGGCATGAAAACACGCCTTTTCCAAAGGTCTGTCATGTTAATGCCACGCCGGCACCCGTCATCGCCTCAATTGCTGCGTCCAGTGACCCGTTCAGATCTATCGCGCGACATAGATCCCGGCGCACATCGACCTGGAACCCCAGTCTGGCGGCATCAACGGCAGAATAATTGACGCAAAAATCAAGGGCGAGGCCAACCATCGTCAGTTGCATGATTTCCCGCGTGCGCAGATAACCATAAAGGCCCGTCGGGGTTGTCTTGTCGTTTTCAAAGAATGCAGAATAGCTATCAATCTCGGGCGTGTACCCTTTGCGCAGGATCAGATCAGCGCTTGTTTGATCCAACAAGGCATGAAAATCGGCACCCTCGCTGCCTTGAATGCAGTGATCCGGCCAAAGCACCTGCGAACCATATGGCATCTCGATCATGTCATAGGGTGCCTTGCCCGCATGCGAAGATGCAAAAGACGAATGTCCCGCGGGATGCCAGTCTTGGGTCAGAATGACGGCGTCAGCCTCGGCCATCAGGGCATTGATGCCAGCGATGATTCGATCACCCTCGGGCACCGCAAGCGCCCCACCCGGGCAGAAATCATTTTGCACATCGATAACAATCAGGGCTTTGGTCATCATAAATTCCTTGTCTTCGAGGCATTTTAACATTGTTTGCACCAAGAGGCAGGCTGAAACCGCCCTCTTGCCCCAAACCGTCCAGAGGCGTATCTGAACGCCCATGTATACAATCGCTGCTCTATACCACTTTAGCCGTTTCATTGACCCGGACAGCTTGCGCGCACCGCTTAAAGCGTTGTGCGAGGCGCAGGGGGTAAAAGGCACGCTGCTTGTCGCCGGCGAAGGGATCAACGGTACTATCGCTGGCCCTGCTGCTGGGATCGATGCGGTCATCGCTCATATCCGCGCTCTTCCCGGCTGTGCCGATCTTGAATGGAAGCGCAGCACCGCGACCGAACCGCCTTTCGGCAAAATGAAAGTGCGGCTTAAGCGCGAGATCGTAACCATGGGACAGCCTGACGTCGATCCGCTTGCTCGGGTTGGTCACTATGTTGACCCAACCGAATGGAACGATCTGATCGGGCGCGACGATGTCGCCGTGATCGATACCCGCAATGATTACGAAGTCGCGATCGGTACATTTGATGGAGCGATCGACCCGAAAACCCAAAGCTTTGGCGAGTTTCCCGCCTGGTGGGAGGCCAACAAGGCCCGGTTTCACAACAAGAAGATCGCGATGTTCTGCACGGGCGGGATTCGCTGCGAGAAGTCTACGAATTACTTGATTGGCCAAGGGGTTGAAGACGTATTCCATCTGAAAGGTGGCATTCTGAAGTATCTCGAAGACGTCCCCCAAGAGGAAAGCAGCTGGCAAGGTGATTGCTTTGTCTTCGACAATCGGGTGAGCGTAGGACACGGCCTGAAAGAAGGCCCGCATATGCTGTGCCATGGGTGCCGCCGACCGATTTTACCAGAAGATACAGTACGAACAGGCTATGAAGAAGGGGTCAGCTGCCATCAATGTGTGGCCGAAACCGCCGAAGCCGACAAGGCACGGTTCCGCGAACGGCAGCACCAAATATTGCTGTCCCGGGCGCGCGGCGAAGACCATCTGGGCTAAGATTACCTAGAATTAGAGATGTTAAGTCCAGTGTAACGCCTTACCCGCTAAACCTTATCTTGGGTGAATTAGAGGTGGTGGAAATGGCGGCGCATGCTAATGCGGCACCAGTCATCATTAAACGTAAAAAAGTAGTCAAAGGCGGCGGGCACCATGGTGGTGCCTGGAAAGTCGCTTACGCGGACTTCGTGACCGCAATGATGGCCTTTTTTATGTTGATGTGGCTGCTGAACGCGACAACAGAACAACAACGCAAAGGTCTTGCTGATTACTTTACGCCGACGATTGCGATCAATCGAATTTCAGGCGGCGGTGACGGCAATTTCGGTGGCGAAAGCATTTTCACGGAAATGACTTTGCCAAAGAATGGCACAGGCGCGACCACGCCTATGATGCCGATCGAGGGTCAAGAAAAAGGCGACGTTGGTGCTGGTACCGACGGGCCGGATGCTGAAGGAAATAGCGAGCTTTTTAAGGTGATCGATGCCGACTTGATGGGGCGCGGGGGGGAATCCATGGTTATGGATAACATTTCCCGTCATGTCATCACGCGGCAAACCGACGAGGGCATGGTGATCGAGCTTTTCGATGTCGAAGGCGTCCCCTTGTTTAAGGCCGGTGGCGATCAACCCACACAAATGTTGAGAGACCTGTTAGAAGTTATCGTCGATGCTTCCAAAATTGTGACCAACAAGATTGCTGTCGCGGCGCACGTCCGGTCAAACCCTATCGTTGCGGTCGCGAACCCGGTTTGGGATTTGTCTGCACAACGGGCAAACCAGACACGAAAACTGCTTGAAAAGCTTGGCATTGAACCGAACCGAATCGAACGGGTAAGCGGCTTCGCAGATCGGAAACCGGCGACGGTCGATACAATGGACGTGCGCAATAACAGGGTTGAGTTCATCTTATTGAGGTAGACACCGCAGATTCATCTAGATCAGATTTTATCTGTTAGCCCGGTGTTAAGTGAGCGTGCCCTATCAGTTAACCCAACAACGGTTGGAACAGCAGAAAGGCTCGCGCATGACCATTTCATCTTCGCTCAACGCAGGGGTTGCAGGATTGCAAGCTAATGCGACACGGTTAGCAGCCGTTTCAGATAATATCGCGAATTCATCGACCTACGGGTACAAGCGGGTTGTAACCGATTTTAATTCATTGGTTTTATCAGAGGGGTCATCGTCCTATACGGCGGGCGGGGTGCGGGCCAGTTCACAGCGCTTGATCAGCGAAGATGGTGCATTGGTCAGCACGTCAAACTCTACTGATTTGGCCGTACGGGGTCGGGGCTTCTTGCCGGTAACAACCGCGACCGAGTTTAACGCAAACTCCGAGTCTCCCGAAATGATGCTTACCACAACCGGTTCATTCCGGTTGGACGCAGAAGGGTTCCTCAAAACAGAAAGCGGCCTTCTTTTGATGGGGTGGCCTGCGAACGCGGACGGTAGCATTCCGATTTATCCTCGTGATACGGACGATGGCTTGCAAGCTGTGCAATTTGCGCTGAACCTTAACGGCGACCCAACGACACGTGTCGATATGAGCTTGAACTTACCCGCAACAGCAACAGCTGCAGGCGGCAGTGGTGAAGCACAAATCCTATCCATTGAATATTTCGATAACCTTGGAACGTCCAAGAGCATCTCGATGGAGTTCACACCAAACGTACCAGCAACGGGAACAACGAACGAATGGAATGTGAAGCTGCGGGATTCTGCGCAGAACAATTCAGTCGTAGGTGAATATACGATCCTATTCGATGACAGCCGCGCTTTGGGCGGTACAATCGCATCAGTAACAACGCTCGTCGGCAACGCGTATGATCCCGCAACGGGCAGTCTTATCGTTGATGCCGCCAGCGGCCCGATTGAGTTCAACATCGGTGCTATCGGCAGTTCGTTCGGACTTTCTCAGCTTTCAGACAGCTTTGCGCCTATTGCCTTGACCAAAGATGGATCTCCAATCGGCAATATGGCTGGCGTTGAAGTGGACGAAAACGGATATGTAAATGCGATCTATGACAATGGTCTGCGCAACACAATCTATCAAATTCCGCTGATTGATATGCCGAATCCCGAAGGTTTGGTTTCAATTGATTCCCAGACATACCTGCCATCGACAAAAAGCGGAGCCTACTTCCTTTGGGATTCCGGCGAGGGACCAACAGGAGATATCAAAAGCTATTCCCGAGAAGAATCCACAACCGATGTAGCGACTGAGTTGACCACCATGATCAGAACTCAGCGTGCGTATTCCTCGAATGCGAAGGTCATCCAAACTGTGGATGAGATGCTTCAGGAAACGACGAATATCAAACGATAACTTTATCCGTTTGATCAAGGGTTGAGTCAGAAGAGGGATTGATATGAGTATTTCAGGGGCACTATCAAGTGCAATGCAAGGTCTTCGCGCAGCTGGGCGCGGATCAGAGGTAATTGCTGCTAATCTTTCGAACGTGCTTACGCCTGGCTATGGGGTACGCTCGCTTGAACTCTCTTCTGACACGACTGCAACACATGGCGGCGTCAAAATTGACGGCGTCAGCCGTCTGGTAAACGAAAGCATCGTTCACGACAAACGCATCGCAGAAGCGGGACAAGCAAATGCATCCGCAGTTCTAGACCTTTACATAAAGGTTGAGGACCTGCTTGGCGCGCCGGACGATCCTGCGTCCTTATCCGCGCAAACCGCGCAACTTGAAAAGAACCTGATCACCGCAGCAAGTCGCCCGGATGCGCCAGAGCGGTTATCTACAGTAGTGTCTTCAGCGCGCATTTTAGCAAACACTTTCAAAGAGGCTTCGGATGGGCTGCAATCCATTCGAACCACTGCGGACCGGACGATCGGCCTTCAGGTCGACCAACTTAACGCCGCCCTTTCGCAAGTCCAAGAACTGAACGCGCAAATCACGAAAACTCAAGTTCAAGGCAATAATAGTTCTGGTCTGCTGGACCAAAGGCAACGCGTTATTGATGAGATTAGCGTGCTGGTTCCGGTACGGACTGTTGCAAGAGATAATGGTCAGGTCGCGATCTATTCCACAGGTGGCGCTGTCTTGTTGGATAGTCTGGCAGCCGAAGTCGGCTTTGAGCGCTCTAATCTGGTCACCCCTTACATGAGCGAAAGTGCGGGTACGTTATCGGGTTTGACGATCAATGGAATCGTGTTCAGAACTGGCTCTACGAATGGTGTCCTCTCAGGCGGGTCTATCGCTGCTCAATTCGAAATTCGAGATGAAATCGCAGTCGAAGCACAGGCCCAAATTGACGCTCTGGCGCGCAATCTAGTGGAAAGATTCCAAGATCCAGCCGTTGATCCAAGTTTAGCTATCGGTGACGCCGGTCTGTTTACCGACGAGGGGAATTTTTTTGATCCCGCAAATGAAATCGGCTTGGCACAGCGACTTGTATTGAATGCAGCCATCGACCCGGATCAAGGTGGTCAAGCTTGGCGATTGAGGGATGGGATTGGCGCAACGACCACCGGTGATGTCGGCGACGCGACCCTCATCAATAATATGATTTCTGCGCTCTCCAGTGGCCACATTTCCTCTAGTGGACTGTTTAGCGGCGGGGCCTACTCAACAATCGATCTCACGTCGACGCTTGCATCGCATTACGGCGCCGAGCGTCTGAACGCTGAGCAAACCTTAAGCTTTAGTGCGACACAAGTAACGGAATTGACTGAACGCCTCATGAGCGAGGGGGTAGATAGCGATCAAGAGATGCAAAAACTCTTACTCGTTGAACAGGCCTTTGCTGCAAACGCTCGGATGATCCAAGCGGTTGATGAAATGATGCAAACCTTGCTGAGGATATAAATCATGAGCACCACATCACTCGGTGACCTTGCACAATCATTTATGCTTAGGCATCGCAATACTGCCCTGAAGCAAGATATGATGCGTCTTACTGAAGAGCTTTCGACCGGACAGGTAGCGGATGTACGCCAAGCACTTGCAGGCAATTACAGCTACATTACCGAACTTGAAAGAAACATGGAGGTTTTGGGCGCGTACCAAGTGGCGACCACCGAAGCACGGATATTTGCTGAAATCACCCAAACAGCACTTGGTCGATATGAAGAAGTTGGCGAAAAGCTTGCAAATAGCCTGATCGTTTCAGGGACATCGACAGTTGGAGCACAGGCTGCCGACACGGCTGAAGAGGCGAGGGTTACTGTTTCAGTTTTGATTGGAACACTTAACACAAAATCAGCTGGACGCAGTATTTTTGGTGGTACAGCAACCGATCGCCCGGCAACCGCTTCTGCGGAAACACTCTTAACCGAACTCAAGGCGGCTATAGCAGGAGCTGCGACTCCCGCTGATATGTTTTCGGCAGCGCAAGCATGGTTTGATGATCCAGCCGGGTTTGATAGTGTCATTTATCAAGGTGCGGCTGATACTCTTGCACCGGTCCAACTATCAGACAGTGACACAGTGTCCTTCGACACCCGCGCAACCGATGCACGGCTCAAGGATATGCTGCGCTTTGCTAGCCTTGCAGCCCTTGCGGAGGATCCATCCTTTGGGTTCAGCGGAGCGCAAAAAAGCAAGGTATTCGTTGACGCTGGGACATCGCTGTTAGGGGCCCGTGATTCTGTGATTTCCCTGCGGTCTAGAACAGGGTTTATCGAGGCGCAGATTGAGGGCATCTCAACACGGAATGCCGCTGAAATAACAAGTACAGAATTTGAAAAAAGCGCTCTCTTAAAGGTAGACCCTTTTGAGGCAGCAACAAAACTTGAAGAAGTTCAATTCCAATTGCAAAGTCTATATTCAGTAACCGTTCGGATGTCTCAGCTTTCTTTGGTCAATTTCCTATGATCCAAAATTTGATTGTAGCCCTCGCACTGGTTGTTTTGACCCTGCCCGCTCAGGCTGGGCCAGTGCGCATCAAAGATCTCGTCGATTTTGACGGCGTAAGGGAGAATGACCTTGTCGGGTATGGTCTTGTGGTCGGTTTGAACGGCTCGGGTGATGGTTTGCGCAATGCACCTTTCACCGAAGACATAATGACCAATATTCTGGAACGCCTTGGCGTCAACGTTACAGGAGAGCAATTCAGACCAAAAAATGTCGCCGCAGTCCTAGTGACCGCAACATTGCCTGCTTTTGCCCGTACCGGCAGTCAGATTGACGTGACCGTTTCCGCTATCGGAGATGCAAAGAGCTTGATGGGCGGAACTCTGATCATGACCCCACTCAATGCTGCGGATGGAGATATTTACGCCGTAGCACAAGGCACGATTATTGCAGGTGGCGCTGTGGCAGAGGGCGACGCTGGCGCTGTCATTCAAGGGGTCCCTACGTCTGGCGTGATTCCGTCCGGGGCTCGGGTGGAACGAGAAATTGATTTTCAGTTGTCCAGCTTGACAGATCTTAGACTTGCGTTGCGGGAAGGTGATTTCACAACCGCTATTAGAATCGAGCGGGCTATTAACCAAGAGTTCGGACGACAAGTCGCTGTCATGCTTGATAGTGGAACAGTCCAGCTTAACATCGAGAGAACGAGGATGCCTTCAGTTGCTCATGCGCTTGGTAGGATTGAGAACTTATCAGTTGAGCCAGAGCGGAAAGCACGCGTCGTTGTTGACCAGCGTTCCGGCACAATTGTCATGGGTGAAGATGTCCGAATTTCTCGCGTCGCGGTCTCGCAAGGCAATCTTGTTCTTCGGATTCAAGAGGAACCGATCGTAGTGCAACCCAATCCTTTTGCAGAGGGTGAAACCATAGTAGTGCCACGCACTCGAGCAGCCATTGAGGAACAGCCGGGAATCGGTCTTGCCGAAATACCTAATGGAACGTCACTCTCAGAAGTCATTGGTGGATTAAATGCATTAGGAGTATCCCCACGCGACATGATCGATATACTTAAAAGCATTAAGGCTGCCGGCGCTTTGCACGCAGAATTCGTTGTGCGCTGATAATAGCGTCGATTGAATAGAATTATTCCTAGCTACCATGAGCTTAATTGAAGCAGCTCTGCGTTTTGAGTAGTTTTATATCTTAATGCCTGGCAACTTTAACTCTCAAATGGGCGTTGTTACACAAATCAGCTTACGGCGCATTTCCCTTTAGCCCGAAGTGACTTTGCCTATGGTCTCTGTGACTGGTCTGCCAAGATCGATTGAGCACTGCGATACGGATTTGGATTTCCATAACCTGCCGGTCAAAGCCACCCGCGATGAGAATCTGGTCCATCAATTTCAAATAATGCATCCACTGATCGACAGGGTATTTCCGTAGGAAATGTCCCGATAGGTTTTGTCCTGACGTGGCTCCTGCGGTGATATCCGCTCCATCACCGCCACAGGGTACGGCCTAGGTACCGTGATACTTTTACGGCTTCGTTCCGGGCGGCGGCTCCTGCGCTTGTAGCGAACGGCCACTTCTCCCTAATATGCCCACAACAAAGAGGAGCTAAAAATCTTCTAGAATTTCTGCTTATTTCCAAAAACATCAGTTCCATTAATTTTATTCGTATAATTTGACGGTAAGTTTCACATAACCACCTTGGGCAGGGATGTTTTAACCTCAACCCCGCTTATGTGAGATCACTAGGAAAGGCCGTTAAATGAAAGAAAAGACATCATTTTCTTCATTCTTGAATCCCACCATATTTTTAGCCGTCGCTCTCATGACAATTATCGTCATGATGATTTTGCCAATGCCTTCGTGGGTCTTGGATGCCGGTCTCGCGGCCTCTTTCGCACTTGCGATTCTCATATTTACCGTAACGTTATTTATTGATCGCCCCCTAGATTTTTCAGCATTTCCGACAATCCTACTCGCCTCCTTGATGCTGCGCCTGTCTCTAAACGTATCTTCAACAAAGCTGATTATTGGTCAGGGGCATACAGGAACAAATGCTGCCGGAGACGTGATAGAAGGTTTTGCGCAATTCGTGATGGGCGGGTCCGTGTTCTTAGGGCTGGTTGTATTCTGTGTGCTTTTGATCGTCAATTTTATGGTCATCAACAAGGGCGCGACGCGCATGGCAGAGGTCGGCGCTCGCTTTGCCCTAGACGGCATGCCAGGCAAGCAGATGGCGATCGACAGCGACATGTCCGCTGGCGCAATCACCCATGAACAAGCACGTGAACGCCGGGAAAGGGAGCAGTTAGAAACAACGTTCTTCGGCTCATTGGATGGCGCGTCAAAATTCGTTAAAGGGGACGCAGTTGCCGGCTTGTTGATCACAATGCTTAACTTGGTCGCGGGTCTGATCATGGGTGTTGTTGTTCACGGAATGCCCGTCGGCCAAGCCTTTGAAACCTATGCGATACTCACGGTCGGGGACGGGCTTGTATCCCAGATTCCAGCCGTCATTATCTCAATTGCCTCAGCACTATTATTGGCTCGGGGCGGGACCTTGGGTGCGACTGATCTTGCTGTCTTTAATCAGCTTGGCAAACATCCTGCTGCTTTGGGTACCGTTGCAGTTCTGATGATCATGTTTGCACTATTCCCCGGGCTACCCTTCTTTCCGTTTCTATTTGGCGGTGCAGGTTTAGGGGTGGCTGCGTATATGACCTACCGAAGCGCGCAAAAGGCCAAATTGGAAACAGCATCTCCTAAAGTCAAAGACATAACTCCCAAAGAAAAGCCGTTGGGTGATATCCTTGAGCTTGATGATATTCATGTTGAGTTTGCACCAGATCTTGTGAACATGGTGCTTGATCCCGGCACAGGTCTGGATGCACGCATTGCGAACATGCGTACGCATGTTGCCTCTGTTTATGGGGTGATCCTGCCCGAAATTCGCCTGACGGACCACCCCGGCCTGCCGGTTGGAACATATATTTTGCGCATACAGGGCGTTGAACAAGCGCGCGCGCAACTAAATCCCGATCAAATACTTGCCCTTGCACCCGAAGATACAGTGCTGCTGCCACCGGGAAGCGACACAAAGGAGCCGGTTTATGGTGCCCCGGCACGTTGGATCAATAGTCGTGATCAGGAAGATGCTGCACTCGCCGGGATAACCTTGGTCACGCCGACTGAAATACTCGCCACACATCTGCTGGAAATCGTAAAACAAAACTTCAGCCGCCTTCTCACGCTAAAATCATTGCGGCGATTACTAAGCGAAATGGTCAATATTTCAAACCCGGCACGCGCAGAAGCAAACCGGAAGCTCTTGGACGAACTTATCCCCGACAAGGTCCCGATTGACGTGCTCCATAACGTTCTGAGGCTTCTTTTGGATGAACAAGTGTCCATTCGAAATCTTCCTCTTATCCTAGAAGCCACGGCGGAAGCGCGGGCACACAATTCTCAGTCAGAAGCGATTTGCGAATATGTGCGTCAGAAACTTGGCTTCCAATTGGTAGCCGAAATGCGACGACCAGACGGGAGTCTGCCCCTCGTGCAACTGGCACCGGAATGGGAGGATACATTTGAGACTTATCAAATTGACGCGGATCGCGGGCTAGATATTGCGTTACCGCCAGACATTTTCAATCGCCTGGCCGACGGCATGACCGCCAGCCTCTCACAGGCAAGCCAGAATGGAATATTTGCCGCAATCGTGACAAATACCCGCAGACGTCGTTTTCTTCGAACGGTCATGCGCGCCAAAGGGATTTCGAATCC
This sequence comes from Sulfitobacter sp., assembly GCF_041552635.1. Lineage (GTDB taxonomy): Bacteria > Pseudomonadota > Alphaproteobacteria > Rhodobacterales > Rhodobacteraceae > Sulfitobacter. Next base: position 15,939 of record NZ_JBFEKM010000030.1, read on the forward strand.
TGTGCTCTCTTTCGAAGAAATTGGTTTGGACGCGCGGCCCTCACTAGTGGGAATGATCGCCGCTTGATACCGCTACAGGACAGTTTAACCCCCTTGGTCGCAGACGGGCTGTGGCAAGCGTTTGCCGTCTTTTTACGCATCGGCGCATTTGTCTCGATCATGCCCGCTTTCGGCGAATCAGTCATTCCAACACGTGTAAAGCTGGCGATTGCTTTCGCGTTCACATTGATCGTGTCTCCCGCAATTGAAGTCCCGTCATACGCGACCATTTTGCTTGGGGATCTCATTTGGTTAATTTTGTCCGAAACGATCAACGGCTTACTCTTGGGGATCGGACTTCGGTTGTTCATTCTGGCACTACAGACAACAGGTTCAATCGCGGCGCAATCGACGTCGCTTTCACAAATTCTAGGTGGCGCTGCCGTCGAACCCATTCCCGCTATGGCGTATATTCTGGTATTTGCGGCCTTGGCTTTGGCCGTCACCGCGGGGCTACATATTAAAGCTGCCGCTCTCCTTATTTATTCTTACGACACTCTTCCTATAGGACAATTCCCCAACCCATCGGATTTGTCCGAGTGGGGCCTTGCGCAGACGAGCCACGCTATGTCCCTCGCGTTCACTTTGGCCGCCCCGTTCGTCATTCTTTCTTTGCTCTATAATCTGGCGTTGGGTGCGATCAACAAAGCGATGCCGCAGCTTATGGTTGCCTTTGTGGGTGCGCCTGTGATTACCGCTGGCGGATTATTCATCCTTTGTATTGCCTCACCACTTTTGCTTAGCACATGGTTAGACGCGCTTGATGCATATTTGGCAAACCCGTTTGGGGCGCGGCCATGAGTGGTGAAGACGATGATTCAGACAAGTCATTTGAAGCAACTGCCGAGAAACTTTTGGAGGCTCGCCGTAAAGGTGATATCGCAAAATCCACCGATCTCATGACGGCTGCCGGCTATGCGGGTCTTTTTGTGGCGTTTGCCTATACCGGATCCGGAGGGATCACCCACATAAGCACAGCACTTATGGTCCTTTTGGATCAACCTGATCGCCTGATCGATCTCTTTTTCAACGGTGGTGCGGCCACTCCGACGGGCGGCTTGGTAACATCCATTCTTTTTCCAGCTCTCCCGATCTTTCTTCTCCCCGCAATTGCTGTGCTCCTTGCGATTGCCGCACAGCGCGCATTTGTCGTTGCCCCAAGCAAAATTGCCCCGAAGCTGTCGCGCATTTCATTGATTTCAAATGCTAAAAACAAGTTTGGTCGTAACGGTCTTTTCGAGTTTGCAAAAAGCTTTTTTAAGCTCTGCATCTATTCAATTTGCCTCGTACTTTTTATACGGGCCAACCTTCATGAAATGATTTCGGCGCTTCAAACAGATCCTGCATCTGCAATCTCACTCATGATTGAGATTTGTCTAAGCTTTTTGCTCGTTACGGTCGCTATATCGGCGACAATTGGCGGAGTAGACGCCCTGTGGCAGTATTTTGAACATTTACGAAAAAACAGGATGTCGAGAAAAGAAATTCAGGATGAACAAAAGAATTCCGAGGGTGATCCACATCTTAAACAAGAACGGCGGCAGCGGGCAATGATTGTCTCACAAAGTCAGATGATGGCCGATGTCCCCAAGGCAGATGTGGTTATCGTTAACCCGACGCATTACGCCGTCGCCCTGAAATGGAGCAGACTTCCGGGAGAAGCCCCCGTTTGCGTTGCAAAAGGTGTTGACGAAATCGCAAAAACCATACGCCTTAAGGCGGCCGAGGCAGGCGTCCCTCTTCATAGCGATCCTCCGACAGCACGCGCACTTCACGCCACCACCGAGATTGGCGACATGATCGCGCCGGAGCATTTTCAAGCCGTCGCCGCTGCGATCAGATTTGCTGAAGCAATGCGACTCAAGGCAAAGGCACGCGGATGAAAAAATTGAACCAACTGCTGCAGGTCGAGAGCCTTCTTGAGGTCCGATACCAAAAGCAACAGCAGAGCTTTCAACGTCTGGTTGCTCATGAAACGCGTCTGCGGAATGATATTATGCGGCTGAAGGAAAATGCGGTCGAAATGCGTGCCTCGCTATCCGAGGATGCAAAAATGAGAGCGGTCGGTGCAGATATCGCTTGGCAAGCATGGTTGGGGCGCAAGAAAGCAGCGCTAAACGGCGAACTTGTTCAGGTCTTAGCAATTAAGGAGCACCACCTGAAACAAGTTCGTACAGCCTATGGGAAACTGATCGTGGCGCGGGATCTTGCGGAAAATCTGCGCGGTGATATCAAAACGAAAAAGGCCCGGGATGAACTTGCCCAGGCCGTTAATCTATTTGCCAGCAAATAGTGTGCTTATTCTACTAGTAGTCTTGGCGGGCGATTTCAACGATCAGAACATCGTTGACCAGATCAGTTCCAATGTCTCTTTGAGCGACTTCCTTGAGGGCCCTTTTTAGGCCGCCAAGTTTTTCGATAGATGTAAATTCTCCATCAAAGCCACCAATATTTGCATGTGTGAAAAGAACCCTTAGAAATGAATCCCTCAACTTGGGTTCACGCCGAAGGATTTCGTCTTCTTGTCCTAATGGTGCCTCAATGCTCAAAGATAGAACGACCATTGCAGATACACGGTTATCGGTGACAATCGGAACGACGAACTGGTTGTTCATCTTAACGTAGTCCATTGCGGGGCTGGTGCCATCAGCTCCTTCCTCCGCAGACTTAGTTTCCTCCGAAGGTTTTTCGCCGTCAAGTTCTTCGGCGACATCTTCGGCAGGCTCAGGCGGTGGTGGGCGCAAGAACTTCCCAGCTGTCAAGCCAAGAGCAGCAGATATGACAAGCACAAGAATAGGTATCAGTTTTGCCATTTTGGAATGCTCCTAAAAGGGAAGAACGGCATCAAGCACTTGCTGACCGATCCGTGGCTGTTGCATGTCGGAAATCTGCCCACGTCCGCCATAAGAGACACGCGCCGAGGCAATCTTGTCGTAGGTAATTTCATTCTGCCGTGAGATGTCTTCAGACCGGACAAACCCTGTCACCAAAAGTTCGCGCAACTCAAAATTTACCCGCAATTCCTGTGTACCCGAGATGGACAAAACACCATTTGGCAATACATCAACCACAGTCGCAGCCACGCGTAGGGTTAACTTTTCCTTGCGCTTCACAGATCCATCCCCGGACGAGTTGCTTGATGAACTTAGTCCAACCAAATCGGCGGATGTAGCACCATCAGGTAGCTTTTCGTCCAAGCGCTGCGGGATGCCAAACAAACCCGGGACGGAAAGGGACTCGGATCCAGACCTTGATCTGTCGCTTTGATTGGAAATTTCGGCATTTTCATCAATCTGAATAACAACGGTCATGATATCACCGCGCTGCATTGCCCTGCGATCCCCCAAAAGGGAATTGCGTGTCCCGGACCAAAGCGATGATTGATCAACAATCCGCGCAGGTTCCAACCTGATCGGCAATGCCTCATAGACCATCGCATTATGTTCAGCGCTCTGCATCGGCTCACTGAAAGTCGGGGCACTTCCCATATGATCTGTTCGCGCGCAAGCCCCCGTGAAGGCGGCAATCGTCAAACCCAACACCACATTTTTCATCTTCAAATCCTTACTGCTTAATTTGGATTGTGCCATCCGGCTGGACTTGGCCAAATAATGTGGCGCGAGACGAAAGATTCATCACTCGGATATTGTCACCAACCCCACCCCGTTCCAGCGCGCGCGCTTCTGTTGCTATCCGCAGACCGCGGCCTTCGAAGAAGAGGCTGACAATCTGGTTTCGATCAACGATTGCCGGAGGCCCTATTTGATCCACCAGAATTGGACGACCTGCATAAAGAACAACTTTGGCTTCCTGGCCGATCACATCCCTTAGAAGATCAAACCCATCATCGTTGGAGCCATTACCAATCATAACATCCATTTCCGTGATGATCGCGTCAGCCCGAACAGTCCGCGTCGGAACGACCACCTGAGCCAAACACGGCGTGGCAAATACAAAAGCGAGGGTAACCAAAGTAATTTTCATCAGCGTATCTGCGTTGTTGCGCCCATCATCTGGTCCGCCGCTGAAATAACTTTTGCATTCATTTCGTAGCCGCGTTGAGCTTCAATAAGCTCAGTAATTTCGCGCACCGCATCAACCGAACTATCCTCTAGATAACCCTGTCGAAGCGTGCCAAGACCATTCAGGCCCGGTGTCGACACCAAGGCAGCACCGGACGCTTCAGTTTCGACGAATAGATTTCCCCCGATGGCCTCAAGTCCTTTGGCATTACTGAAACCGGACATCGTAAATTGACCCAAAAGCTGAGCGGCGATATTTCCATCAAAATAAGCGAACACCTCGCCGGACGCATTAATAGAAATACTTCGCGCGTCTTCCGGAATCACAATTTCCGGCGCAACGGGGAATCCATCGGAGGTCACGATAAGTCCCTCCCCCGTCCGCTTTAGACCTCCATCGCGGGTATAGGCCGCTTGGCCAGATGGCAGGGTAACCTCAAGAAAGCCTTTGCCTTCAATAGCAACATCAAGATCTCCACCTGTTACCGACAACGATCCTTGCGCAAGTTGCATTGACACTGCGGCTGGCCGGACCCCCAAGCCAAGCTGTACTCCGGTTGGTAAAACAGTACCGTCAGAGGCACTTACGGAACCGGCACGTGCCAATTGTTGATAGTGAAGATCAGAAAACTCAGCACGCCGGGCATTGTAACCCGTCGTGCTCATGTTCGCGAGGTTGTTCGAAATGGTTTCTACACGCATCTGCTGCGCGCTCATTCCCGTGGCTGCAATTTTTAGGGCACGCATGATGCACCTCCAGTTAATTTTCTAAAATTTATTGTGAAAGCGACTTCAAAGCGGTCCGAATGCGTTCGTCTTCGCTTTCAAGAAAGCTTTGCCCCATTTCGTAAGCCCGCTGGACTTCAACCATCCGTGCGAGCTGGCTGACCGCATCGACATTCGAACCTTCTGTAAAGCCTTGGACAACACGTGCATTTGCGGCGGGTTCGACGCCTTCATCCGCACGGAACATGACCCCGTCTTCGCGTACCATGCCCAATGGAGCAATCGGGCGTACGACACCAATTTGTGCGATTGGCGCGCCATTTACACTAAGTGTTCCATCACCTGACACCGCCAGATCACCGGCATCCGAGGGAACGAAAATAGGTGCACCGCCGGCATCCAAGACACGGAAACCATCATAGGTCACCAGTTCGCCTGCTGCATTTGGTGAAAATGACCCCGCTCGGGTCAATCTTTCGCCCGCTGGCGTTTCAATCAGAAAATAACCATCACCTTCAATTCCAAAATCGAAAGTCCCGTTCGTCTGCGTCAACGCACCTTGAATATAGTTCGTATTCTGAACGTTTGCGGTTCCCATCGACAACGACGCGCCACGATCCACGGATTGGACGAACTCGGAAAAAATCACCCCTTCGGACCTGTATCCCGTAGTTGCAGCATTCGCGATGTTATTCGCAACCATCTGCATTTCGCGGGCCAGGCCCATCTGCCGGGTCAGAATAGTGTAGCTGGCGTTATCCATTTTATCCTCCGATAATCAGGGGAATGATGCGGTCATGAAAAAACGAAACCAACGTTTCCGTCATGAAGCTCATTGAGACCCAAAACACCGCGCCAATCCCTGCGAGCTTTGGAACGAAAGTCAGGGTCATTTCTTGAATCGATGTAAGTGCCTGCACCAGACCAATGGTAACACCGGTTATCAACGCCACGGTCAAAATCGGGACCGAGATGATCAACGCAACCCAAAGGCCCTGACGCAAAGTGTCATAAAATATGACTTCATTCATCATCAGACAGGCATCCGCAGAATTTCTTGGTAGGCTTCGACAACCTTGTTTCTCACGGCAACTGCTGTTTCAACGACCAGCTCTGTCTGGGCAAGCGCTTGAACCAAGGCATGTGGATCAGCATCACCAATCATCGAATCCTTGGCGGTATGCTCACTTCGGGCCAAGGTATCCGCAAAGTCTAGTGCGATATCTTTCATAAAGGCCGAGGCATTTTCATCAGGGGTGACAGCGGGGATAGCCGCCGAGTATTTTTGAGCTGCGGAAATTGCTTTGATATCCATTCTGGATCTCCTTCGTTCTGGAAAAGGGGGTTAACGTCGCAAAAGATCCAATAGACCTGATGACATTTTGCGCGTCTGTTCGAACATCTTCAGATTGGCTTCATAGCTTCGCTGCGCTTCTTTTGCGTCTGCGAGTTCTATCAACAAATTGACGTTCGATCCGTCATATTGGCCGGTATCGTCGGCCAAGGGGTGCGCAGGGTCATAGACTTTTTCAAGCTCCGATTGATCAAGGTGAACCCTACCGGTCTTCACTTCTGCCGGTGCATCCCCCAAGGAAAACGCAGTCTGAAAGGAAACAAGTTTACGTCGGTAACCGGGCGTATCAGCGTTTGAAATATTCTCTGACAAGTGGCGGAGGCGGTTTGCCTGCGCACGCAGACCACTTGACGATACATCTAATGCTTTTGAAAAATCGCTCATAACTCAGCCTCTACTTACCGATGGTCGAGCGCAGTACACTCAAAGCCGATTTGTAAATTGCCAATGACCGGTCATGCTGTCGTTTCGCATCAAGCGACCTGAGCATTTCAGCCTCGAGCGAAACAGAATTTCCGTTTGGCGAAGCTTCATCGCGGACCTCAAAAGGTTCAGCTATCTGCTGCCCCTCTACGCTGCCATGTAGATGACCCGTACGTGTGGCGCGTTGCGCAGATCCATCATGACCTGACTGATACAAGGCTTCAAACGCAGCAATATCTTTGGGGACATAGCCGGGCGTATCCGAGTTAGCTACATTCTGCGAAGCGATGGCTTGCCGCTGTCCCGCATGGACCGCCATTGATGAAGACATTCTGAAAACATCGAGCTGTTCGAACATCAAAGGATTCTCCTTCGTCTAATTTCAATCAAGGCTTAACCCTGATTCCTTTAGAAACAGTTTGCAGGCATCAAAGGATTGTCATGAAACAAGTGAATGAGATCGACGGACTGATCGAGCAGGTGAATGCTTTAAACGCAGTACAACCCTTCGGGCGTATAACCTGGGTTGATCAGGGAGCTGTTCAGGTTTCCGGTTTGGGAACAGATGCTTGCCTTGGTGACAGGGTGAAAATTCGTCGCCGTTCTGGGGATGATTTAATTGGTGAAATTGTTCAGCTCGACGGAAACAAACTGACCGCCTTGCTCGAACATGCCCCTGATAGAGTAGCAATTCACGATCGTGTCTTTCTTGCTGCACCAGGACAAATTTTTCCGTCACCTCAGTGGATTGGTCGTGTTATCGATGCATCCGGGCAAGCATTAGACGGTAAACCTCTATCGCGAGGCATGCGGGCGCAACCCCTTCGTGCTCCCCCTCCACCAGCGGCAGAGCGCAGACCACTGGGTCAGCGCCTGGAAACCGCGCTTACGATAACAAATACCCTATTACCAATCGTCAAAGGTCAGCGTATTGGTCTTTTTGCTGGCTCTGGCATTGGGAAATCCACCTTGCTGGGCACGCTAGCTTCAAAGATGGAAGCTGATGTCGTTGTCATCGCAATGATCGGAGAGAGAGGAAGGGAAGTACGGCATTTCATTGATGACGTGCTTGGCCCCGAAGGACTTGCACGTGCCGTCGTCGTTGCGGCAACATCTGACCAATCCGCCCTTCTCAGGCGTCGCTGTGCTTGGACAGCCATGGCCGTTGCCGAGTATTTCAGAGACCAGGGAAAATCAGTCCTATTCCTAGCCGATTCAATCACACGCTTTGCCGAAGCTCACCGAGAAGTTGCGATCTCGTCAGGTGAAGCGCCAGTGTTGCGGGGATATCCGCCCTCTACCGCGCATTTGATCATGCAGCTGTGCGAGCGCGCAGGCCCCGGCCATTCAGATCAGGGTGATATTACGGGGATTTTCAGTGTATTAGTCGCCGGATCAGACATGGACGAGCCAATCGCTGATATCTTGCGCGGCGTTTTGGACGGCCATGTAATTCTCGACCGTGAAATCGCCGAACGGGGGCGTTTCCCCGCAATCGACGTCTTGCGCTCAGTTTCTCGCAGCTTGCCTACGGCAGCGACCGAAGCAGAAAACAAAATACTTAAGCAAGTAAGAAAGATGCTCGGCGTTTACGAGCGTAATTCCATGATGATTCGCGCCGGCCTCTACACTTCTGGCAGTGACCCTGAGATCGACCAATCTATCGCACTCTGGCCTGAATTGGATAATTTCTTCGGAAGCGGTGAAACAGGTGAAATCAGCCAAAGCTTTCGAAAACTTGAACTTATACTGCGCAGGGCAAAAGCAGCACCGACCCCATGATCATAAGGAGCCGAGGCTAAATTTAACGTTGCAGCAAAGTGAGAGCGATTGATCCCGAAGAAAGGGAGTTGCCAAAGTTATCTATCTGATCTTTTACGATGAACTTTGTAATCAACTCTTGAAGCTTTTCAGGATCACTAAAATTCGCAACATCTTCTGTTCCAAATGCTTTTTTTGCACGCTCTTTGAAGACACCCAACTGTTGATCAATATCAATCTGACCGAAGGATTCAGGAAGATTCAACGCCTTCTGAAAGAGATTTCGAAGAGGGGGGTCCCCCATGATCGTAAACCACTTTGTGTCAACTGATCCGTCAGAATCAGCAATATCCGAAAGCTGCCTTTGTGCATATAGCGCTATACGCATCGCTTGATCTTGATCCCCTGTTGATACTTCAAAACTATTAGCTTGGAATTTTTCCGAAATATTCTGAGCGAAACCTTCGGCTGTATTCTTCCGTGTCTCGCTAGGGCCAAACCCAAACGCTTTTGAAAGCTCGGAATAACGCGGGTCAGCGAAACGGTTCGCTAATGAATCGTCATTAGTCGTGCCTTCTTCCAGCACCTTACGGATAAAATAGCGGTTATTGATGTCCTCCTGAAGGCCAAAAGCCCCCAGCGCAACTGTAAGAAGACGGCGATCTTTAACTAGATCCTCAGCTGTTTCTATTGAGCCAATATTATCTTTAAAGTATTCAGTATCCCGCTTTAGTTCGACGGACTTCGTAAATGTCTCAAACTGTCGATCATAAGTACTTTGCAGGAAGCGCCATCCTGACAAACCAGAAAGCGGAATAATCGGTTGAAACATTACCCCAACCTCACAGCCATCAGCCGATCCTCGCGTGGGTACAAACCCTTCAAGAGCTTCATGGCACGGTAATGCTGCATCTCTATAATCGCTTGGCTCGCGTCACCAAGAACAGTTCGGCTGTCATTGTCGGTAAAGACTTGGCTCAACTCCTCAATTTGGCGCAAAAGCGACAGATGTACCGCGTCAGGCTCGCTGTCACCGGTCAGCACCAGCTGGATCGCATAACAAACCCGCCGGACTGGAGTCTTGGCGTCTTCCGGATGTATCGCATCTCGCAAACGAAGAATGTTTGCATCCGGTGTCATGATTGCTAGCCGACTACGTCGGTCACCGTTTTCGATGACCGCGCCATTGATAAGGACCCTTTCCTTGGGGCTCAATTTAAGAACGAGACCACTCATCGCATTGCCCCTTCCGTTTTAAGCCCACGCAATATCGCTGTGTTCACCTCCACCAGCGGAATTGCGGACATTTTATTTCTGATTACTTCACTTGTGTGATGATTTGTAAACTCGCTTAGATAATATAGGCGCGCGCGCAATTCTTCCGGGAGGCCATTATCGGGTTGCGAAACGTTAAGCGCCAAAGTCCGCCATAGCTTACGGTTTTCATGAAGCGCTTCGAGAAGCGGGCCGAGATCTTTTTTCTCAATCGCCTTCTTCAACCGATATGTAATCCGTGCGATTACATCATATTCTATGCTTCTGTTCGACCGCGTAGGTGCAGCCGTCGGCGCATAGGCGCGCTGAGCCATATTGATTACATTCACGGAAAAGCCTTACCTGTATCATGAGAAACTAAAGCGGATGCCTCGGGCGCAACGTATCGCGCCCGAGTTTCACTGCTTACCGGAAGAGAGACAGGATCGTTTGTGGTGCTTGGTTTGCAATCGACAACGATTGAACGCCAAGCTGCTGCTGTGTCTGCAGCGCTTGTAGGCGGGCAGAGGCCGCTTCCATATCAGCATCGACAAGCGAGCCAATTCCCGATTTCACGGCGTCAGTCAGTTTGCTTACAAATTCGCCTTGGTCAGAGATACGCTGTGCCGAAGCACCCAAAGCAGCCGCACCATCAATGGCAACGGTCAAGAACGCCTCGATATCGTCAAAGGCAGTCGCCGCAGTCGCCGAGTCAGTGATTGCGGTGATTGTCGTCGCATCAAGGTTGGTCGTGAAATCAACCGTGGCAACGTCAATCGTCGAGACACTCGGTGCGCCCGAACCAATCCGGTCAAGGGAGGAGACCACTGTCAAAGAAGTGCTGGCATTTCCATCAATATCATCTTTCAACAGGTTGACCCCGTTGAACTGCGACCCGTTTGTAATCGCTGTAATTTGAGCGATTTTCTCTTGCATATCCGCATCGATCTTGGCGAAGTCAGACGTCTCGGACTGACCTGCGACTGCAAGCGCCTTCATCTCTTTGAGCGTTTCAACGATTTGCTCTGCGCCTGCAGATGCAACAGCAACCGTCGATTCACCTACAGCAAGTGAATCCTGAACCGCGTCGAAACCAGCGACATCAGATTCCATAACCTTCGAAATGGCCCAGATTGCTGAGTTATCTTTCGCGGAGTTGATGTCTTTACCGGTGGAAATCGCGCTTTGAGTCGCCGACAAATCTTTGTTGATCGAACGAAGGCTCTGAAGCGCAACCATTGCACCGTTGTTTGTGTTAATGCTCGACATGAACATGTTCCTTTAGTCATTGACGCTTTGCGTCCGTTTGCGGCCCTCCCCCCTGGGGCTGGACCAAAATGCCATTCTGACCTGTGCACACATTCAATTAGCTTGATGGTGCGCCATCCGACCTCGGATGCATCGCCACCATGTCATTTCTTCACTTAACAGCGCCCTAATACGCACCAAACTGATACCGAGTATTTTATTCAAACATCACGCACGTTTTTCGAAAGATGTCTCTGGATCGACGTCAATAATGCTCTTTTCACCCTTAGCATCATAAGTCTCAAGCGATCCTCTCACGCGTCGGAATGCTGCCATCCGGCGGGCGACAGTCCGAATACCGTCCAATGCACCGTTCAGCAGGGTCTGATTGCGTTTTACCTTGGAATCAAGCTCCTGCAGCAATTCAAGGTCGGTCTGTTCCGCAGCATTCAGGGCCTCGATCAAGGCCTCCTTGCGTTCCGCCATACTTGTCAATTTCTCAAGATTACCAGCAAGGAGTGCGGCACGTTCCGCCTCAAGCAAGTCGTTGAGAGAATCCATTATTGATCCAATTTCACTACTCATTATTTCTCTCCTTCAAGGCCTCATAAAGGGTTTCGGACAGGCCGATCCCCCCAGCCTTAACCAACTGCATCGCCCGTTCCTGCACGAGGAAAGAACCGAATTGATCCTCGCCGGCCCCGCCTCCAAAGGCATCTCGCGATTCACCAAAACCAGAAGATTTAAGCATTTCGGCAAGAAACGTGGCCTCCAGCTTCTGAGCCGCTTGGAAAATCAATTTATCTTTGGGTGGCATCGACCGATCAGGCACAGACATTTCTGTGATATTCATCTCAGCATCCTTTAAATTGCATCTACTTTTCCGATCATGGACGAAAACCGGTAAACATCCGGTAACCACCTACATGCAATGACTACGGCGATGAACGATGTCCTGCGGAGGGTCCAAATGCAATTTCTTCAAGCACTTCCAACAGCGTCAACCGACGCTAAGCCCGCTCAGGCCGAATCCAATGTTGAGGGACCGACTGCAGTTGTGAGCCCAGCAGAAGCGCCTTACAAAGCCGAGAATTTTTCAGATGTATTTGAAAAAATCGTCAAAAAAGCAATTGATGCTGACGCTCCGGATCAGGTGGAATCAACAACGAGCGAGACGGCAGAAAAGGCACTGGTTGCGCCGACAGAGATCACTCCGACACCGAAACACACCAGTGGAAAAATCGAAGCGATAGTGGATGAAGCGCCACAGGACTATACCACTCTGGAGAACGCAAAAGATCCCCACCAACTAAGGGATCAAACACACATCGAAAAGTCTACCAAGAAACCAAAGCGCACAACGCCTGTCCTTGAGGGAATAATACTACCAAGCATGTCGCAGGCATCTGACAAGGTTATCAAGTCGGCTGCCGCCAGCGCGAATACATTTGAGGTAAGCAATCAGCGACAGCAGATAGAGAAGGCCACAGGCCCGGAAGTCGCTGACACGCCTCAGCGGGGCCAAGAAACAAGCGCTGAACCTTTGCATAACGCGGGGAAACAGGTTCGCCGGGACACAAGCACGCTTGAGACGATACAAGTCTTAAATGCTGTTCGCCCTCACCAGGCCGGACTTCCCAATCAGCAGCCTGTGCGGGCAGATTCTAATCCCGAAACACCCCTAGTCACGACATCAACCACCACCTCCAATCATGTCACCAAGGACC
>NZ_JBFEKM010000031.1:0-28435 GCF_041552635.1 Sulfitobacter sp.
GATGAAGCGCCACAGGACTATACCACTCTGGAGAACGCAAAAGATCCCCACCAACTAAGGGATCAAACACACATCGAAAAGTCTACCAAGAAACCAAAGCGCACAACGCCTGTCCTTGAAGGAATAATACTACCAAGCATGTCGCAGGCATCTGACAAGGTTATCAAGTCGGCTGCCGCCAGCGCGAATACATTTGAGGTAGGCAATCAGCGACAGCAGATAGAGAAGGCCACAGGCCCGGCAGTCGCTGACACGCATCAGCGGGGCTATGAAACAAGCGCTGAACCTTTTCATAACGTGGGGAAACAGGTTCGCCGGGACACAAGCACTCTTGAGACGATACAAGTCTTAAATGCTGTTCGCCCTCACCAGACCGGACTTCCCAATCAGCAGCCTGTGCGGGCAGATTCTAATCCCGAAACACCCCTAGTCACGACATCAACCACCACCTCCAATCATGTCACCAAGGACCAAGTCGACAGGGTCATTCGTCCAAGACGGGATGCAGAAACGGCGCAGGCATCTATTCCCGAAAAACAAGCAACCACTATACCCGAAAAGCAAGCCGCCACTATACCCGAAAAGCAAGCCGCCACTACACCCGAAAAGCAAGCCGCCACTACACCCGAAAAGCAAGCTGACACCATTGGATCTCGACACATTGCGCGGTTGGATGAAGCGAAACTTTCAGCCATCGAGCGACCTGCGTTTCCGGAGAGTGCGGTAGGCAAGAATACATCAGCGTCCGGACCCGCTGCCGTGATCGCCGAAGGGCAGCCGCAGAAAGCCGGCCTGTCCAATGGTACTCGCCGACAAGAAACAGGTCAGGAAGCTTTCCTAGGAGAGAGACAAGTACCACGTCCCGTTCCAGAACAAGCCGTCGTTCGCACTACACAGCTGAATTCGTTTGTGCCTGCGCAGCAAGTTTCAGCAGCCACAAATGATCTTAGTATGTTGGTTCAGCAACCGCTCGCACAAAAACCGTCGGTGATTGAGAACTCACTTCAGTCAGAGTCAACCCCCCCCCTTGTGGCAGAGGAATCGAATCAGAAATCCACTGTTTCTTTGTCCGGGACACCGGCTGTTTCTCAGCCATCCAAAAATCAGACTTCTGGGCAGCAAGTACCACCATTCTCAGTCACGAAGGATACAATCGCGTCCCTCACTACAGCAGGTCAAGAGACCGACATCCTTCTTTCTGATGAACTAGGTTCCTTGCAGGGGATAGACCACGCAAGATCCACGCCCCACAGTACAGCCCTTCCAATAGGCAAGGTGGACATGCCACAGCACGTGCCAAGACAATTGGCCGAAATCGTTCAAACTAATAGCGGAAAAACCGTGGATGTAGCGCTAAGCCCAGAAGAACTGGGGCGCGTCAGGCTCTCTATCACCTCTGCGGATAATGGCGTTGTGGTCAGTATTCTTGCCGAGCGGCCAGAGACCTTAGAACTGCTCCGCCGTAACGTCGATCAGCTAGATCAAGAGCTTCGCCAACTAGGCTATCAGAACACCAGCTTTTCTTTCGGCAATGGAAATAGTGACCCCAACAATAATGAGCCTTCGGCCAACTTGGGCGCTCCCAAAACCGTAGATGAAGAAGGGCAAACGTCTCTCCAAGTACCGGAGAGCCAAGGACTTTCTACCGGCCCTCAGGCTGGGCTTGACCTGCGTATATAAAGGAAAAATAATGAGCATTACTGCAACCTCCGCGACTACCGCGGCATCATCTGCTTCTGAAACGCAGCCAAAATCAAAGAGCGTCATTTCTTCAGATTTCGAGACATTCCTAAAGATGCTGACGACACAGGCACGATATCAAGACCCTCTTGAGCCGATCGATTCATCTGATTATTCGGCCCAGTTGGCTCAGTTTTCGATGGTTGAACAACAGGTAAAGTCGAATGATTTGTTAACTGCCCTGACAGCCCAAATCGGGGGCGGAAATATCGGTCAGGTGGCCGGTTGGATCGGAATGGAGGCGCGGTCGGCGGCACCCGTACACTTCAACGGCACCCCCATTACGGTAGTCCCTAAAGTATCGGCATCAGCGGATTCCGCCCAACTCATCGTTTACAACGCCCAAGGAAAAGAAGTCCAACGCAGCCCGATTTCCCTTTCTGAAGGTCAAGTTCAATGGGCAGGCGTTTCAAGTAGCGGAACGCCATTCGAAAATGGCCTCTATACTTTCAGCGTCGAAAGTAGACTGAGTGGTGAAATCATTGGCACCACCCAAGCCGAAAGCTACTCTCGCATCGTCGAAGCGCGCATTGAAAATACCGGCTCCCGCCTGGTTCTGGCAGGCGGAAGCGAAATAACGGCGGATCAGATCAAAGCACTACGCGAGGCTGATTAGACGCCGTATCCTTCACGGCCAATCGAAACATAGGCCGTGAAGCCCGCGCGCTCGGCGTCCTTGGGATTATATATATTACGAAGGTCCGCCATGACTGGCGATGTCATGCGCTTGGCCATGCGATCCAGATCCAAAGCCCTGAATTCATTCCACTCTGTCAGAAGAACGACAGCATCCGCATCTTGCGCCGCCTCATAGGCATCCTCGAACCAAGATACCCCTGGAAGCAAGGCCTCCCCCTCACGCTTGCCCTGCGGATCAACGACACGGACTTTTGCACCGTTTCCAACCAAAGAGGGCACGATCGTCAAGCTTGGCGAATCGCGCATGTCATCCGTGTTCGGCTTGAAAGTTACACCCAAAACCGCGATCACTTTGCCGTTCACGGACCCGCCGCAAATATCGACAACTTTATCGACCATTCGGCGTTTGACCTCATCATTCACCTTGATGACTGTTTCGGTCAATTGCATCGGGCTTGAATGATCCTGCCCCATACGTGCCAATGCCTGCGTGTCTTTTGGAAAACAACTGCCGCCATACCCCGGTCCCGCATGCAGGAATTTCGATCCAATCCGACCGTCCAAGCCCATGCCTTTCGACACCATTTTGACGTCTGCGCCAACACGCTCACAAAGGGCGGCAATTTCATTGATGAATGTGATCTTGGTCGCCAAAAACGCATTTGCAGCGTATTTAATCATCTCGGCGCTTTCCAAGTCGGTAGACATTATTGGAAACTCGCGCAGGTAAAGTGGTCTGTAGATGTCATTCATCACTTCGGCAGCGCGCTCGCTTTCGACCCCCACCACAACACGGTCAGGACGCATGAAATCATCGATCGCAGCCCCTTCACGCAAGAACTCGGGGTTCGAGGCCACATCGAATTCCAGCGCCGGGTTTGCTGTTTCGATGACTCGCTTGACTTGCCGGTTCGTTCCAACTGGTACCGTCGACTTGGTCACGACCACAGCATACCCCGTCAAGGCAGAGGCGATTTCTTCTGCAGCGGCCATAACAAATGTCAGATCAGCGTGTCCATCACCACGGCGCGTCGGGGTCCCGACAGCAATAAAAACAGCGTCAGCGCCGTCAACGGCCTTGGCAAGATCCAGTGTAAATGAAAGCCGGCCCGCACCCACATTTTTCGCCATCAACTCTTCCAAGCCGGGTTCATAAATTGGAGCGATCCCCTTTTCCAGCTGGGCGATTTTTTTAGGGTCTTTATCGACACATATTACGTCATGACCAAAATCAGAGAAGCAAACGCCGGAAACCAATCCCACATAGCCGGTGCCAATCATCGCAATTTTCATAAACAGTGTTCCTAAATAAATTTCGCTTTTAAGTGCGTCAAACCCGTGCCCGTGTCAATTCCATCTAGCGGTCAGCAAGCGCAAAACCAAGATACGCCAATGGCATAACCGCACGACGCAGGGACCCGAATTCAAACGTCTTAAGCGGCTTCTGGATTGACTTTGGATAAGGGCAATCAACCATCTGCCCCAATGCAACCTTTGCAATGATCGCACCCGAGTAACTGCCCATCGCAACACCGTTCCCGTGATAGCACAGAGCGGCAAAAAGATTTTTGTGATCCGGGACACAGCCCGCAAATGGCATCTGATCGCGCGCAATACATACCATGCCCGACCACGCATACGGGGTTTCGACCCCCGACCACGCCGGGAACATCGCGTCAAAATCGCGTCTGACCCGAGTAATTGCGCGACCTTCGGCAGTTGGGCCGGTCATCAACCCGCCCCGCATGCCAAAAAGCATCCGCCGATCGGGCATGAGACGGAAATAATGCAATAAATTGCGCGTATCATAGACCATTTGATCACTGGTCCAGCCTGCTTCGCTCAGCTCTTTCGCGGTCAAAGGCCGGGTTACAATCACCGACGATTGCGCTGGCATATAGCGACCCGAAAGCCAGGTAGGCAGATCCTCTGATGAATAACCGTTCGTCGCGATGATAACTTTGGCAGCCCTCAGAACCCCGCCCGGCGTTCTGATTTCATAGCCGTCGCCCACTTGGGTAATCTGCTGTGCCGCCGTGTCATGATAGATCTTTACACCCGCCGTTTCAGCCGCCGCCGCCAAGCCGGTGATATATTTACGAGGGTTCAATCCGAACCCCGCAGGAATGGTCAGACCCCCGTGAAAAGGGCCCTTCAGGCCGTGCGCTTCAAGATCTCGTTTTTCGATAAGTGTTGCGTCCAGCCCATAGTTTTCCTTGATCTGCGCAACGCGAGTACGCAAATCGGCCATATCGCGTGGCCGATGGGCCAATTCTGTTTCGCCGTTTGAATGACGGTCAACGTCAATTCCAAAACGTTTGGTCAGGCTATCCACCAAATTTATGGCTGCCATTTCCGCAGCACGGTACACCAACCGGTCTTCTCGACCAAATTTACGGTCCAGCGCGGCGTCGCCTAACCGTCCGCCCCCAAGACAACAGAACCCGCCGTTGCGCCCTGAGGCCCCCCAGCCGACATATCGGTTTTCAAGTACGACGGCTTTTACGCCCGCCTCAGCAAGATGAAGCGCGGCAGAAATCCCCGTGAACCCACCGCCGATGATCGCAACATCGCAGGTTTCATTCTGTTCAAGTGCTCCACGAACCGGAATATCGCAGGTCTGGTCCCACCAACATTGCGCCCGCGGCGCATCGCTATAGGCAAATGCGTCGTAAATACGTTTCACGTGGCCCCGCGTTCCGCTGCCTGCATGTCCTGCTGTGCCTTGATCGCATTGCGTTTGGAAATAAGGGATGCACCGATCACGCCCACCGTAACGATCGCAATCATGATCGTTGAAAGTGCATTGATCTCGGGCGACACACCCAGACGCACCGCGCTCCAGATCTTGATGGGAAGAGTCGTCGCAGAGGGTCCGGTTGTGAAAGAGGCAATCACCAGATCGTCAAGCGACAAGGTGAAGGCCAACAGCCACCCCGATATCACAGCCGGCGCGATGATCGGCAAAGTCACCAAACGAAACGCATCAAAGGGTGAACAGCCCAGATCAAGCGCTGCTTCTTCCAATGAACGGTCAAAGGACACCAGACGTGACGATACCACGACCGACACATAGCACATCGAGAATGTCGTATGTGCCAAGACGATGGTTAACACGCCACGGTCCAGACCGACGCCGATAAACAGCAACAGCAAGGACAGGCCTGTGATCACTTCGGGCATGACAAGCGGCGCATAGATCATGCCTGAAAACAAGGTACGCCCCATAAAACGACCGCCCCGCACCAGCACATAGGCCGCCATCGTTCCTAAAACAGTTGCTAAAGTCGACGATGCCACGGCCACCTTCAAGGTAACCAAAGCCGCATCCAGAAACTCTTCGTTCTGCATCAGCTCGCCGTACCATTTGGTTGAAAACCCGGCCCAGACTGTGACCAGTTTCGAACTGTTAAAGCTGTAGATGACCAACAGGATCATCGGCAGGTACAAGAACGCGAACCCCAAGGTCAGCGACGTGACGGTGAACCAACTTGTGCGCTTCACGTTTCGGCCTCCGCTTGGCGCTGCTGGTTGCGCTGGAACAGGATGATGGGAATGATCAGGATCAGCAGCAAGATCACGGCCACAGCACTGGCCACAGGCCAATCACGGTTGTTAAAGAACTCTTCAAACAAGACTTTGCCGATCATCAACGTGCCAGATCCGCCCAACAGCGACGGGATAACGAATTCACCAAGTGCCGGAATGAACACCAGAAAACACCCCGCGATTATTCCGTTGCGCGACAACGGAACTGTCACCAGCCAAAACGCCTTGCTGCGCGAACAGCCCAAATCCTCGGCGGCTTCGATCAGTGATTCATCCAGACGGTCAAGGGCGGCGTAGATCGGCAAGATCATGAACGGCAAATAGGTATAAACGATCCCGATATAGACCGCTGTCGTCGTGTTCAAAATGGCTAGCGGTTCACCGATGATGCCCGTCCAAAGCAAGAACTGGTTCAACAGCCCTTCGTTGCTAAGAATCCCGACCCACGCATACACCCGGATCAGAAAGCTGGTCCAAAACGGCAAAATCACCAGCATCATCAGCGTCGGCCGCCATTCCTCGGGGGCGCGCGCCATGCCATAGGCCATCGGATAGCCCACCATCAGCGCCAGCACCGTAGAAATCAGCGCGATCTTCAGACTGCTCAGATAGGCCTTCCAATATAGATCATCGGTTGTCAGAAACACAAAATTCTCAAGGTCGAACCCTGCGAACATATTCGCAATGCCGTCTTTCATCGTTGGCGCATAGGGCGGTATCGAGAGCGCCAGATCGGAAAGCGAGATTTTGAACACGATAACGAACGGGATCAGAAACAGCGCCAAAAGCCACGCATAGGGCACCGCGATCAGGAAAAACCGGCGCATATTCATCGCTCTAACAACACGCCAGCGGTGTCGTTCCAAGAGACCCAAACCTTGTCTTCCCACGTGATACTGCGCCGCGAAAGACGTCGGGTGTTGGCGGTCTGCGCCTTGATAATCATACCACCCGCCAATTGGACATAATAGGTGCTAAGGTTCCCCAGATAGGCGATGTCCAGAACATTGCCCTGTACCGCGTTTTTCGCGGCGTCAGGTTTGTCCATCGTAATGGCGATTTTTTCGGGCCGGATCGCAAGATGGGCCGTTTGCCCGTCACTAAAGGGTATTTCCGACGTGGCAAGCAAAGGCGCTTCGTTCGCGGCCCAGTCAAGGTGGTACAGCCCGTCACCTGCGGCTTTGGCCTTGCCTTCGATGATATTCACATCGCCAATGAAATCAGCGACATAAACCGAATTCGGGGCTTCATAAATGCCGTCCGGTGTGGCGACCTGAATGATGCGCCCTTCGTCCATGACCGCCACACGGCTGGCAACGGTCATCGCTTCTTCCTGGTCGTGGGTCACGATCACAAAGGTGGTGCCGGTGCCCTCTTGAATGTCCATCAGCTCGAACTGCGTATCCTGCCGCAGCTTTTTATCCAGCGCGCCCAGCGGTTCATCCAACAGCAACAATTTCGGGGCCTTGGCCAAGGACCGCGCAAGGGCCACGCGCTGCCGCTGCCCCCCTGAAATCTGATGCGGCTTGCGCCGCGCGAATTTGGTCAGGCGGGTCAGCTTGAGCATTTCATCAACCCGCGCCGCAACCGCATCCTTGGCCATATCGCCGCGTTTGAGGCCGAAGGCGATGTTGTCCCAGACGCTTAGGTGCGGAAACAGTGCGTAGGACTGGAACATCATGTTCACCGCACGCTTGTTGGGCGGGATGCCCGCGATATTCTTGCCAGCAAGCTCCATCTTGCCCGAGGTCGGGTTTTCAAACCCCGCAAGCATCCGCATCATTGTCGTCTTGCCACAGCCAGATGGGCCGAGCAGCGCAAAGAATTCTTTTTCGTAGATGTTCAGCGTCAGATCATCAATCGCGGTAAAATCACCGAATTTCTTGGTGACATTCTCGAACCGGATCAGCGGCTTTTCATCAGGGTTTTCCCAAGGGGCAAATATTTTCTGGCTCACTTCGGGGCATTCCTTTGCACAGCCCATGAACGGGCGGGGGCAGAAAAAAGGGGCAAGACCGGATGGCCCTGCCCCTGATCAAATCAGCTTAGGTACCGGACTTAACCTTTGTCCACAGGCGCGTGACGACACGCTGCACCTTGGGCGCATAAGGCGATGTGGTATAAAGGTTCTCAAGGGTTGCCGCATCGGGATAGATCGCCGAATCACCAATCACATCTTCGACCAGGAACTCCTGGCTCGCCTTGTTGCCGTTGGCGTAATAAACATAGTTCGACGCCGCCGCCATGTTCTGCGCATCCATGATAAAGTTCAGGAACTTGTGCGCACCGTCCGGATTGGGCGCATCAACAGGGATCGCCATGTTGTCAAACCACATCAGCGCACCTTCTTTAGGCGCGTAAAATTCGATCTCGACACCATTGTCGGCTTCAGCAGCGCGGTCGCGTGCTTGCAAGATATCGCCGGACCACCCGAAGGCAACGCAGATTTCGCCGTTGGCCAGCGCGTTGATATATTCAGAGCTATGGTATTTCTGGATAAACGGCGCAATCGCGGTCAAAACAGGCTCTGCTTTTTCGATGGTTTCAACGTCCTGCGCGTCGGGATTTTCACCGATATACTTCAGCGCTGCGGGGATCATCTCGGCGGGAGCATCAAGAAATTGCACACCGCATTCGGCCAGCTTTTCCATATTCGCAGGGTCCAGCACCAAGGAAAGAGAATCAACCGGCGCATCTTCACCCAGCACTTCTTTGACCTTGTTGATGTTCACACCAAGACCGGTGGTGCCCCACATATAGTTGATCGCGTATTCGTTGCCGGGGTCATACTTCGCGACCCGCGTGTTGATCGTGTCCCACATGTTTGCAATGTTTGGCAGCTTGGATTTATCCAGCTTTTGAAACGCGCCTGCAGAAATCTGACGTTGCAAGAAGGTGCCCGATGGCACAACAACGTCATAGCCGGACCCGCCAGCAAGCATCTTGGTCTCAAGCACTTCGTTGCTGTCGAACACGTCGTAAATCAGGTCGATTCCGGTTTCATCCTCGAACTTTTGCAGCAAGGATTCGTCGATGTAATCGGACCAGTTATAAACACGCACTTCTTCGCCAAAGGCAGAAGTTGCGATAAGGGCAGTTGCGGCCACGCCGCTAAGAATGCCGTATTTCATATGATTGCTCCCGTTGGTTAGACCAGGTTGATCCCGGCCTTTCTTCAATTTGATCAAGTTTTGCGTCTTGCGACAAGTTGATTTATCGTTTCATGCAAGCGTATCCTTCGCAAGCTTCACCCGTTGACCATATTTTGAGCAGGCACATGATCCCAACTGACGTCAAAATTTCACCCGATCTGGCACAGGACATTGCATCCAAGATCCCAGCGCATCAACATGTTTATGCACACCTGCGCACCTTGATCCTGTTTGGCGATCTGGCACCGGGTCAAGCGGTCACGATACAGGGGCTGACCAGCTTGTTGAACGCAGGCATGACGCCGGTCCGCGAGGCATTGCGCCGCCTGATTGCCGAAGGCGCTTTAATCCATCAGGGAAACCGCCGAGTCTTTGTGCCAACCTTGACCGCCGCAGATACACAAGAGCTTGGTTTTATTCGTAAAACACTTGAGCCAGAGCTGGCCCGCCGCGCCACTTCCCGCATGACCCCCGAGGTGCTGGAGCAGCTGACAAGCATCGATGCCTTGCTTAACTCCGCCATCGCACGGGGGGATATTGGCGAATACCTGACCCAGAATTATCAATTCCATGAACAGATTTATCGCTGTGCCGACGCCCCGATCACCAGTGAAACCGTTGACCGGCTTTGGCTGCGTTTCGGGCCATCGCTGCGGGTCGTTTGCGGACGTTTTGGGACGTCAAACCTTCCCGACAAGCACGCCGACCTTTTGGCGGCCTTTGGCAATCGAGACGCGGTTGCTGCCGCCCACGCCATGGCGGAAGACGTCGCCCAAGGCATGCGGCAAATTCAGGCATCCCTTTAATTTCTGACACATCCGCTGCGATTCGATTGACTTGGCATAATTTGATCATATTGTCCGTTCAACGCTTTTTCTCATGCCCTGAGGTGCACAAATGTCCCATATCACCAACCACATGCCCACCGTTGAACTACAGGCGCTGGATGCCGCGCATCACATGCACCCGTTCACCACGAATGATGAACTTGCTGCCAAAGGTGCGCGTATCATCACACGGGCCAAGGGCATTTATCTGACCGACAGCGAAGGCAACGAAATCCTGGATGCGATGGCGGGACTTTGGTGCGTCAACATCGGTTATGGCCGTCAGGAAATGGCCGATGTCGCGTCGCGCCAGATGCTTGAACTGAACTACTACAACACGTTCTTTATGACCTCGCATGTGCCCGCGATCGCATTGGCCAAGGAAATCGCCAGCCTTGCACCGGGTGATCTGAACCACGTTTTCTTTGCCGGATCAGGGTCC
This sequence comes from Sulfitobacter sp., assembly GCF_041552635.1. GTDB lineage: Bacteria > Pseudomonadota > Alphaproteobacteria > Rhodobacterales > Rhodobacteraceae > Sulfitobacter. The sequence continues at coordinate 10,350 of NZ_JBFEKM010000031.1, forward strand.
GAGGCGAACGATACCAATATCCGCATGGTCCGCACCTATTGGGCGATGAAGGGCAAACCGGAAAAGTCGCATTTTATCAGCCGCAAGAACGCCTATCACGGATCGTCCATGGGGTCAGGTTCGCTGGGTGGGATGTCCTATATGCACGAACAGGGCGGCATGCCGATCCCCGGCATTCACCACATCAACCAGCCCGATTGGTGGGCCGAAGGCGGCGATCACACGCCCGAAGCATTCGGCCTTGCCCGCGCACAGGAGCTTGAGGCGAAAATTCTTGAGCTCGGCGCGGATAACGTCGCAGCCTTTATCGGTGAACCCATCCAAGGGGCTGGCGGTGTTATCGTGCCCCCCAGCACCTACTGGCCCGAAATCCAGCGCATTTGCGACAAATACAACGTGCTGATCATCGCAGACGAAGTCATCTGCGGGTTTGGGCGCACCGGCAACTGGTTCGGCTCGCAAACCATGGGGATCAAACCGCACATCATGACCATCGCCAAAGGCCTCAGCTCTGGCTATCAGCCGATCGGCGGGTCGATTGTCTGTGACGAGATTGCAGAGGTCATCAACTCGGGCGAGTTCAACCACGGTTACACCTATTCCGGTCACCCGGTTTGTTCTGCCGTCGCGTTGGAAAACCTGCGCATTCTGCAAGACGAGAAAATCTTGGATCATGTGAAAAATGTTGCGGGTCCGGCGCTCAAGGAAGGGCTGGACAAGCTGTCCGAACATCCGCTTGTGGGCGGCGTTAACATCTCTGGCCTGATGGCGTCCTTGCCGCTGTCCCCGCGCAAGGAAACGCGGTCAAAGTTCGCCAGCGATGCGGGCACGGTCGGCTACATGTGTCGCGAGCGGTGCTTTGCCAACAATCTGGTGATGCGCCATGTGGGCGACCGCATGATCATTTCCCCGCCACTGGTTATCACCCCCGAAGAAATCGACATCTTCATGACTCGTGCCAAGAAAGCGCTGGATGAAACCTATACCGCGCTCAAGGACGACGACCTGTTGAAGGCCGCCGAGGACCACATCCACGACGCCGATTCGCCTTTGGGTTAAACCGGTTTCAGGGGCGCGAGGATATCTTGCGCCCCTACACCAACTTCTGCCCAAGGCGTTCCAACATGCCAAGGCAGACCGCTAGCTGATCAAGGCTGACGAATTCATCGGGCTTATGCGCCTGCGCAATCGACCCCGGCCCGCAAACGACCACATCCATGCCGAACTGCTGAAACAGCCCTGCTTCGGTCCCGAACGGGACAACGCCCGCGCTGTTCGCCCCCAACAATCCCGACATCAGATCCCGAGCCGCATTTTGCGTCATCGGCTCAAGGCCCACAACTTCGCCCAATGTCTCGGTCGAGATATCAGCCTGTGGATAGACATCCCGCATTCGGGGCAGCAGATCCTTTTCGACAAACGCTTCCATCGTCTCTTTGACAAAGCGGAAATCGCTGGTTTGAACGGGGCGGAATTCCCAATCAACTTCGGCCTTTCCGACGATCACGTTATGCGCGTGACCACCCTGAACCCGTCCAATGTTGATGGTGGTATAGGGCGGCTCAAACCGGCTGTCCGCCGGCACACGCGCCCGCAAATCTTCGCGCAGCGCCATCAGCCGGCTGACATAGCGCACGGCATATTCCGCCGCATTCACCCCCAGATCAGGCGATGATCCATGGCCCTCAAGCCCTTCAAACCGCGTGGTATATTCACAGCAGCCCTTGTGGCCTTCGATCACGCGCATTTCGGTCGGTTCGCCGATGATCGCGATATCGGGCTTGATGCCAAGGCGTGCCAGTTCCGGGATCAACGCCTGTGCGCCAAGGCATCCAGTTTCCTCGTCATAGGTGAACGCGAAATGAACGGGGCGCTTCAGTGGCAGCGCGGCATAGCGTTCGGCCATCACAACGCTGGCCGCGATAAACCCCTTCATGTCGCAGGTGCCACGCCCGTAAAGCAGCCCGTCGGCCTCCCGCATCTGGAACGGATCGCTTGACCAATCCTGATCGGTCACGGGCACAACATCGGAATGCCCGGACAACAACACGCCGCCCGGCACGTCCGGCCCCAACGACCCGAACAGGGTCGCCTTGCTGCCGGTTTCGTCGCCAAAAATATGGGTGCGCGCGCCCAGCGATTGCAGCCTGCCCGACAGGTCGATGATCAACTCAAGATTGCTGTCGGTTGAGACGGTCGGGTAGGCGATCAGCCGATCCAGCAGATCAACAGTGGCTTGCAGCGTCATTTAACGAACATCTGCCGTGGTCGGTTGCAAAAGGTTTCGGCGGCACCATCTTCGCGGATGCGGATGCTTTCGGTAATCTCGATCCCCCAATCCTTCATCCATAGGCCGGGCATGAAATGGAAGGTCATGTTCGGCTCAAGCACGGTTTCATCCTCGGACCGCAAGGATATCGTGCGTTCGCCCCAGTCTGGCGGATAGCTGATCCCAATGGGATAGCCGCAGCGTGCACCGCGTTCGATCCCCGCCTTTTCAAGCGGGGCCGCCAGCGCGTTTGCAACGTCGCATGCACGGTTGCCAGCGCGGGCCTTGTCCAAACCTGCCTCTAGCCCTTCGACCAACGCCGCCTCGGCGCGTTTCAGGAAATCGGGCGGCGTGCCAAGGAACAATGTCCGGCAAAAAGGCGCGTGATAGCGGCGGTAGCAGCCTGAGATTTCAAAGAATGTCGCTTCGCCAGTTGCGAAAGGCCTGCCATCCCACGTCAGATGCGGCGCGGCGGCATCCGACCCTGATGGTAGTAAAGGAACTATCGCCGGATAATCCCCCCATGCCCCGTCAACGCCACGGATGGCATCGCGGTAAATCTCGGCGACGATTTCATTCTTTGGCACGCCGGGTTCGACCCTCTCCAACAGGCCATCCACGATCTTTTCCGAAATCAGCGCCGCCTTGCGCATAAAGGCCAGTTCGGGTTCGGATTTAACTGTCCGTTTCCAGTTGACCAAAGCTGTGGCATCCACCACCTGCGCCTTGGGAAGGCTTTCGCACAGGGACGCGTGCGCCTTGGCGGAATAATAGTAGTTGTCCATCTCGACACCGATGCGCCCCGCCTCGATACCTGCACCCGCAAGATGCTTGGCAAGATCCTGCATCGGGTGGCGTTCCGTCGATTGCACGAACCCGTCGGCATAACCGCGTACGCTGTCGGCCCCCATCCAGACGGTGCGAAGCGCGCCATTGGTGTCTTGATTGCGCCCCCACCAGATCGGATCGGCGTCAGGCAAAATAATTACGCCTTGGTGCACATAAAATGACCATCCGTCGTACCCTGTCAGCCAAGCTTGGTTGCTGGGATCGGATACAAAAAGCGCATCAAGCCCGCGTTTGGACATTTCATCGCGCACCAGTTTCAGCCGACGATCATATTCTAAAGGGGAAAACGGCAGGTCAATTGCAGGCATATACAGAATCCTTCCAAGGTTCCCTGAGTCTTAGCTTGGTGCAAAGCGGCCAGTCCAGCAATCTTTGCAAACCGCGTCAGGCTGCTTAAATTGCAGTCAAAAACACTAAAAGCTGCCGAATAACCAGATTTCTTCCTGCAATTGGCCCCTTCGCCCAGAAACTTAAGTTAATTGGTTGCAAACTGTGAGGCAGCCCGCTTTAACTTTCGGTCAACAAGTGCTCAAGCACAGAAATAAAAATGGGGAGCCAGCTTTTGGCAGATACGTCAGCAACAAATGCGTTTGTCGAATTTGAACGCGTACAAAAAAGCTATGACGGCGAAAATCTTGTCGTCAAAGACCTGAACCTGTCGATGCCTAAGGGCGAATTTCTGACAATGCTTGGACCATCGGGGTCCGGCAAGACGACCTGCCTGATGATGCTGGCCGGCTTCGAGACAGCCACCCATGGCGATATCCGTCTGGATGGCAAATCGATCAACAACATCCCGCCGCACAAGCGCGGCATTGGCATGGTGTTCCAGAACTACGCCCTTTTTCCGCATATGACCGTTGCCGAAAATCTGGCGTTTCCGCTTGAGGTTCGCAAGATCGGCAAGTCCGAGCGTGAAAAGCAGGTCAAGATCGCGCTGGACCGCGTTCAGATGGGCACGTTTGGCGGTCGCCGTCCCGCACAGCTTTCTGGTGGTCAGCAGCAGCGTGTGGCCTTGGCCCGCGCCTTGGTTTTTGAACCCGAACTGGTTTTGATGGACGAACCGTTGGGTGCCTTGGATAAACAACTGCGCGAAACTTTGCAGTTTGAAATCACCCATCTTGCGCACGAACTGGGTATTACAGTGGTTTACGTGACCCATGACCAGACCGAAGCGTTAACAATGTCGGACCGGGTTGCCGTGTTCGAAAACGGCCGCATTCAGCAACTGGCCCCGCCGGACCTGCTGTATGAAGAGCCCGAAAACAGCTTTGTTGCGCAGTTCATCGGCGAAAACAACACGCTGGAAGGCGTCGTAAAAGAGATAAAAGGCGGCACCTGCATGGTGCAGCTTGACGGTGGCGGCCTGATCGAAGCCAAGCCGATCAACGTCACACAAGCAGGCGAACGCACCCGCGTATCGATCCGCCCCGAACGTGTCGAATTCAACAAGGACCGGATGCCCGAAGGCGCGCATACGCTGAAGGCCGAAGTTCTGGAATTCGTCTATATGGGCGACATCTTCCGCACACGCTTGCGGGTCGCGGGCACCGATAACTTTATCATCAAAACACGCAACGCACCGGATCAGGTACGCCTGACGCCGGGACAGCAGATCGAAATCGGCTGGCTTGCAGAAGATTGCCGCGCGCTTGATGCATAGCGCGTAATGGCAAAGGGCCGCCCCAACGCTGGGCGGCGTATCAAGAAGGATGCGCCTAATCCCGTTATCGCATCCTCAAGTACCAAACGGGCAATATTTGGGAGACTACCGAATGAAATTTACGACAACGCTACTCGCGTCCTCTGCGCTGACCGTTGCGTCCGGCATGGCCTTTGCCGATGCGCACATGGCGAACGAAATGACAATCATCAGCTGGGGTGGCGCATATTCCAACTCGCAGCAAAAGGCCTATAACGAGCCCTATGCTGAAATGACCGGCGTGAAGATCATCAATGACGAATCTTCTGCCGAAGCTGTTTCGAAGCTGCGCGCAATGAACGAAGCGAACAACATCACTTGGGATGTCGTCGATGTAACTGCCGCCGATTCCATTCGCCTGTGCGACGAAGGCCTTGCGATGGAAATCGACTTTGACGAGCAGCTTGCTGCCGCGCCGGACGGCACGTCCGCATCGGACGATTTCGGTGACACGCTGATCAACGATTGTGCGATCCCGCAGATCGTCTTCTCGACAACCTTCGGCTACCGCACCGATCTGGTCGGCGACACACCTCCGACATCGGTTTGTGACGTATTCGACACGACAGCCTATCCAGGCAAGCGTGCGCTTGAAAAGCGTCCGATTGGCAACATGGAATGGGCATTGCTCTGTGACGGCGTTGCCAAAGACGAGATCTACGACGTTCTGGCAACCCCTGAAGGTCAGCAAAAAGCGCTCGACAAGCTGGAAACCATCAAGGACGACGTAATCTGGTGGAACGCCGGTGCCGATACGCCCCAGCTTCTTGCCGATGGCGAAGTCGTCATGGGGTCGACCTACAACGGTCGTCTGTTCAGCGTGATCGTAGAGCAGGAACAGCCTGTTGCGATGCTTTGGGACGGTCAGATGTTTGACCTTGACGTGTGGATCATTCCCGCAGGTCTGCCGGACGATCGCAAGGCGCGTGCACTTGACTATGTAAAATTCGCAACAGACACACAGCGTCTGGCGGACCAGGCCAAGTACATCTCCTACGGTCCTGCACGTGCATCCTCTGCACCGTTGGTCGGCAAGCACGCCGAACTGGGCATCGAAATGGCACCACACATGCCAACCGATCCCGCCAACTCGAAGAACACGTTCTTCTTCAACTACACGTTCTGGGCTGACTACCGCGACGATGTCGACGCGAAGTTCCAGGCATGGTTGGCGCAATAAGCGCTTGAACCTATCAGAAGGGGCCATCTTGGCCCCTTCCACACCAATTCGTTTTTCCCTTTTCCGATTTTCACACCGATCCAACCCCGTGGGGCCGATATGAGCGATGTAAACAATGCGACCACAGCACCAGTCTCGGCCCTAGAGGCAGAGCGCGCCGACAGAGAAAATTCAGGCCCCATGCTGGCGGCCGATGGCACACCGCTGAAAAGAAGCCTGAACCGCGCCTTACGCCGCCAAAAATTCCGTGCATTGCTTTTGATCGCCCCGCTGCTGATCTTTGTATTGGTCACATTCATCGCCCCCATCGTCGACATGCTGTTTCGGTCCGTCGAAAATGAAATCGTGCAAGATACGCTGCCCCGCACGACCGCCGCCCTGAAAGAGTGGGATGGACAGCCCGGCACGACCCCCGAAGCCCCTGTTTACAAAGCTCTTTATCACGATATTGCGATCGCCCAAGAACGCAAGTTGCATACGCGCCTGGGGTCACGCCTGAACTATGAACTTACCGGTGCATCGTCCATGTTCCGTAAATCCGGTCGTGGCGTCGATGATATCGGCGAAGTCTATCAGGACCAGTTCGAAGATCTGAACGCGTTCTGGAAGAAAGGCGAAAACTGGAACGAAGTCTTTGGCTCCGATGCTTGGCTGGCGCAGATCAAAGACTGGAAGAAAGCCTCTGGCACAGCGCAACCCGCGTTTGAAATGCGCGACGGTATCGCCGGGATTTTCCCCGAGACCGCCACCTACTATACGATTTTTGCCGATTTCGTCCAAAATGTCGACGAAGACAATCTGTACAAAGAAGACCCTTGGCCCCTGATCTATTCGTCCTTTTATGATGATCTGACCGGCGACACCGCAGCCGCAATCGCCAGCTATTCGGGCCCCGGCGCAACCGAGATCGCCGAAGCCGCAGCCGCCGCGGCAAGCTTTGAAACCGTTGATTACAAGGCCGCATTCACAAAGATCGACAAGGACTGGGGCGTAAGCCCGATCTGGGAAACCATCCGCGCCTACAGCCCCAAGTTTACCAACGGATATTTTCTGAACTCCATCGATATGCAGAAATCAGCCGATGGCCCGGAATTCCGCCCGGAAAATCAACGGATCTACGGCACACTCTTCCTGCGCACCCTGTTCATGTCGGTCGTCATCACGATCAGCTGTATCATCTTGGGGTACCCGGTCGGCTGGATCTTGGCCAATCTGCCTGCGCGCACCGCCAACCTGCTGATGATCCTTGTTCTCTTGCCGTTCTGGACATCGTTGCTGGTGCGGACATCCGCATGGAAAGTGATGTTGCAACAACAAGGTGTCGTCAATGATACGCTGGTCTGGCTTGGCGTTGTCGCCGACGACAGCCGACTGGCCTTGATCAACAACCAAACCGGCACGATCATCGCCATGACGCATATCTTGCTGCCCTTTATGATCTTGCCACTGTATTCCGTGATGAAAACCGTGCCGCCCAGCTATCTGCGCGCCGCGAAATCACTGGGTGCGACCAACTGGACAGCATTCTGGCGGGTCTACTTCCCGCAATCTGTGCCCGGTATTGGTGCGGGGTCCATCCTCGTGTTCATCCTTTCGATTGGCTACTACATCACCCCCGAGATCGTCGGCGGGACAACCGGTACCTTCATCTCGAACCGCATCGCCTACCATATCTCAAGCTCTCTGAACTGGGGACTTGCAGCGGCACTCGGGGCAATTCTGCTCGCCGTCGTGTTGGGGCTCTACTATGCCTATGACAAAATTGTCGGCATCGATAACGTGAAACTGGGGGGCTAAAGCAATGGTCGCACTCACACCAATCTCTCGCAAACCCGTTTCCTTTTATGTACCCGTCGTGGCGGCTGCTGGCGCTGTCGCAGGGCTTTTCGTTGGGACAGCAAACGGCAGTGGCCTGCTTGGCATCGTCGTTGGTGCCGTTCTCATGGCCGCTTTGGCCTTTGTGCTGACGCAAGTCGTCAAGAACGAACAGATCAGCCGCTGGGGCACGATCGTCGCCCTTGGCATCGTCGGGTACTTCATGGGCGGCATCCCCGCCCTGCTGATTGGTGCCGCATTCGGATGGTTCTTCAGCTGGTTCAGCTTTTGGCTCTTCGAGGGGCGCTACCGTGCCAAAGTCGCCCCCTATCTCACGCCGGGTCAAGTCCTGTGGCACTTTACCTTCCGGGTCATCTGCGGTGCGATCTTTGTCTTCTTGATCACACCGATCCTCGTTGTCATGCCCCTCAGCTTCAACGCCGAGAACTTCTTCACCTTCACTCCGGAAATGCTGCGGTTTGACCCAGCTGGCTATTCGTTGAAGCACTACAAAGACTTCTTCAACAGCGCCGCTTGGCAAGATGCCGTGTGGAACTCTCTCAAGATCGCACCGGCTGCGACTTTGCTCTCAGTCAGCTTCGGGACATTGGCGGCCATCGGCCTCAGCCAACCGCACGTTCCGTTCCGCCGCGCAATCATGGCAATCTTGATCTCTCCGATGATTGTGCCGTTGATCATCTCGGCTGCTGGCATGTACTTCTTCTACAGCCGCGTTGGCCTGCAAGGCACGACCTTGGGTGTCGTTCTGGCCCACGCCGCACTTGGCATTCCCTTCGTGATCATTACCGTGACCGCAACCTTGGTGGGCTTTGACCGCTCGCTGACCCGTGCGGCAGCGAACATGGGCGCAAACCCGGTCACGACCTTCTTCCGGGTGCAAATGCCACTGATCCTTCCGGGCGTCATTTCTGGCGGTCTCTTCGCTTTCATCACCTCATTCGACGAAGTTGTCGTGGTTCTCTTTGTCGGCTCTGCCGGTCAGAAAACCCTGCCTTGGCAGATGTTCACGGGCCTGCGCGAACAGATCAGCCCGACCATTCTGGCGGTCGCCACAATCCTTGTGGGCATCTCGATCTGTTTGCTTACGGTGGTTGAATTGCTGCGCCGCAGGTCAGAACGCCTGCGCGGCATGTCACCGGGCTAACCGACCTTTCCAAATGGATCTAAATCCTCGCCAAAGGCACGTCCAAGGCCCCCTTTGGGGTCTTGGACAAATAATATCTAACCCGCAGCCCGTATGCGATCCAACAAACGCAGCGACGGATACCCGTCAGGCAAGAACCCATTCGCCACTTGGAAACGCCGAACTGCGTTGATGGTCAAAGGCCCGATCTTTGCGTCAATCTTGACCGTATCAAATCCAAGCGCCGTCAGCCGGGTTTGCAGCTCCGTCCGCTCGTCAAATGTAAGCGCGCGATCCTGCAGGGGCCAGCCTTGCTCGATCGGGCCACCACCCGCGATCCGGTCGCTTAGATGGCCAATCCCGATCACATAGGCATCAGCTGTATTATACCGCTCGATCACGCCGAAGTTCGAGAAAATCATAAAGGCAGCCCCCTCTGCCCCGCCGGGCAAAAGGATGGACGCAGGCCCGTGGTCCGCCACTGCCGTCCCGTCCAACCCCATCACCCCAAGGGCCGCCCAATCCTCAGGCGATTTCAAAACCTCACGGTCTGCCTGCAAATAATCAAATCCGTCCGGGACATGCACTTCGACACCCCAAGGCTGCCCCTGCGTCCAGCCAAAATGCTTAAGATATGCAGCTGTCGACGCCAGTGCATCGCGCGGATCATCCCCCCAGATATCGCGTTTCGCATCGCCCGTGAAATCGACGGCATAAAGCTGAAAGGACGACGGCATAAACTGCGTATGCCCCATTGCACCAGCCCAGCTGCCTTTCATCTGGTCGGGCTGCGTATCGCCATCCTGCAAGATCCGCAGCGCTTCCAACAACTCGGCCTCGAAAAACGCACTGCGTCGCCCGTCATAAGCCAGTGAAGCGAGCGACGTGATCACGCTGTCGCTTCCCCGGAACGTGCCATAGGCGCTTTCCAGCCCCCAAATCGCGACAACCACCTCTTTGTCGACGGCATATGTCTTTTCGATCTGCTCAAGATCGGCGCGGTGGCGCGACAACGCCTTCTTGCCATTCTCGATCCGCAGATCAGAAGTTGCTGTCTTTAGGTATTCCCAAACCGTCTTGGTAAATTCCGACTGGTTGCGGTCACGTCGAATGACCTCGGTGTCATAGCGCACGCCGTTCATCGCGGCGTCGAATACTTGCGCATCAATGTCCGCCGCCATCGCGCGGCTGCGAAAATCCACCAACCAAGCCTGCAAGCCTGCATCGCTGCCCACCTGCGTCATTGCCGTCGCAGCGCCACTGCCTTGGGCACCGGCCGGCACCGCAGCAAAGCCCAGCAGCGCTGCCAGCATACATAGTCGAACAGGTCTCATCCGCCGCCGCTCCCTTGGCTATTTCAACCAAAAGCCTAGCGGCATTGCGGGACCACAGAAAGCCTGAACCTAAGCGATGCGCGCCCTATTGCCGAGTACGTTTCACCTTGCGTTTAACCTTATCGGACTTGCGTTTGGCCTTGGTTGCCTTGCGCTTGGGGTTGGTCCGCCCTGCAGGTCCGCGCCCTCCACGCCCACCTTGGGGCAATGCGTTCCCTTCCAAGGTCAGCAGCTCTAGCGCGATGCCGCCCGTGACAGGGACAGCTTCGGTCAGGCGCACGGTGACGCGCTGGCCGATGCTGATCATCAGTCCGGTATCCGACCCCATCAGCGTGCCAGCCTCTTGGTCAAAGTGAAAATATTCACGACCCAAGGACCGCATGGGCAACAGGCCGTCAGCGCCGGTTTCATCCAGTTTCACAAAGGCACCGAAACGCGCGATACCGCTGATCCTGCCGGAAAATTCATTGCCCACGCGTTCGGACAGATAGGACGCCAGGTAGCGGTCGGTCGTGTCCCGTTCGGCCACCATCGACCGGCGTTCGGTGGTGGAAATATGTGCGCCGGTTTGTTCCATGTCTTCGATGTCATGGGGGCTTAGGCCGTCCTTGCCCCAACCATGGGCCGTGATCAGCGCGCGATGCACCACCAGATCGGCATAACGCCGGATCGGAGAGGTGAAATGCGCGTAAGACCGCAGCGCCAACCCGAAATGCCCGATATGTGCAGGGCCGTAATAGGCTTGCGTCATCGACCGCAAGGTCGAGATGTTGATCAGTTCCGCGTCGTCAGTGCCCGCCGCATCGTTCAGCAACTTATTCAAATGCCGCGTGTGCAGCACCTGCCCCTTGGCCAAGGTGTATCCCGACGCCTGCGCCGTCTCGCGCAGCGCATCCAGCTTTGCGGGCGACGGTTCTTCGTGAATGCGGAACAGAAGCGGTGTTTTCTTTTCAAGCAAGGTTTCAGCGGCGGCGACATTGGCCAGCACCATGAATTCCTCGATCAGCTTGTGGGCATCCAGACGGTCCTTGAAATTGACCGATTTGACCGTGCCGTCCGGGTCCAGTTCGATGCGGCGTTCAGGCAGGTCCAGATCAAGCGGCTGCCGCTGTGCGCGCGCATTTTTCAGCGCTTCATAGGCGGCATAAATGGGCTTGAGGACAGGTTCCAACAAAGGGCCGGTCCGGTCATTGGGGCGACCGTCAATGGCGTCTTGCACTTCTTCGTAATGGAGTGACGCGGGCGACCGCATCAGCCCGCGATGAAAGCGGTGGCTGATCTTTTGCCCGTCGGCATCCAGCACCATCCGCACGGCAATACAGGCGCGCGGCACGCCTTCGTGCAGAGAACACAAATCACCAGACAGACGGTCGGGCAACATCGGCACCACACGGTCCGGGAAATAGGTCGAATTCCCCCGCTTGCGCGCCTCGCGGTCCAGCGCCGATCCGGGCGTGACATAGGCTGCCACATCCGCAATCGCGACCCAGATCACATGCCCGCCCTCGTTCTTGGGGTCTTCGTCCGCGTGGGCAAAGCACGCGTCATCATGGTCGCGCGCATCCGACGGGTCGATCGTAATCAGCGGCAAATCACGCAGGTCTTCGCGGCCCTTCAATCCAACCGGCGATGCCGCATCGGCCTGTGCGATCACATCATCAGGGAATGCATCAGGAATGCCGTGCTGGTGAATGGCAATCAGCGACACCGCCTTGGGCGCAGACGGGTCGCCCAGCCGGTCAACAATCCGCGCACGGGGCAGACCCATGCGCCCTTTTGGACCGGCAAGTTCGGCTTCGACCAATTCGCCATCCTTGGCACCGTACATCGCATCGGCGGCAACGATCCATTCCTTGTCGCTGCCTTTGTCTATGGGGATGATACGACCGCCTTCGGCCCTCAGACGAAAGACGCCCAAGACACGCTGCGGGTTCGCACCGATCCGCCGGATCAGCCGCGCTTCGTAGTGATGGTCCTCGGCTGTGACCAGCGTCAGCCGCGCCAGAATCCGGTCGCCCGCACCCAATGCAGGATCAGAGGCGCGGGGAATCACCAAAACGACGGGCTCCTTGCCCGCACCCTGCCATTCCATAGGTTTGGCAAAAAGATCGCCGTCAGCATCGGGCCCGGTGATCTGCAAGACAGACACAGGCGGCAGACGGTCGGGATCTTGATAGCTGCGCTTGCGCTTTTCCAGATGCCCTTCATCCTCAAGCTCTTTCAGCACGCGTTTCAGATCAATCCGCGCGGCCCCCTTGATCCCGAAGGCCTTGGCGATGTCACGCTTGGCGGTCAGAGTGGGATTGGCGGTGATCCAATCGAGAATTTCTGGCTTGGAAGGTATTTTACTCATGCTGTGTCAGGTAGCACGCGGACCCCGCTTCGTCATGGGCAAATCGTCAATTGTATCTACGTCGTTCAAGGTTGCGATACGTGCGATACGGTGATCCGGCAAGGTTGCGATCGTATCGGCCAGCGCATGCTGCGTTGACCAACGCACATTGGCAAACAGGGTCGGTGGCACAGGGCGCGCCCGCTTTAGCCCGACCAGCCAATAGCCCCCGTCAGGCGCAGGCCCGAAAACAGCGTCGTGGTTACCCAAAGCGCGGAATGCCTCCGCGATATGCGCAGGCCTGATCCCCGGAATATCAGCACCGATCACGCAGACCGGACCGGGTGCAGCGGCGCGCAGCATACGGCCCATGCGGTCGCCCAGATCACCCCGCCCTTGCGGCCAGCGCGGCAGATGCGCAGGCCAGACGCGACTGGTCAGACCCGCCTGGTCCGGCGCAACCGCCAGCACCACCTGCCAGCGTGGGTCTTGCACCCGCCGGATCAAAGCACGGCTTTGGTGGCGAAACCACCACGCGGCTGCGGTCATCCCCAGATCCCGGCCCAAACGCGTTTTGACCCTGCCGGGACGCGGTTCCTTGACCATGATGACCAAGGTTTGCATCAAAGCGGCAGCACCATATCGCGATGGTCAATGCCCGCGTCGTCATAGACTGGCCCTTGCGCCACAAATCCCAGCTTTTCATAAAACCCGATCGCCGACACCTGAGAGCTGAGCTTGACGAACGCGACGCCATCCTGTTGGCGCGCCTCATCCACCGCAGCGCGCATCAGGGCAGCCCCCAAGCCGGTGCCGCGATGGGCGACCAGAACACACACGCGACCGATCTTGGCCGTATCGCCGTTGATCTGCATACGCGCAGTGCCGATTGGGATGTCTTTCTGCGAAGCCAGAAAATGGATCGATGTGCCATCAAGATCGTCAAGTTCGTCCGCCTCTGGCACGCTTTGTTCTTCGATGAAAACGATGCGCCGCAGCAGATGGCAACTGGCCAGATCTTCGGTCTGTCTGATGATAAAGGTCATGCGAAATAGTCCTTTAGGATGCGGGTATAGATCGCCTTGAGCTGATGGATTTGCGCCACTTCTACGTTCTCATCGACCGCATGCATTGATTGCCCGACAAGGCCGAATTCGACCACAGGGCAGTGGTTTTTCACGAAACGCGCATCCGACGTGCCTCCGCTCGTTGACAATTCAGGGGTTACGCCAGTCTCGGCTGCGACGGCTTTGGACACCATGTCGGACAAAGCGCCCGGCGGCGTGATAAAGCTTTCGCCAGAAATTTTCACGCTCAGGTCGATCTGCACGCCAAAGCTGTCTGCGATGGCGGCTGCCTGCTCTTCAAGCCATGCGGTCAGACTTGCGCCCGAATGGGTGTCATTGAAGCGGATATTGACCGTACTGCGGCATTCTGCCGGGATGACATTCGTTGCAGGGTTGCCCGTATCAACGGTGACAATCGCCAACGTGGACGGGTCAAAATGATCGGTCCCCGCGTCCAGTTCATGCGAGGCAAGCTGATCCATCAGCCGCATCATCGCTGGCAGCGGGTTATTGGCGCGGTGCGGATAGGCGGCATGGCCCTGTTTGCCGATCACCCGGAAATGTGCGTTCAACGACCCGCGTCGCCCGATCTTGATCATTTCGCCCATCTTGTTGGGGCAGGTTGGTTCACCGACCAGACAAACATCCATCCGTTCGCCCGCCTTTTCCATGTAGTCCAGCAGGGCAAGCGTGCCGTCGATACCTTCGGCTTCCTCGTCACCGGTGATGGCCAGCACGATCGACCCGTCGGGGGGCGTGTCGCGCACGAAATCCACCGCAGCGGCGGCAAAGGCGGCAACGCCCGATTTCATGTCCGTCGTGCCACGGCCATACATCACACCGTCTTTGATTTCGGCACCGAACGGCGCAAAGCTCCAGTCGGCCTCATTGCCGATGGGCACTACGTCGGTATGTCCGTTGAAGCCAAAACACCGCGTATTTCCCTTGTTGCCCCAGCGCGCGAACAGGTTGCGGATACCGCCGCGATCCGCCCAGGCGCACTCAAACCCTGCGCCGCTTAGCAAATCATGCAAAATGTCCAACGCCCCCGCATCCGCAGGGGTAACAGAGGGGCATTGCACCAATCTGGCTGTAAGGTCGACGGGGTCCGTAGCGGGCATAGCAGGCTCCTGATGGGTAAAACTGGTTGTTCCCCCAACACTTGTGGCGAAAAAAGCGCGGTGCCAAGGGGGTGTGCAATGAAAACCGTACCCGTCCAGAAAATTCCGTGCTAGGCTGTTGTTAATAATTCGACCCGAGGCAGGGCATCAGCAGGCGCGACACCGGAAAACCGGGTCCTCCGAACCATAAAAACAAAAGACCACGCGCGGGATCATTCCGTGAAGGGTCACGCTGATCTGTGCTGTCTCGACCAATTTTTGGGGCAAGACGCATGGTAGCAGCATCAGAACTTCCTATTGAGACAATGCGTGAAGGTACAAACGCGATCAATCTGGCGGAATCCATATTCGGCAATGGTGTGACCGTGAACAGCGCGACCTACAGCGGTGATATCGACAGCGCGGGGACCTATTCGAACGCCGATACGCTGATGCCCGGTGTTGCCCCCGGCGACAGCGGCATCATCATGTCGACGGGCAATGCGCAGGACTTCACCAACTCCAGAGGGTCGTCGAACAGAAGCGACTCTACCTCGACCAACACGTCGGGTGTCAATAATGATGCCCAGCTAAATGCTGCTGCTGGTACGCGCACCTATGACGCATCTATTCTGGACGTTAACTTTACCCCCGACAGCGATCTGATGACGATGCAATTCGTCTTTTCTTCCGAAGAATATCCGGAATTCCAAAACTCGATCTATCAGGATTTCTTTGGTGTCTGGATCAATGGCCAAGAGGTGCAGCTTGCCGTCGGGAACGGCGATATGGATCCGGGCAACATCAACACGTCCAACAACATCAACATGTTCGTCAACAACACGAATGATGCCTACAACACCGAGATGGACGGCTTTACCATTACAATGACGCTGACCATGAACGTCATCCCCAACATACCCAACACGATGCGTATCGCCATCGCCGACGTCAGCGATACAGGATACGATTCCAATCTGATGATCGCGGCAAATTCCGTTCAAACCGCCTTGATTGCGGTCACTGACGATGTGTCGGTCTATCCAAACGGCACCAAGGTGATCGACGTAGTTGGCAATGACGTCTCTTCGAACTCAAGCCTTTTGACCATCACCCATATCAACGGACAGCCTGCGGCGATCGGGGCGCAAATCCAGTTGCCGACGGGTCAGTTCGTGACCTTGAACAGCAATGGCACGCTTAGCATCGAAGGGGACGGCGACACCGAAAACTTTAACTTCACCTATACGATCACAGATGGCACCGACACCGATATCGGGATGGTCACTGCGACATCGGTACCCTGTTTTGTCGCGGGCACCCTGATCGCCACGCCGGATGGTGAACGCGCTGCCGAAACGCTGATGCCGGGTGACTTGGTGCTGACACAGGATGACGGCCCGCAGCCCTTGCGCTGGATCGGCAGCCGGACTGTCGCGGCAACCGGCAAGTTCGCACCCATCCATATTCGTGCAGGCACCTTTGGCGCACACCGTGATCTGCTGGTGTCGCCGTTGCACCGCGTCCTGATCCGCGACAGCCTTGCCGAAATCCTGTTCGGAGAAGCCGAGGTCCTGGTCGCCGCACGGGATCTGGTCAACGACCGGTCCGTGACCCGCCGCGAAGGCGGTGAGGTCAAATATGTCCACCTGATGTTTGACCGCCATCAGGTCGTCTTTTCCGAAGGGCTCGCGACCGAAAGCTTTTTGCCCGGCCCCCAGACACGCGATAGTTTCGAACCCGAGATCGTCGATGAAATCTGCGCGATCTTTCCCGAAATCGACCGTGAAACCGGCACCGGCTATTCGCCCACGGCACGACTTGCTCTCAAGCGTTACGAGGCTGAAATTTTGCAATCCGGTATGGTGGCCTGACCGATGACGTGGCTTTCCATCTCAGATCACGACGACCGGCGCTTTTCCATCCTTGGGCTTGGCATAGACCAACAAGATGCCCCCGTATGCGGTACCCGGCCCGATGATTTACTGGCCTCGGGCAGCATCATGTTCGAGACACGGCAATCCCCCGATGGTAGGCCGCAGCTGCTTTTGGGGTATAAATCGATCTATCCATGGCTGCGCAGCCTGACATTTCAGGCCATCCCCGGCGGTGGTATTGCCTTGGTTCAGGTGCAAGGCAGCGATATCACCCATGCCGCGATCCAATACGAGGACAGCGGGCGCAGCGATGTGCTCCGCATCACCTATTCGTGGGACAGTGCCGCAAAATGGGGGCGTCTGGCCCTTGAGCAACCGGAAAGCAACCGCACGGTCACGGTGCCCGTCCCGAACCCCAAACCCATCGCCATCGAGGATCTGCGTAACATGATGTTGGGGCGCGGAGATCAGACATTCGCCAAAGACGTGATCTTTGCCGCGCTGTCGAACAAGGTTGAACCCTTGGGACCGATGCCGTCGCTGTTGCCATCTACGCCGCTGGCCACCCCTTGGGGCTATAAACCCGCATCGCATTTGCAGCGTGGCGATACGGTGATGACCGAAGGCGCGGGCGTTGTGCCTGTGTTGCAGCGGGTGTCGCGCACAGTTCCGGCACGGGGCAGCTATGCTCCCATTCGGTTGCGTGCGCCTTATTTCGGGCTGCAACAGGATATTATCGTCGCCCCGGACCAACGGCTGGTCATCGACGGGCCAGAGGTTGAATATCTTTTCAGCAAAGAGGCCGTGCTGATCCCTGCACGCCATCTGGTCAACGGCTTTGCCGCCTTGCGTGAGACCAGCGGCCAGACAATCACCTACACCCAATTGGTGCTGCCCGCCCATGAAACCATGCTGGCCGCCGGAACTCCGGTCGAAAGTCTTTATATCGGCCGCTTGCGCCGTCAGCCTGTGCAACTGGCCAGTAGCGTGTTGGCCGGCGAAGACCGCAATTTGCTGCCAGAGCATGGGCAGCCCGCGCATTCAGTTCTGAAATGGTTCGAGGCCATTACCCTTGCCAGTCGTCGCGCGGCCTGACCGAACGTCGTATCAGTCGAAGAACGGCGTCATCTGGGCGATGATCACCGAATTCTCGTCCAGTGCGCGCGCCATCAAGGCACGTTCTTCATCGTCGATCTCGTGTCCTTCGGCCTCGCGTTCAGCCAAGGTGCCGTAGCCGCTGACATCCAACGGATTGGTATCCGCCTGCTTAAGTATAGCGACGGTTTCGCGCACGGCTTCGGCCTCGTCTATGCCAGAGGCAAAGCACATCAGCGCAGCGCCGGTCGCCTTGTCAGGCAAGCCGTCGCCTTCTTTTCGGCCAATCTCGACCAGAAGGGTATAAACCTGCTGGCGGGAC